>NZ_CAMLRU010000001.1 GCF_946482535.1 uncultured Flavobacterium sp.
AAGTTTTGGAACTAAAAATCAACTGAAAAGTGAAATTGTAACCGAAATTGCCGCAACCATGGCGTTTTCGGCAACCCAAAACAATGATAAAATCGGTTTAATCTTATTCTCCGACCAAATCGAATTGTACATTCCGCCCAAAAAAGGAAAATCGCATGTATTGCGAATCATTCGTGAACTAATTGAATTCCAACCCAAAAGCAAAAAAACCGATTTATCCCAGGCATTAAAATTTTTATCGAGTACGCAAAAGAAAAAAGCCATTGTTTTTGTCATCTCCGATTTTATGGTCGAAGACGATTACGAGAAAACCTTAAAAATTGCGGGGAAAAAACACGATATTACCGGTGTCAGAGTGTATGATATTCGCGAAGAAAAAATGCCGAATATAGGAATGGTGGAAATGGAAGATGCCGAAACTGGCGAAGTCTTAATTGTAAATACCGGTTCAAAAAAGGCCAGAATGAGTTACGAAAAACAGTACCAAGATAAGGTAAATTATTTCAAAGATATTTTCTCCAAGTGTGGTTCAGGAACCGTCAACACTCGTGTTGATGAAAGTTATGTCACCAAATTGTTGGGTTATTTTAAATCGAGATAAGAAAAATGAAAGCTAAATTAACTGTTCTTCTATGCTTATTATCGATTGCCCTTTGGTCACAACCTAAGGTCACAACCACTGTAAATACTAAGAAAAACAAAATCGGAGCCGAGTTCAAACTCACGTTAAAAACCGATGTCGATACCTTCTCCAAAGTAAAATTCCCGGAAAGTAAGTTTTTCGGCGCTCTGGAAGTGATACAATCCTATAAAATTGACACCGTAAAAAAAGGCGCGCGCTACGAATTGATTAAAAAATACGGCCTGACAAAATTCGATTCCGGAAAGTACCTCATTCCGAAAGTACCGGTTATCATCAATGGTAAAACTGTTTTTTCTGATAGTATCAAGGTGGAAGTTAATGACGTTAAAGTCGATACCTTGAAACAAAAAATGTATGACATCAAAGACATCGTCAAGGTAGAAAGCCCTATGGGAACTTGGTGGATTTATCTGTTGATTTTATTGGTCATAGCGATTGCAGGAATTCTGATTTACAAATTCATCAAAAAAAGTCAGACCGAGGAAAAAAAGGAAGTCGTAGTTTTCAAAACGCCTATTGAAAAAGCCACTTCTTTACTCCAACAATTAGAAAGCAAAGAGCTTTGGCAAAAAGGAGAAATCAAAAGTTACTACTCGGAACTTACCGATATCGCCAGAAATTATATAGAAGAAGAAATCCACATTCCGGCGATGGAAAGTACGACTTCGGAACTTATAGAAGGATTGCGAAAAGCAGCCAAACAAAAGAAACTCAAGCTTTCCAACGAAACCGTTGAAAATCTGGAAAAAGTTTTACAACAAGCCGATTTGGTGAAATTTGCCAAAGTAAAGCCGCTCGATTATGAAATCGAAGAAGACAAAAAACGCATCTCAAATTCCATAGTTACCATCCATAAATCGATTCCGGAAGTAGTTGAAGAAGACGATGAATTGGCTTTGTGGAACGAACAACAAAAAGAATTGGCGCGTTTGCAAAAACTCAAAAAACAAAAGCGCGTAAGAATCATTACGACCATCGGAATTGTTGTCGGTATGATAGTGATTGCGCTCGGCAGCTTAATTTATTTCAAAGGATATGATTATGTCAAAGACAATTTGATTGGGCATCCAACCAAAGATTTAGTCGAAGGCGAATGGATATATAGTGACTACGGAAATCCGGCTGTGAAAGTGGAAACGCCAAAAGTTTTAAAGCGAATGGATGCTTCCAAACTCATTCCAAAAGAAGCCAAAGGAATGATCAAAGACATGCAAATGTTCGGATACGGAAGTATGTTTGATAATTTTTACGTCTTAGTATCAACAACAACCTTTAAACAAGAAGGCAATATGGATTTAGACAAATCCATCGAAGGTTCTCTGAAGGCAATGGAAGCAAGAGGCGCACAAAATATCATTGTAAAAACGGAAGATTTCGGCACTCAAAAAGGCATTAGCGGCAGAAAAGCCTACGGCACCATGACTGCTTTTGATCCTGTTCAGAAAAAATCTGAAAAAATGTATTACGAACTGCTGGTTTTTGCCCAAAATGGCGGATTACAGCAAATCGTAATCATGCATCGAGAAGGCGACAAATACGGTCAACAAATTACAGAAAGAATATTGAACTCGGTCGAATTGCAAACCACACAAGAATGAAAGAAGTAAGTTTTTTAAATCCTGAATTTTTCTGGTTGTTTTTACTGCTTCCGGCGGCTATCGCATGGCAATTCTTCAGAAGAAACCAATCGGCAACCTTGAAGATAAGTTCGGTCAGAGGTTTTAAAGCCGAAAAATCATTGTTAGCCAAACTAAAACCGTATTTATTTGTCTTGCGCTTATTGGCCTTGAGTTCGTTAATCATTGCCATGGCACGACCGCGAAAAGTAGACATCAGCAGCCAAACCAAATCGACCAAAGGAGTTGATATTGTAATGGCCATTGACGTTTCGGGCAGTATGTTGGCCAAAGATTTAAAGCCCAACCGTATGGAAGCTTTGAAAAAAGTGGCCGCCAATTTTGTTGAAGGCAGACCTAATGACCGCATCGGAATTGTAGTTTATGCTGCCGAAGCTTATACCAAAACTCCGGTCACTAGCGACAAAGGCATTGTTCAAGAGGCCATTCGAGGCATCAAATACGACAATGTGTTGCAAGACGGAACCGGAATCGGGATGGGATTAACCACTGCCGTGAATCGTTTGAAAGACAGCAAAGCCAAAAGCAAAGTGATAATTCTAATGACTGACGGGGTGAATAATGCCGGTTTTATTGAGCCCGAAACCGCTTCGCAAATTGCAAAAGAATATGGCATCAAAGTGTACACTATCGGTATCGGAACCAACGGTGATGCCATGTCACCTTATGCTTATGCGCCGAATGGTGGGTTTTTATTCCGAATGATGCCGGTGGAAATTGATGTCGATTTGTTACAAACCATCGCTAAAAATACCGGCGGAAAATATTTCAGAGCCAACAACAACAGTAAATTAGAAGCCATTTATAGCGAAATCAACAAATTGGAAACCACCGAAATTCAGGAACTCAAATTCTACGATTACGATGAAAAATTCAGACCGTTTGTTTGGATAGCGGGTATTTTACTTTTGTTAGAATTCGGATTGCGAAACACGGTTTACAGAAGTTTTATATAAATAATTACGAATGGGAAATTACGAATTACGAATTATTCAAATTCAACAAGCAATTCATAATTTAAAATTCATAATTCATAATTGAATATGTACGAGTTAGAAGAAAAAGGATATTTGTATTTCTTGATTGCCATTCCGGTATTGGCGATGCTGTTCTTGTATGTACAATATTGGAAAAGAAAAAAACAACGCGAATTCGGCGATACGGATTTGCTAAAAAAATTAAGTCCGGAGAAATCTATTTTCAAACCGGTTTTGAAATTGGTTGTTTTTCTTTTGGCTTTGACTTGTTTGATTATCAGTTTGGTTAATCCTAAAATGGGAACCAAATTAGAAACCGTAAAAAGAGAAGGCATCGATATCGTTTTTGCGATTGACGTGTCCAAAAGTATGTTGGCCGAAGACGTAGCGCCAAATCGATTAGATAAGAGCAAACAGCTGGTTTCCCAAATCATCAATAACTTAGGTAGTGACCGAATAGGAATTGTAGCCTACTCCGGTAGTGCTTTCCCGGTTTTACCGATTACTACAGATTACAGTGTGGCAAAAATGTTCTTGCAAAGCATGAATCCGGGGATTATTTCGGCCCAAGGAACATCGATTGACCAAGCTATTAATTTGGCCACCACTTTTATTGATAAAAAAGACAAGACCAACAAGTTGTTAATCATCATCAGCGACGGAGAAGACCATTCTGAAGTGTCTACTGATGCGGCGGAAGAAGCTAAAAAACTAGGCTTAAAAATCATCACCATAGGCGTAGGAAGCGAAAAAGGCGGTCCGATTCCGTTAAAGCGAAACGGTGTTGTACAAAGTTTCCAAAGAGACCAAAACGATGAAGTGGTCATTACCAAAAGAAATCCGGCTGTACTGAAAGAAATTGCTAAAATCAGTGGCGGCGGTTATGTTGACGGTAATTCAACCAAAGCAGTTTTAGATTATGTCAAAAATGCTCTGGATAACATCCAACGAACAGAATTTGAAAGCACACAAATGTCCGATTTCAAATCGCAGTTCCAATGGTTTTTAGGGTTTGCTTTTTTCTTGTTGTTTTTGGATATATTCTTGTTGGAGAAAAAAACCAAATGGGTAGAGAAGATGAATTTATTTAATGAAAAACCGTAAAGACGCAATGCATTGCGTCTAAACATGACAATAATAAATGAAAAAGATCATTTTATACAGTTTAATTCTGATTTCCTTTTTGGCGAAAGCTCAAAACAAGGAAAAAGACACCAATTTGCCTAAAGGAAACGAAGCTTTTCTCGAAAAAAAATACGCTGATGCCGAAGCAGAATACCGAATTTCGAAATCCAAAAGTCCTAAAAAGGCTATCGCTCCATATAATTTGGGGAATGCAGTTTACCGTCAAAATCATAACGAGGAAGCAAAATACCATTATGCCAAAGCTTTAAAAAATGCCAAAACACGAACAGAAAAACACTTGGCTTATCACAACATCGGCAATACTTTAATGAAAAGCAAAGATTATTCGGGTGCGGTTCAAGCCTATGAAAATGCGTTGAGAAACAATCCGGCAGATGAGCAAACCCGATACAATTATGCTTTGGCCAAAAAATTCCTAAAAGACAATCCGCCAAAAAAGAACGACGATAAAAGCAAGGACAAAAAAAATCAAAAAGAAGACCAAAAAGAAAACAAAGACAAGGACAAAAAAGACGATAAAAACAAAGACAAAAACGGTCAAAACGATAAAGATAAAAAAGACAACAAAGACAAAAACCAAGGAAAACCGCAACCACAACCGGGCGGCGTTTCAAAACAGCGTTTGCAAAATTTGTTGGATGCAGTAAACAACGAAGAGAAAAAAGTTCAGGATAAAGTCAACAAACAAAAAGTACAAGCCAATCCTAAAAAAACAGAGAAAGACTGGTAATCAATTTGAAAATGATTTAATTTGAAAATGAAAAGGTTCCTAATAACATTTCTTTTAATCACCAATGCGCTGATGGCGCAAGTCCAATTTGAGGCCAAAGTAAGTAAGAACACTTTAGGCATCAATGAAAGATTGCGCATAGAATTTACCATGAATGCCGATGGCGATAATTTTGTACCGCCGGCTTTTGAATCCTCGGGTTTCAGAGTCGTTGGCGGTCCGAGTCAATCCGTTAGTCAGTCTTGGGTTAACGGGAAAAGTTCGTTCAACAAGTCGTATATCTACATTTTATTGCCTACGCAAAAAGGTAATTTGACGATCAAACAAGCATCTATTGAAATCAACGGTCAAATCTACAAAACCTCGCCCGTAAAAATCAATGTGACCAATGCGGTACAATTGCCCAAAGATCCGAATGAAGCACCGGCAATAACCGCCGATGAAAACATCTACTTGGTTGCCGATATTTCCAAAGCCAATCCTTACCTCAACGAACCGATTACGGTGGTTTACAAATTGTACTTCAGCTACAATATCGGGATTTCGAATTGGCGCGAATTGAACAAACCCAAATACAATGATTTTTGGAGCCAAAATATCGATATCAAACAACTCAAAGCCGAAGACGGCATGTTCAAAGGCGAACGCTATCGCTATGTAGTATTGAGAAAAACGGTATTGTATCCTCAAAAGTCAGGTAAACTCGAAATCGAACCACTTTCCTTAGATATCGATTGCCAAGTGCCAACCAACCGAAGAAATTTTTGGGGACAACCTTTGATGGTAGAAGACAGCAAACGCGTTTCTGCCGGAAGCAAAATCATCAACGTAAAACCATTGCCCGAAGCCGGAAAACCGGAAGATTTTTCGGGTGCAGTTGGTCAGTTTGATTTTAAAGTCAACCCTTCTAAAACCACGCTTAAAAACGGAGAATCATTAGAATTAACCGTTAGCGTGGTAGGAAAAGGAAATTTGAAATTATTCTCATTACCAAAGCCTGTTTTGCCTTCGGCGCTGGAAATGTATGATCCGGTACACGATGAAAACGTCTCCACACCTTTGACCGGAATGACCGGAAGAATTTCGGACAAGTACACGATTATTCCGCAATTCAAGGGTAATTACCAAATCAAACCAATGAAATTTACGTATTTTGATTTGAATGCAGGACGCTACAAAACCATTGCTTCACAGCCGATAACCATAAACGTTTTAGATGGTCCGAGCGTGGCTTCAGGAGAAAAACCAAATCCGAGCGAAGTGGTTAAAAATAAAGTGGAAGTGGCCAAATCTTTCGCTTTCAACAAACAAAAAACAACTCTGAAATCAATGGAGAAAGAAGATTTTCTGGGTTCGGGATTGTTTTATTCTTTGGTGTTTTTGCCGTTTTTGGCGATTCCGTTACTCGTTGTCGGGAAACGAAGAAAAGAAGCTTCAGATAAGGATGTCATTGGCAACAAAATCAAGAAATCAAATGCGTTGGCTAAAAAATATTTGGGCGAAGCCAAAAAACATTTGGGTAACAAAGAACCGTTTTACATCGCCTTGGAAAAAGCCCTGCACAATTTTCTGAAAGCCAAATTGAATATTGAAACTTCGGATATGAGTAAGGAAAAAATAACCGAGATTCTAACGGAAAGAAGCGCCCAATCGGAAACCATTTCCGAATTTATAGCCTTAACCGAAAACTGTGAATTTGCGAGATATGCACCGTCTTCAGAAACGGCTATTCAACTGGATTATGACAAAGCGGTGAGTATTATTTCGGCCTTAGAAAAACAAATTAAATAAGTAGCAACATGAACAAATTATACTTTATATTGCTATTCGTTACCCAAATCATTTGGGCACAATCGCCACTTGAACAAGGCAATGAATACTACCAAAAAGAAAACTACCAAGCAGCTGTAAACAGTTTTGAAAGTATCCTGGATTCGGGGAAAGAATCGGCTGAAGTATATTTTAATTTGGGCAATGCTTACTATAAATTGCACCAAGTAGCACCGGCGATTTATAATTACGAAAAAGCGTTGTTGTTAAGTCCGAATGACGAAGAAATCAAAACGAACTTAGACTTCGCCCGAAAAATGACCATCGATGACATCAAAGTCATCCCGAAAGTAGGCTTTCAAAAACTGCTTTCCGATTTTACTTCCCAATACCATTATGACACTTGGGCATGGATAGCTGTGGTTTTCGCCTTTTTGTTTTTGGCTTTTTTTGCCGGATATTACTTTTCACAGAAAACCGTTTTGAAACGCGTTTTCTTCTTTGGAATGTTTGGTTGGTTGGTTGGAATAGGTCTCGCTGTTGCCTCCGGATTTTATGAAAGAAGCCGCATGGAAAATGAAAAACCGGCCATCATTTTTGCCGAAACAGCCGCTTTAAAAAACGAACCAAAAGTGAATAGCCCTGATGCCACTGTATTACACGAAGGAACCAAAGTCTACATCCTGGAAAGCATAGCCAATTGGAAAAAAGTAGAACTCACCGACGAAACTAAAGGTTGGATTGAAGACAGTGCGATTAAGGAAATAAAGAATTAGCTTTTAGCAAACAGCTTTTAGCTTTTAGCTGACTATCTTTGCGACAAGTTATGAATAACTCATCATTCATAACTCATAACTCATAACTCAAAAAATGTCAAGAGACGAACAACTAAAACAACGCTGGGATAAAGTTGTGCAAATTCTTTCCAATCAATTTGCGGAAGGAGATTTGCTCGACTTGGATGCCATTATATACTTAATCGGAGTGCAAGAACTTGGAAAAGTACACCAAACCTTCAAAAAAGACGAGAAAGTCAACCTGATGCACATTGCCATTTGCCGTTTGCTCGAGCCTTATGGCTATTACGAATTTGACTTTGTCGACAAAGAAGGTTGGCCACATTACAAAGTCAAAGAAGAATTACCGCCTCTAAAAGCAGGAGAACAATCGGTTTTAATGAAAGAAGCCATTGTCAATTACTTCCTGGAAAAGGAAGTAATTGAGTAATTAGTGAGTAGTAATTAGTAATTAGCAAATTTTCTATTCAAACTAATCACTAAAAAATCCTAAATTTGCACCTTCAACGACCCGAGCCTTTGGGCGAATTGTATGAAATAAAAGACCGATGATAGACAAGATTAAAGAACATATCGAAGAAGCTAAGGCCTTCAATACCAAAAACAAAGAAGCTTTAGAAAATTTCCGCATCAAGTATTTGGGCAGTAAAGGTTTATTGAAAGAACTTTTCACCGAATTCAAAAATATCCCGAACGACCAGAAAAAAGACTTCGGACAAGTTATCAATACCCTGAAAACGGTGGCTGAAGAAAAAGTAAAAGCCATTCAGGAAGAATTGGAAAGCAAAGAAGAAGTAAAAGGTTTCTACGGCGATTTAACGCGTCCGGCTGAGCCGATTACAATTGGTTCTCGTCATCCTATTTCGATTGTTAAAAACCAAATCATCGACATCTTTTCTACCATCGGATTCAACGTTTCCGAAGGTCCGGAAATAGAAGACGATTGGCACAACTTTACCGCGTTGAACTTACCGGAATACCATCCGGCGCGCGATATGCAAGACACGTTTTTCATCCAAACCAATCCTGATGTATTGTTGAGAACACACACTTCATCGGTTCAGGTGCGTTATATGGAAAACAACAAACCGCCTATCCGAACCATTTCTCCGGGAAGGGTTTTCAGAAACGAAGCGGTTTCTTCGCGCTCGCACTGTATTTTCCACCAAGTCGAAGGTTTGTATATTGACAAAGACGTTTCCTTTGCCGATTTGAAGCAAACGCTTTTATATTTCACCAAAGAAATGTTCGGCAAATCAAAAATCCGTTTAAGACCAAGTTATTTCCCATTCACTGAACCAAGTGCTGAAGTGGATATTTATTGGGGTTTAAAAACCGAAACCGATTACCGCATCACTAAAGGAACCGGTTGGTTGGAAATCATGGGTTGCGGAATGGTCGATCCGAATGTATTGAAAAACTGCGGCATCAATCCGGAAGAATACAACGGTTTTGCTTTTGGAATGGGTATCGAGCGTATTGCTATGTTACTTTATCAAATTGGCGACATCAGAATGTTCTACGAAAATGACGTTCGTTTCTTGGAGCAATTCAAGTCGAGTATTTAAAATAAAGTCAAAAGGGATAAGGGAAAAGTCAAAAGTCTTATCCCTTATTTCTTATCCCTAATCCCTTTTCTAATGAAAAAAGACATCACCATCCCGAAAGTAGAAAACGTATTCCTGGCGGCCGTTCAGGAATGGAGCGACGACTTTATGGAAAAGGTTTGGTATGTGTATTTAATTAACGACTCCGACTTCGATTTAGACTCTGTAATGGTCGTTTCCAAAGCTTTTGGTACGATTGATGGGGAAATGAAAAAAACGTCGCTCTTGCGCCATGCTTTTATGCAAGTACCATCGGTTTCTGCCGTCAAAATAGAAATGGTGGAGAAAAGCGTTTTGGAACTCAACAACGAGTTTATGGTGACTTATTTTATCGGGAATACTTTATATGATAAAAAATTCACTTTCCGCAAAAATATGATCAACGAACGCGCCACCGAAGAAGTGCCGATCTTGTTTGTGAATGGGGTAATCGTGAGGTAAGTTATTTGTTGTTTTCTCTTTTTACTTTGGCTTTCCAGTTGAAATAACCCAAAACAAAAATGCCGACGGCCAAATAAACCACCGCTCTGAAATAGAAATTATAAGAACTGATTTGTTCGGTAAAAGGCTTTTCACTAATTTCAAACAGTGTCATAAAAACAACCATAAATACACCCCAAAATCCGCCGAATTTCAATTGGTATTTCCATCTTTCGCTCATCTTAGTCTAATTTTTCGGTTAATTTCTTGAATACTTTTTTGGCTTCTTTGCCTTCGTATAAAACTTCATACACTGCATCAATGATGGGCGTTTTGGCTTTGTAGTCTTGGTTTAGTTTGTATGCACTTTTGACAGCATAATACCCTTCGGCCACCATACTCATTTCGTGTTGCGCCGCTTGGACTGTGTATCCTTTACCAATCATGTTTCCGAACATACGGTTTCGGGAAAAAACAGAATAACCGGTTACCAATAAATCTCCCAGATAAGCTGAGTTATTGATGTTACGCTTCATTTTGTGTACTTTCTTGATGAATCGTTTCATTTCGCGAATGGCATTACTCATTATAACCGACTGGAAATTATCTCCATAACCTAAGCCATGGGCAATTCCGGCAGCAATCGCGTAAATGTTTTTCAACATCGCGGCATATTCGGTGCCAATGATATCATCGGAAATTTTGGTTTTGATAAAATGACAACTCAAATTATTAGCCATCACTTTGGCTTTTTTAGCATCGGCACAAGCGATAGTCAAATAAGACAATCTTTCTAAAGCCACTTCTTCCGCATGACACGGACCGGTAATCACACCTATATTATCATATGGAATATCAAAATTTTTATGAAAATGTTCTCCAACGATTAAAAAAGTTTCCGGCACAATTCCTTTAATGGCCGAGAAAATAACTTTGCCTTTCAAATCAACCGTTAACTTCTCCAACTCTTTACTAAGGAAGGCCGAAGGAATCGCAAAAATTAAATAATCTGCATATGCTATGGCTTCATTAATATCATTAGTCAATTTTAATTTATTGATGTCAAACTCGACTGAGCTTAAATAATTGGGATTATGCCTTTCTGCTTTTAAATGGTCAATGGCCGATTGACTTCGCATGTACCAAGCAATTTCGTCAAGGTTTACACAAAGCATCTTTGCAATAGCTGTAGCCCAACTTCCGCCACCAATTACTGCAAATTTTGGAGAATCATTCATGAATAGTAACTTTTATGATGTCCAAAAATACTCAATTTTAAATGATAAAAAGCGCTACCATTTAAAATAGCAAAACAAACCGATTGCTGCGTTTTACACAAACCTTCTTTATATTAGATTTAATTCTTACAAATAAATGTTTTTGGTGTTTTTCATCGATTTTTTTATACACTTTAAAGATAAGATACTATATTAGTCATCCCAAATCTTAATTATATGAAAACAAAATTACTTTACCCTTTTTTAGGTGCTGTAGCACTTATTTTTTCAGCTTGTGAAAGCGAAACAAACAGCGATGTACAAAACAAGAATGTTAGCGTAAGTCCTGTGGAAACTACGATTGGTTTAACACCTTGTACTGTTGCGAATTTAATGGCGGGTCAAAATTATGACTCGGGTGATCTGAGCGTATATGTTGATTTAAACAACGTTTATGTAAAATACTCGACTACGGGTAATTGGTTTATTCGAAAATCACACCTTTACGTTGGCAGTTATCAATTGATTCCACGAAACAACAGCGGCAATCCCATCCCTGGACAATTCCCGATCAATAATAATCATGCCAATGGTACACAAACCATAACTTATACATTTCCCAAAGCAAGTCTTCCGGAATGTTTTGCTGTAGTGGCTCATGCCGATGTGGCCCGTATAGAAAACGGGGTGGTCGAACAAACAGAAACTGCTTGGGCAAGCGGCAACAGATTCACACCAAGAAATTGGGCGACATATTTTAGTGTTTGTCAATCAGATTGTTTTGACATCGAAGACTATTATTTTGGAAATTAAAACAAAAAGTAATTCGTTAAAAAATAAAACCGACCATAAGGTCGGTTTTTTTATGCGCTATTTATTACATATTTATTTCGTTTTTAACAGTATCTTAAATCATTATCTTGTTAAAATTTAGGGTAATATTTTGTTGTATTTGTATTATTTTACTTATTTTATTTGTTAATTTGTGCATTTCATCGATTATTTTATGCTTTTTAAAGATAACTTTGTAGTTTAGCAGTCCCAAATCTAAATATTATGAAAACAAAAATTCTTTCCCTATTTCTTGGTGCATTCACCTTAGTGCTAACTTCATGTGAATCAGAAACCATTTCAGATTCCGGTGCAACTTCCAGACAGAACACTCCGGTTTCAAACAGTATCAATGTCAGCGACTTAACGCCTTGTGCTTATACAGAGTTAATTGCAGGTCAACGATATGACGCCGGCGACATTAAAATTTATTTTGATGCGGCAAATCTATATGTAGAATACCAAGCCAGTAGCAATTGGCGATTAAGAGAAACCCATTTATTTGTAGGGGATCAAAGTATGATTCCGGTTACACGTTCCGGTTCAGCAAATCCTGCTTTATTTCCGGTAAGCGAAACTTTCCAAGATGGAACAGACATCGCAATTTACTCATTCCCGAGAGCTGCATTACCTAAATGTTTCAGCATCTCAGCATTTGCTGAAGTACAACGCATGCAAAATGGCGTAGTAGTTCAATCTGAGGTAGCTTGGGGTGAAGGAGAACGCTTTCATCCATCCGACTGGGGAATGTCTTTTGACGTTTGTCAATCAGATTGTAACAATTAAAAGAATTCATAAATAATTTAAAAACCCTTAACTTTGTTTCAAGGCCTTCCTAAATAGGAAGGCTTTTTTTATTAATAGCTCATTTCAACAATCGCTTTTACTTTCTCTAAGGTAACATTTTGTTTTTCCCCCAATGCCTTCCAACCCCTTTCTTCAAATCGATTGACAATAAAATCGGCCGTATTTTCGAAGTTGGTGGTGTTTTCCGAAAGCTTGGTTTTCATTCCCATAGTATGGAAAAAATCGACCGTTTTTTCAATGGCTTTTTCTGCTCTTTCTTCTACCGAAAGACCGGAGATATTCCAAACTCTTTCACCATATTGTGCCAATTTTTCTTTTTTGGTGTCAAATAAAACGCGGTATAAATTAGGCCCGATAATCGCCAAAGTTCTGGCGTGATCAATTTCATATAAAGCGGTTAATTCATGTCCAATCATGTGTGTTGCCCAATCACTCGGAACTCCTTTTTGAATTAAGCCATTCAAAGCCATGGTGGCGCACCACATATAGTTGGAAGCCAATTTGTAATCTGTCGGATTGTCTACTACACTTGGGCCGATTTCAACTAAAGTTTGTAAAATGCTTTCGGCAAATCGGTCTTGCAGCAAAGCATCGTGCGGATAAGTTAAGTATTGCTCCATGACGTGGGTAAAGGCGTCGACTACACCGTTTTGAATTTGTCGCTTTGGCAAAGAAGCAATCACAGAAGGATCACAAATGGAGAACTTCGGAAACAAAGCGCTACCGCCTAAAGTTAGTTTTTCCTGAGTGGCTTCAATGGTTACCACAGCGCCCGAATTCATTTCGCTTCCCGTTGCCGGCAAAGTCAGTACTGTTCCAAAGGGGATCACTTTAGTCACATCGGTAAACAAGACTTTATTTTTTAAAATTTCTATCGGATTGCCTTCATAATCCACGGCACCTGAGATGAATTTTACGCCATCAATCACGCTTCCGCCTCCAACCGCTAAAATAAAAGTAATTTTTTGCTCCCGAATAATTTCCACCGCTTTCATCAAGGTTTCGAATCTCGGGTTGGGTTCGATCCCGCCAAATTCGATTACTTCAAATGCTGACAAAGCCGCTTTAACCTGATCATAGACACCATTGTTAAAGATACTGCCGCCACCGTAAGCCAGTAAAATTTTCGATTTTTCAGGTATTAATTTGGTCAATTTTTGAGTTTGCCCTTTCCCAAAAACGTATTGGGTAGGATTGTATAGTTCGAAGTTTAACATAGTCATTTGTTTTAGAAGTACAAAATTACAAAAGCATCAAACGAACAAGTGGTAAAAGTATGTTAAGTTATTTTCGATAAAAATTATTATGATCTACATACTCCCAAACGTTATGCGGTAAAAGCGGTTGGACGTTCTTTTTGTTTTTGATACTTTCTCTAATAAAAGTTGAAGAAATCTCGACTATTGGAGCGTCAATCAAATGAATTCGGGGATGATTTTTTAAGGTGATGTTATCCGCTTCTTCAGAAACTCTCGGGTAAATATAAATATCGTGATGTTGTAAAATATACTCGTAGTTTTTCCACTTGTGAAAAGATTTCAGATTGTCTTCGCCCATAATTAAGGAAAACTCATGTTGCGGATATTTCTCCATCAAATGCGCCAAAGTATTGACTGTATAATTGGGTTGCGGCAATTTAAATTCGATGTCGGAAGGTTTAATTTTCGGATAGTCTTCGGTGGCCAATCGAACCAAATGCAAACGCTGATAGTCATCCAACAAAGTGTTTTTTTGCTTTAACGGATTGTGAGGAGTTACGACCATCCAAATCTGCTCCAAATCAGAATGCTCTGCCAAATGATTAGCAATAATCAAATGCCCAACGTGTATGGGATTGAAGGTGCCGAAATATAAACCGATTTTCATATAAAAAGGGATAAGGGATAAGGGATAAGGGATAAGAACTTTTAACTAATCCCTTTTACCTACTCTCTTTTGACTTATTTTACAAACGCTTTTACCAACGCATAAGCTTCCGCTTTCGCTACATCCAAATCATAATTCTTGATAATGGTATCAAATTGCGGTGCGGTCGCCAATTCTACGTGGGCTTTGGCAATACGCATATTGATTTTCTCATCACTTTCAGTGGAACGTTCTTTTAAACGGCGCTTTAATTCGTCTACACTAGGTGGTTTAACAAAAACGGCCAAGGTTTCTTGCGGGAACTTGTGTTTGATGCGCAATCCACCGGCCACATCAATGTCGAAAATTACGTTTTTGCCTTTGGCCCAAATGCGTTCTACCTCGCTTTTTAAAGTACCGTAAAAGTTATCGCGATACACTTCTTCCCATTCGATAAAATCTTCGGCTTTGATGTGTTTTTTGAAATCTTCAATCGACATAAAGTAATAATCTTTACCATGCACTTCTTGTCCGCGAGGTTCTCTTGTTGCTGCCGAAATCGAAAATTCTAAATTCAATTCGGGTTGTGCTAATAAATGCCTGACTATAGTGGTTTTTCCCGAACCCGACGGTGCTGAGAATACTAGTAATTTTCCTTTGTTCATTTTTTTCTAGTGATTAGTAATTAGTGATTAGTAATTAGCCATTCACTAATCACCAATCACTAATTACTTATAAAACATTAAGCACTTGTTCTTTTATCTTTTCCAATTCGTCCTTCATCATCACCACCAATTTTTGCATTTCGGAATGGTTGGATTTGGAACCCATGGTATTGATTTCTCTACCCATTTCCTGAGTGATGAAACCCAATTTTCTTCCGTTGGCTTCCGTTCCTGCGAGAGTTTCTATGAAATAGTTTAAGTGGTTTTCCAAACGCACTTTTTCTTCGGTGATGTCGTATTTTTCGAGGTAAAAAATCAATTCTTGTTCGAAACGATTTTCGTCTACATTTTCTTTTAGTTCTTCTAAAGCGGTTCGCAATCTTGTCTTAACCGTTTCCACACGTTCGGCATCATAAGATACCGCATTGTTCATCAAAGTCATAATATTAGCAATGCGATGCAAGAATTCTTTTTCCAGTGCCACGCCTTCGTCTTTGCGAAACTGAGCAATGTTTTCCAACGCTTCATTAATTACAGTTTGAATTTGCTTCCATTCATTTTCATCAATTTCATCACGCTCCGTTTTTAACGCATCGGGCATTCTGACAGCCATTTTCATTAATTCGGTCTCATCGGCATTCGGAATTACAGCTTTCATTTGGTTGATATAACCTTTAACGATAGGCACGTTAATTTTTGAGGAAGTTTCTTCGCCGGTAACCTCAACATAAAGTGAAAAATCAATTTTTCCACGCTCTAATCTTTGCGACAATTGGTTGCGCAAGCCCAATTCCATTTCTCTGAAAACAGAAGGCATACGCGTGTTTAAATCCAAGCCTTTGCTGTTGAGTGATTTAATTTCTACGGTAATTTTTTTGGTTGGTAGTTGCAAGGTGGCTTTCCCAAAACCGGTCATGGATTGTATCATTCGTGTAATTTAATAGACTTCAAATATAAATAAAAGTAATTAGTAATTGGTGAATAGTAATTAGCATCTTCAACAAGATTAATTGCTAATTGTTAGTCTCTTTTCGCTTTTTTGGTAACCAAATAAACGCCAACAAATATTAAAGTAGCCGATACCATTTTAACCCAAGTTAGTTGATCTTTGCCCAAACTCATTGCAAAAATAGTGGCAAAAAGCGGTTGCAAATAAATAAAAACCGCCACGGTAGTCGGCTTTAATTCGCGCATCGAAACCAAGTTGAACAAATAGGTAAAGAAAGTGGTAAAAACCACCACGAAAACAATTTCCCATAGAATTACCGATGGTATTGTTTGCCACTCAATGGCTTTAAATTCGGTCCATCCGAAAGGAATGACCATCAGAAAACCAAAAGTGTAAATCCATTTCACGAAAGTAAAAGCGTTGTATTTGTCCATTAATTTTTTAACGATGATGAGGTAAAAACCATAGGAAACCGCATTGATAAAAACTAAAAAATTACCCAAGGAAGCATTCGTAGCATTCCCCATAGATTTGCCGTATAGAATTAGAAATCCGGTGCCAAAAAGCCCAAGTAAAATTCCGATGATTTTGCGAAGTTCCATTCGTTCTTTCATCAATATCGATGACAAAATCAAAACGATAATAGGCGTAGTGACCATAATTACCGCCGAAGAAATGGGCGAAGTATAACTCAATCCTTTGAAAAAAGTCAGCATGTTCAAGGCCACGCCAAAAAAGGCCGCCGCTATAATTCGAGGAAAATCGCCAATTTGGATTTTTTCTTTTGGGCCAAAAAACGATACAAGCCAAAACAAAATCATCGCACCAAAAACCCTAAGCAAAATAAAACCATACGGTTTAACATAAGTCGGCATCACGTCTTTGGCAACCGTAAAAGAAACGCCGTAAATAAGTGACACCATCGTCGCGGCCAATAAAGCCCAAGTACGCTTACTCATGCGATAAAAAAGCAATAGCTTGTTGAACCACTTTCGGGCTGTTGCCGATAAATATTTTTCCGTCTGCCAAGATTACTGGTCGTGACAAAAACGTGTAATGCTCCAAAATGTATCTTTTGAAATCGGCTTCGTTGAGCTTTTCGTCTTTCAATCCCATCTCTTTGTACAACGTGGCTCTTTTGCTGAAAAGCGCTTCGTAACTGCCCGCCATTTGCGCCATTTCATCAACTTGCTTTACTGTCATCGGCTCGGCTTTAATGTCTTGCAACTGAAAAGTATCTAAGTGTGGCAGCGATTTTAAAATACGCTGACATGTACTGCAGGTTTTCAGATAATATATTTTTCGCATGGCTAAAAGTTTAACATTTCACATTACAAAAATACGCGGTTACAGCTTGGTAAATTCGTATTTTTATCAAAAAAAATTATGGACGCATCATTCAAAATCTGGGAAACCAGCCGACAATCCTATCTCAAGCTTCTCAACAACTATACGCTGGAACAACTCAACAAAATTCCCGAAGGTTTCAGCAACAATTTGGTTTGGAACTTAGGCCATATCATCGTGGCACAACAAGGCTTGGTATATCGTCTTTCTGGCTTGCCGGTAAACGTTTCCGAAGACATGACCAATACCTATAAAAACGGTTCCAAGCCAACCGGGCAAACCACGCAAGCAGAAGTCGATGAATTAAAAGAACTTTTGATTTCCCTAATGGAACAAACCAAAGCTGATTACGCCGCCGGAAAGTTTACCGCTTACAACGAATACACTACCGGAACCGGATTTCACTTAGCCTCAACTGAAGAAGCCATCGAGTTCAACAACTATCACGAAGCTTTACATCTGGGCTTTATGATGAATATTCGAAAGTTTATTTAGGAGCTAATCCGGCTATACGTTACAATCTTTTCCTTTCCAGGAAAAGGATTTTCACTCCTATCCGGGCTATTAAAAAACGAAAAAAAAGTACCTTTGCAATCTAATTGAAACTCAAATGAAATTTAACACCAAAGTCATACATGGCAACCAACACCATGAAGAAGTAACCGGAGCGGTAATGCCACCGGTGTTTCAAACCTCAACTTATGCCCAAGTTTCACCCGGGAAACCCGTAGGTGATTACGAATATTCTCGTGCCGCCAACCCAACCCGTCAAGCTTTAGAAGATGCTTTGGCGAGTATTGAAAATGGCGCGCGCGGTTTGGCTTTCGCTTCCGGATTGGCGGCTACCGATTGTTTGTTGCGCTTATTCAAAGCCGGTGATGAAATCATCGCGATGGACGATTTATATGGCGGAACGTATCGTTTGTTTACCCGTTTGTACAACAACAGCGGTATCAAGTTCCATTTTGTAGACATGAACGATTTAGAGAAATTCCAATCGCTAATCAATGAAAACACCAAATTGGTTTGGGTAGAAACACCAACCAATCCGTTGATGAAATTGGCCGACATTGCTGAAATTGCCAAAATCACCAAAAAACACAACATCCTTTTTGCGGTAGACAACACCTTTGCTACGCCGTATTTGCAAAAACCTTTAGACTTAGGTGCCGATATCGTAATGCATTCGGCCACGAAATATTTAGGCGGACACAGTGATGTAATTGCCGGCGCTTTGATTATCAAAGACAAAGCATTAGGCGATGAATTGCACTTCAAACAATTTGCTACCGGCGGAACCTTAGGGCCAATGGACAGTTTCTTGGTATTACGCGGCATCAAAACCTTGCATTTGCGCGTACAAAGACATTGCGAAAACGGAGAAAAAGTGGCCAACTTTTTAGCCAATCATCCCGAAGTAGATAAAGTATTCTATCCGGGATTGCCTGACCATCCGTATCATGACATTGCCAAAAAACAAATGAGTGGTTTTGGCGGCATGGTATCATTTACATTCAAATCAGGCAAAAAAGAAGATGCCATTTCCTTCTTGGAAAAACTAAAAGTATTCACTTTAGCCGAATCATTAGGCGGTGTTGAATCTTTAGCCAATCATCCGGCTTTGATGACACATGCATCGATTCCGGAAGACAAGCGAAAAGAAGTGGGAATCACAGATGACTTAGTGCGTTTAAGTACCGGTGTAGAAGACATTGATGACTTGCTCGCAGATCTCGAACAAGCTTTCAGATAAATCCAATCTAAATAATCAAAAAGCCGGAGTTTCAAGCTCCGGCTTTTTTGTTAATTCGACTTAAAATAATTGTTTAAATTTATAAGAAAAATAATGTTTTTTTATAAATTTTATGTATTTCATCGATTATTTCAGTGTTTTTGGCGGTTTGTCTGTTTTATTTATATAAGTTTAACTTGTATAATTTAATATCAGACCCCATGAAAAAAATTAACCTAAAAAATACCGGTAAATTATTCCTCCTGTTGTTCTTCTTAGGAAGTACAAATGTTTTTTCGTCAACAAAAATTCCAACTGACGCAAGTTCCAGAGGTAATGAATCAAGATTTGGTTGCTCGAGTAAAGCGACAAAAGTCTCAAAAAAACCCATCGCAACTTATTCTTCCAGAGGTATTGCCATGCAAGCTAAAAGTAAAAAATGCTTTAAGAAGTAATCTTCGGAATCTGTAAATTTAAGATTAAAAAAAGAGCCGATTTAAGGATAAATCGGCTCTTTTTTTTACAAATAATTGATCTTAAAAACCATAATTTACACCAATTCCAATTACTTGACGGGTTTGAAAACCTCTGTAGGCGTTGTCATCATAAATGGTTTGGAATGCAAAATTGGTAGTCAAGTATTTATTAACTTTCATCACAATATTTAAGGTATAATCGATATCAACATTATAAACTTCTTCCAAATAGTTGGTGTAGGAATTAAAAATGTTTTCTGCACTAACATTCTCCATGATATTGAATTTGTAGTAAGCATTGACTGCCGCTCCAAACTCATAACGAGAGCTTTCTCCTTGAGCCACCCCGAAAGCCGGTCCGAGATCAGTGAAATGGCGGTGTACCATAATTACTTTTGAAGTAGCAGGAGCAACGTTAATCTTTAGATTGTCACTCTTTTTCCACATCATACCCGGACCAAACTGGGTGAATGTTGGAGATAAGAAATGGGATATTTTAATAGTGTTATCGGCCGGATCGAAACCGGAATCAAACTGTGTTTTAAAGTTGAAAAAGAAAGAGTAATACCATTCGCCCGATGCTTTTTTGCCTACCAAGGAATTGAACTCAAATCGGTCATCTGATTTTCTTAAATCCTGTCCGTTAATTTTGGTCAGACCATAATTGGCGTTGAGTTTGTTGTCCCATGTCCAGGTATCGCTTTTATAATTGAAATCATATTTTAAGCCTGCATTTCCTGAAATACTGCTTTGCCCACCGGCCAACCAGTTGTTAAAGCTTGCTTGGTTTAACAAAACCGTAGCCACGCCTTTTTTTTCCCAACCGTTTGGTTTTTCTTCTTGAATTTTGGCTATGGTTTCTTCGGTTTTCTTTAGTAATTCCTTTTCACTAACTTGAGAATACCCTTTGTTTACGCATAAAAAGAACAGCGCAGCTAATAAAACTCTTTTCATTTTATGAATTTTTAAATTTTGGGGCAAAGGTAAGGATACATTTTGCCATTTCAAATCGGACTATTTACCTTTTTTGAACAATGGTACGGCCGAACAGGCTTCGCCATACATAATGCTTTTGGCAAAGGGTTGGAGTTTTTGAACGGCCATAATATAAGCACTTTCCGGAACGGGTTTTTTAGAACAGCCTTTGATGATGACCGGTTTGTCTTGGTATGCTGAGTAATCCAGAGTTGGCAAAATATCTTGATACAATGCAGTATTCAAATCGGTTATGTTGCCCAAAACGACCTTTTGAGCAAATGGTGCAACATAAGTGGTAACCAAAATAGTCGCCCAAGCCGGAACAATCGCATCGGTTGAGCAATGAATCGCTACAAAATGATTTTGGTATTGTGCCCAATCGTGGTTTTTTAGGGCTTCGCGAAAGTCTTTTTCTTTGAGTAAAAACCCTTCCAAAAGCCATTGGGAAATATCAATTTGTGTTCGAGTTCCGTTGGGATAATAGTCTTCCAAATCGAAAACTTCGAGGGCTGAATTGGCAACTCTGTTGATGATTTCGTCCATTTTCTTATTGTTCAGTGTTCAGTGTTCAGCGGCATAACTGCCAACTGTTACTGCTTACTGAAGACTAATTTTAAAGCATTCCTAATTCTAACTTGGCTTCTTCGCTCATCAAATCTTTGCTCCATGGCGGATCAAAAGTAATCTCTACTTCACAAGATTTTACTGCATCGATTTTAGTAATTTTTTCCTCTACTTCACGAGGCAGCGTTTCGGCCACGGGACAATTGGGTGATGTTAAGGTCATCAAGACTTTGACTTCATTGTCTTCGTTAATCATCACATCGTAGATTAAGCCTAATTCATAAATATCCACGGGGATTTCGGGATCGTAAATGCCTTTGAGGACTTTGACCACGTTTTCGCCTAAATTGATATCGTCTTTAAATTCTTCCATAGTTTTTAGTTTTTATTCGTAAGTAATTGAAGTAAGTTCATACGTTCCATATACCGTACTGACCTTTTTTATACCATATCGGTTATTTTCAAAAACAAACCCAAGAGTTACTTGTTGGGGTAGATTTTCATCAGATTCGACTATGCTTGTCAATAAAACATTTTCTTTTATCTCTTGGTAAGAACCTGATTTGCTGTCAATCCATTCCACTTTTTTTTGTTCTTTGGCAAAAGCTAGATCATACCTTGCCAGAGGAAAATCAAGGGTTTTGATTTTATTCTCGTAGTCCAAATAAATGGTGTATGCAAATGTTGAATAACCCGTTTTTAAAATTTCCTTAAACAATTTTTTCACCTCAGCATTATCTCTGACTGCTTTTATTGTTGTCTTGTTTCTTTTACAGTCATAAACTCCGGTAAACTTTTCATTGGCATGATAAAGTATTCCAACAACATTCTTTTTAGTTTCTTCATCCATACTTAAAAAAGAGAGAAAACCACAAGTATAGCCCTCTTTTGGGTGCTTGGTTTTTGCCAACCTTAATTTTGGAAATTGTAACTTAAAGATTGTTGTATCGGCATAAATCCCTTTTTCATCAAAATAAAAGCTCGATTTTGACTCATAAGTAAAATGAATTTCTTTTACCGTTTGTGGCGTTTTTGTAAAACTGTCTTGTGAAAAACAATTACAAAAACTTAAGATTAATAATATGTTTAAAAAGTATTTCAATTATTTTTTTGCATTGAATGCCAAAGCATACATTTTTAATTTTTTAATCATCGAAACCAAACCGTTGGCACGAGTTGGCGATAAATGTTCTTTGAGTCCGATTTCGTCTATAAAATCGGTGTTGGCCTCTAAAATATCTGAGGCTTTTTGATTGGAAAACGCACGGATTAGAATGGCAATAATGCCTTTGGTTAAAATCGCATCACTATCGGCAGTGAAGACTACTTTATCGCCTTGTTGTTCGGCATGGACCCAAACTTTAGATTGACAGCCTTTGATGATGTTGTCTTCGGTTTTGTATTGTTCTTCAATTAGCGGTAATGATTTCCCTAATTCGATGATGTATTCGTAGCGTTGCATCCAGTCGTCAAACATAGAAAATTCGTCTACGATTTCGTCTTGTATTTCTTTGATACTCATTCTTCTTTTTCTTTGGCCAAAGCTACTATTTTATTGACTAATTTTTCAATTTCCTTTGGTGGAAAACCGTGATCAAAATCGGTGGTTTGATACTCTTGGTCTTGGTATTTTATTTTCAAATTCGCAATCGCAGCGCCGTCGTAGAAACGTTTTTGGGTTGGGTCTTTCAGTTTAGGCACTTCTTCCAAATTGATTTTGCCGAAAGCGGTTACCAATTCCTTCCAATCGGCATCCGATATTTTAATTTCTTCCGGTAAAGCTTGTTCATTTCGGTCTCTTGAAATCGTCGCTTTTTGATTGATGATGACAATCTTTTGATAGAAACCTCTGCTGTTGGCAGTATACTGAATGGTAGTATTGGTCATATCGTTTTGTGCTTCATTGGTACAACTTTTTCCGAGGAAAAGTGTCAAAAAAATCAGGCTTAGTGTTTTCATAGTTTTGCATTTTTACCGAATATCCACCGGACATTCTCCTCTTAATATCACACGAGCTTTGCGGCTGCCGCAGGAAATAGCCCCGATTGCAACGGCATCCTCGCAATTTATTGCGAGATACAGTGGAAAGCGGGAAATAGCTCCTAAAAATTTAACTCAACATCATTTTGGCTTTTTTAACTGCTTCGACCATGGCATCA
Organism: uncultured Flavobacterium sp.; assembly: GCF_946482535.1. The sequence continues at coordinate 23,298 of NZ_CAMLRU010000001.1, forward strand.
ATTTCTTCCTTGGTGTTGTAAAAAGCGAAGCTCGCTCTTATCGTTCCCGGAATTTTGAAATAATCCATAATCGGTTGGGCGCAATGATGTCCGGTGCGCACCGCTATGCCAAGTTTATCGATAATAGTGCCAATGTCGTAAGGATGAATCCCATCGATGTTAAACGAAATTACGGAAGTTTTTTGTTCGGCCGTACCAAAAATTTGCAATCCTTCTATTTCCAATAATTTTGGTGTAGCATATTCTAGTAATTCGTGTTCGTATTGTGCGATATTGTCGAAACCAATTCCGTTCAAATAATCTATGGCAGTTCCCAGGACTATTCCGGCTTCAATATTAGGTGTTCCGGCTTCAAATTTATGAGGCAAATCGGCATAAGTGGTTTTTTCGAAAGTTACGGTGGCAATCATTTCTCCGCCGCCTTGGTATGGTGGCAATTTTCTTAGCCATTCTTCTTTGCCATATAGAATTCCGACACCCGTTGGTCCGCAAATTTTATGTCCTGAAAACACATAAAAATCACAATCTAAAGCTTGTACATCGGGTTTTAAATGCGGTGTGGCTTGGGCGCCGTCGATTAAAATGGCTGCGCCGAATTGGTGTGCTTTGTCAATCATTCCCTTAATCGGATTGATGGTTCCCAAAGCATTTGAAATATGATTTACCGTTACGATTTTGGTTTTATCCGAAAGCAGTTTATCGTATTCGGCCATAATCAATTCTCCTTTTTCATTCATTGGAATAACTTTTAAAGTCGCTCCGGTTTTCTCGCAAAGCATTTGCCAAGGTACGATGTTGCTGTGGTGTTCTAAAGCGGAAACCAAAACCTCATCGCCGGGTTTTAAAAAGGCTGCGAAACCATTCGCCACGGCATTGATTCCATGGGTTGTTCCCGAAGTAAAAATGACTTCGTGAGCGTGTTTGGCGTTGATATGCTTTTGGATTTTGCCTCGAGACACTTCATACGCATCGGTTGCCAATTGGCTTAAAGTGTGTACACCTCGGTGAATGTTGGCATTGATTTCTTGGTAATATTGGGCTATCGCATCAATCACCACTTGGGGTTTCTGTGAAGTTGCGCCGTTGTCAAAATAAACGAGCGGTTTGCCATTGACTTTTTGCGAAAGTATCGGAAAATCGGCTCTGATTTTTTGGATGTCTAACATGGTATTATTTAGAAAAATTCTAAATACAAAAGTAATAAAATTGAAGCGGTTAATTTGCTAAACGCGAGTTAATAATTGCTTTATTTTTTTACTTTTACTAAAGTCCTTTTTTTCTTTATCCTATGAAAAAGTTTTTTAGAATATTAGTTGTTTTATTGCTGATTGTCTTTGTTTATCTGAGAATTGAGATTTATCCTCAACTCGATTTGATTTCTGGTTTTTCGGCTAAGAGTGTGGCTTCGGGTCATTTTATTGATAATCGAAGTTTAGAAACCATACAAAAAGGCGACAATGACATTGACAAAGTCGATTGGGCCACCAATACCATCGATGACAACGGAAAGTTTGTGATTTCCAAAGTCTACGGTTTAAAAAGCCGTAAAGCGATTTACCGAGAAGGTTTGGGCGCTACCTTAATCAATGATGATTTTGACGTCACTAAGCCCTACAATGTTCCCAAACGAACTGCTTTAAAAAACAATTTGCCTTATCCTTACGGAAACAATAATCCTGTTGATACGACTTTTGCCAACATTGATTATTATAAATTACAGAAAGCTATAGAAAGTGTGTTTGACAAAGAAGGACAAAAAAACAAGCGAACGCGTTCTGTGGTAGTATTGTATAAAGGCTATTTAGTAGGCGAAAAATACGCACCGGGTTTCACCGCTACGTCTAAAATTTTGGGTTGGTCTATGACCAAAAGCTTAACCGCAACTTACTTTGGAATCCTTCAAAAACAAGGCAAAATTGATATTATGAAACCGGCGCCTATTGCGGAATGGCAAAATGACGAGCGTGCAAAAATTACGATTAACGATTTGCTTCATATGAATTCCGGTTTGGAATGGGAAGAAGATTACGGCAAGATTTCCGATGTGACCAAAATGTTGTTTACGGCAGAAGATATGACTCAGCCTCAAATTGACAAACCTTTGGTGGGCAAACCCAATAATACCTGGAATTACTCTTCGGGAACGACGAATTTACTTTCCGGGATTTTGAGGAAGCAATTCAAAACGCATCAGGAATATTTGGATTTTTGGTACAATAGTTTGCTGGATAAAATCGGGATGGAATCGGCTTTGGTGGAAGTTGATATGAAAGGAAATTTTGTGGGTTCGTCTTACGGTTGGGCCACGACTCGCGATTGGGCGAAGTTTGGTTTACTTTATTTAAACCAAGGAAACTGGAACGGAGAACAAATATTTGATCCTAGTTGGGCCAAGTATGTTGCCACACCAACCAACGGTTCTAACGGACAATACGGTGCTCATTTTTGGCTGAATGCCGGTGGCAAATATCCTAATGTTCCCAAAGACTTGTACCATTGCAGTGGTTACCAAGGGCAAATGGTGTTTATCATTCCGTCCATGGATTTGGTGGTGGTTAGAATGGGATTGAGTGAATCGCTAGATTATGATACCTTTCTGAAAGAAATTATAGCCAGTTTGAAGAAAGACAACAAATAACTCAAAAGGCTAATCATCTAGCCCCGATTGTAATGAAAATAAAAAATGCTTCCAAGTCAGGAAGCATTTTTTATTGTATTGAAAAGCGGGAACACGGACACCAAAAATGCCCAAACCTTTCGCTCCTGATTTTATAAATCAAACCCCAAATTCACGCCCAATTTCATAGCAATGATTTTGGTAATGCGTTGTTTTAATTCCGGGATTTTGATGCTTTCGATTACTTCGTTCGAGAAGGCGTACATCAATAAGGCTTTGGCTTCTTTCTTTGGAATACCACGTTGTTGCATGTAGAACATGGCGGTTTCGTCTAACTGTCCGATGGTACAACCGTGGGAACATTTTACGTCGTCGGCAAAGATTTCCAATTGCGGTTTGGCGTTGATGGTAGCTTTGTCGCCTAACAAAATATTGTTGTTTTGTTGGAAAGCATCCGTTTTTTGGGCTTCTTTTTCGACGTAAATTTTACCGTTGAAAACACCCGTTGAACTATCGGCCAAAATGGTTTTATAGTTCTGGTGGCTTTCGCAGTTGGGCGAAGCGTGATTAACTAAAGTATAATGGTCAACGTGTTGCTTGTCGCCGATAATAGTAATGCCTTTTAAAGTCGAATCGATTCTTTCTCCGAAATGATAAAAATTCAGATTGTTTCTGGTGATGTTACCACCGAAAGAAAACGTGTGAACCGAAACGCGGCTTTCTTGTTTTTGGGAAATATAAGTGTTGTCAATCAGGTTAGCCGATTGCAAGTCGTTTTGAATTTTATAATAATCAACAATGGCGCGTTTTTGGGCAAAAATTTCCGTTACCGAGTTGGTTAGTACCGGGTTTTCGTTTAACGATTGGTGTCTTTCGATGATTTGTACGTGGGCATTTTCACCCACAATTACCAAGTTTCTTGGTTGCACCATCAAAGCGCTTTCAACCCCGGTAGAGAAGTAAATGATTTCGATAGGTTTTTCCACCACTTTGCTTTTAGGTATGTTGATGTACGCACCTTCATTGGCGAAAGCCGTATTTAAGGTGGTCAAACTCTCTTCCTTGCTGGCGATTTTATTGAAGTACTCATCGATAATCATTTTGTACTTCGGTTTGTTTAGCGCCGATGACATTAAGCAAACATCCAAACTATCATGCGTTGTGGCCGATAAAAACGAGGCGAATTTACCATCTATAAAAATCACTTTGTGCGTGTCGATTTCGTGCAGGAAGTATTTTTTTACCTCAGCAAATTCGACTGCATTTTCGTGTTTTGGGAATACCGAATAATCATTTTTTAAGATGGCATTCAGCGAAGTATATTTCCAAGCTTCTTCTTTTTTGGTAGGGAAACCTTTATTCTCAAAGTTTTTTATAGCAGAAGTACGAACATCGTGCAATTCCGAATGAACATCAATTTGCTCTTCGAAAGCCATAAAAGACGAGATGAGTTTTTCTTTTAATTCCATATCGTTATTTTGTTTCAGGTTTCAAGTTTCAGGTTATTGAAACTTATTGCCTTTGAAATCTTTCTTGTTTAAATAAGTGATAAAGTTTTTAATCTTTCCACTTAAGTTTTCATATTTGTTTTTTAAATCTATAAACTGTTCTTCTGAAATATATTCATAATCATAAAGTCTATAAATCTGTGATCTGGATTCGCCAGCAGAACCTTTAGCTACAGACAAGAACTGACGAAATTCTATATTACCATCTCTTTCAAATCCTTCTGCAATGTTATCCATTACCGAACCGGATGAAGCTTTAATTTGTTCTTTAAATCTAAAATCGCTCTTTAATTCGGTTTCTTTAGAAATTAAATAGATTTCTTTTGCAAGCTTTCTGGCTTCCTGCCAAATTTCTAAATCTTCAAATTTTGTTATTGTCGCCATAATAACATGAAACCTTAAACTTGAAACTATTTTAAACCATTTCTGCTTTAATCCAATCGTATCCTTTTTCCTCTAATTCTAAAGCTAAGTCGGCGCCACCGGTTTTTACAATTTTTCCGTCCATTAAAACATGAACAAAATCGGGCACGATATAGTCTAACAAACGTTGGTAATGCGTAATGACTAATACCGCATTGTTTTCGTTTTTCAATTTGTTAACTCCATTGGCTACAATTCTCAAGGCATCGATGTCTAATCCTGAATCGGTTTCGTCAAGGATGGCCAATTTTGGTTCCAACATCGCCATTTGGAAGATTTCGTTTCTTTTCTTTTCACCGCCCGAAAACCCTTCGTTTAAGGAACGTGATAAGAACTTGCGATCGATTTCTAATAATTCCGATTTCTCACGAATTAGTTTTAGCATTTCGTTGGCCGGCATTTCTTCTTTTCCGTTGGCTTTGCGGCTTTCGTTGATAGCGGTTTTCATAAAATTCGTCACTGAAACGCCCGGAATTTCTACCGGATATTGGAACGATAAGAAAACGCCTTTGTGTGCTCTTTCTTCGGGTGCTAATTCTGAAATGTCTTCGCCTTCCAAAAGGATTTCGCCTTCGGTTACTTCGTAATTCTCATTTCCGGCAATAATAGAGGAAAGCGTACTTTTTCCGGCACCATTTGGTCCCATGATGGCGTGTACTTCTCCGGCATTTACCGTTAAGTTGATTCCTTTTAATATTTCTTTGTCCTCTACGGAAGCGTGTAAATTTGTTATCTGTAACATATGATTTGAAGATTTGAAGATTAGAGAATTTGAAGATGTTCTTTTCATTTTCTAAAACCTAACTTTCTATATTTTTTGTTGTTAAATTATTTATCTCGAGTCAACTTGAAATCATTTTCAAATTAACCTACGGAGCCTTCTAATGAAATCTCCAATAATTTTTGTGCTTCTACCGCGAATTCCATCGGCAACTTGTTCAGTACGTCTTTACTAAAACCGTTTACGATTAACGCAATGGCTTTTTCCGTTGGAATACCTCGCTGGTTGCAATAAAATACTTGGTCTTCACCGATTTTGGAAGTCGTAGCTTCGTGTTCAATTTTAGCCGAAGCATTTTTACTTTCGATATACGGAAAAGTATGCGCTCCGCAATTGTTGCCCATGAGCAGCGAATCACATTGCGAGAAGTTACGGGCGTTTTCGGCACGAGCGCCAATTTGCACCAAACCTCGGTAGCTGTTTTGTGATTTTCCGGCCGAAATTCCTTTGGAAATGATAGTCGATTTGGTGTTTTTACCCAAATGAATCATCTTGGTTCCGGTATCGGCTTGTTGGAAATTATTGGTTACGGCTATCGAATAAAATTCGCCTATAGAATTATCTCCTTTCAATACGCAAGACGGATATTTCCAGGTTACAGCTGAACCGGTTTCTACTTGTGTCCAGGAGATTTTGGCATTTTTCTCGCACAAACCTCTTTTGGTTACAAAGTTGAAAACACCACCTTTGCCTTCTTTATTTCCGGGATACCAATTTTGAACGGTCGAATATTTAATTTCGGCACCATCAAGAGCAATTAGCTCGACAACCGCCGCGTGTAGTTGGTTTTCGTCACGACTTGGCGCCGTACAACCTTCGAGATAAGAAACATAACTGTCTTCATCGGCAATTAAAAGTGTTCTTTCAAACTGACCGGTTCCGGCTTGATTGATACGGAAATACGTTGATAATTCCATTGGGCAACGAACGCCTTTCGGAATATAACAAAAACTGCCGTCTGAGAAAACAGCAGAGTTTAAGGCAGCATAAAAATTGTCTCTTTGCGGCACAACCGTTCCTAAATATTTCTGAACCAATTCGGGATGTTCCTTGATGGCTTCGGAAATACTCATAAAAATGATGCCTTTTTCGGCTAATGTCTTTTTGAAAGTCGTGGCTACAGAAACCGAATCGACTACAATATCCATAGCGATATTGTTCATTCTTTTTTGTTCGTCTAAGGAAATCCCCAACTTTTTGTACATCGCCAAAAGTTCCGGATCTACATCGTCTAAGGTTTTATTAGGATCCGCTTTTTTCGGTGCCGAATAATAAGAAATCGCTTGAAAATCGGGCTTTTCGTAATGCACATTGGCCCATTCCGGTTCAACCATTTCCTGCCAAGCGCGAAACGCTTCGATACGCCAATCGGTCATCCATTGTGGTTCTTCTTTTTTCAAAGAAATGGCGCGCACGATGTCTTCATTTAACCCATTGGGAAATGTCTCCGATTCTAATTCGGTGTAAAAGCCGTATTCGTATTCTTTATTTTCGAGTTCGACTTTTAAGTCGTCTTCCGTATATTTTGCCATAATGTAATTCTAAAGTGAGAATGATTCTCCGCAACCGCAAGTTCTGGACGCATTCGGATTATTGAATACAAAGCCTTTTCCGTTTAATCCGCCAGAAAATTCTAAAATGGTTCCGGCGAGGTACAAAAACGATTTTTTTTCGACTGCGATTTTAACATTATTATCTTCAAAAACTTTGTCGTTTTCGCCTATTGTTTTGTCAAATTTTAATTCATACGACAAGCCCGAGCAACCGCCGCTTTTTACGCCTACTCGCACGTAATCTTGCGTCGCATCAAAACCGTCTTCCTGCATCATATCGATGATTTTTTTACTGGCTGTATCAGAAACTTTAATCATGATTATTTTGATTTTGTCTAAATAAAGCGCAAAGTTAACACAAATATCTTTTTTTACGGCATCTCAACGCATTTTTATAACTAATTTAAGAATAGAAAAAAATGATTTTGGGGAATTAAAAGCGGTAGATTTTTAGTAATTTGCAATCCATTATCAAGATTAACCGAAGATATTTCAACAAATGAAGCTATATCCTATAGAAGCCGGCAATTTTAAATTAGACGGTGGCGCCATGTTTGGCGTGGTTCCCAAAACCATTTGGAACAAAACCAATCCTGCAGACGAGAACAATTTGATCGATATAGCTGCGAGATGCATGCTAATTGAGGATGGCAATCGTCTGATTTTGATTGATACCGGAATGGGCAATAAGCAATCGGAAAAGTTTTTTGGGTATTATTCGCTTTGGGGAAATCATTCTCTTGATGCTTCTTTGGCCAAATATGGTTTCCATCGCGATGATGTGACCGATGTATTTATGACGCATTTGCATTTTGACCATTGTGGCGGAAGCGTGAATTGGAACAAAGACAAAACCGGTTATGAAGTCGCTTTCAAAAATGCTAAGTTTTGGACCAATGATAATCATTGGGAGTGGGCGACAAAACCCAATGCTCGTGAAAAAGCTTCTTTTCTTTCGGAAAATATTTTGCCGATGCAAGAAAGCGGACAATTGCATTTTATCAATAGACCGGTAGGTGATTTCGGGATTTCAGGAGAATTGGGATTTGGAATTTTTTATGTCGATGGTCATACCGAAAAAATGATGATTCCTCATGTCAAGTACCAAGACAAAACCATTGTTTTTTGTGCCGATTTGATTCCGACTGCCGGACATTTACCATTGCCTTATGTTATGGGTTATGACACGAGACCACTTTTAACGATGCCTGAAAAATCAAAGTTTCTGCACGCTGCGGTTGAAAACAACTACTATTTGTGGTTAGAGCATGATGCTCATAATCAAATCATAACGGTTGAAAATACAGAAAGAGGTATTCGTTTAAAAGAAATATTCACAGTAGAGGACATCTTATAATTTTAAAAGAATCTGTATGGAAAATTTGAATTCGGTAATATTTTACAACATCGAGCTAGCCATCAAAACGTACAGAATGTATGCTCAAAATCAACTGAAAAAAAATGACATGAAAATCACCATCGATCAATGGTTGGTTTTAAAATGTTTGAAAGAGAATCCAAAATCATCTCAAATTGAATTGGCCGAAATGGTATTCAAAGACAATGCTTCCATCACCAGAATTTTAGATTTGTTGGTCAAAGCCGGGTTTATAAATCGGGAAATCAATCCCAAAGACCGGAGAAAAACAATCTTAAAAATAACACCATCCGGACAAAAAATTTTAGATGACGTTTATAAAATTGTTTTGAAAAACAGAGCCAAAGCTTTGGAAAATATTTCACCGCAAGAAATAGAAATCGTGAGTGCAGTTTTAAAAAAAATCAGTGCCAATTGTAAAAAAGAAACACTGTTACTCAACAAAAAATCATAACTAATAACCCTTAATAATCTCAGTTAAGAACCTATATACAGCAAAAAAAGCCGTTACTCAAGTTTGTGCATTGTAAATTATAAACAAAGAGAAAAAAAGATTTTGAAAGGAAAATTAAAATCTAAAAACTTAATCGGGTTTTTTTTGAAAAAGACATAGCCTTCTTTGGCTAAACCCTGAAATCACTAAGATGCTTTAATTGTAACTTCAAGCCACAAGTGAAAAATCAGCTAAAAAATAGTTGAGAAATTCGCTAAAATCAAAAGGGTTAATTTATTTAGGCTTGTTACTTTTTATATTTTTGATTATATAAATATGTTGTAAAGGTTTTGATTTGACCCTTAATTCGGTACTAAATTATTGTTAACACCTTTATTTATTGTTGTAAAAGAAATTATTTTTACAATCATACACATATTAAATAATTTAAAATGAGAACTTTATCTATTTCGTTTTTATTGTTGACGGCCTTTTCCTTGTCTGCTCAACAATCAACACAAACGACTGTTTATAAAAAAACCCCTTTAACAGAACAACAACTGCAACGTTGGAGTCATCTAGATCTTGAAAAGGACTCCATTCCGGGCATGAGCGTTGACAAAGCTTATAACGAGCTTTTGAAAAACAAAAAAGGTAAAAAGGTGGTGGTTGGTGTTATCGATTCGGGAGTTGATATCAATCACCCCGACTTAAAATCGGTAATTTGGACCAACAAAAAAGAAATCGCCAAAAATGGCAAAGACGATGATAAAAACGGATATACAGACGATGTTCATGGTTGGAATTTTTTAGGCGATTCTAACAATGAAACCTTGGAATTGGTTAGATACCTGAGAAAAGGGGACGACGGTACCGAAATGTACAAAAGAGCCCAAAAGGAATACGAAACCGAATACCAAAAAGTTTTCCCCTATAAAGAAACTGTCGATTTATTAGTTGAGGCTGATAAAACCATTCGAGAGTATTTAAAAAAAGACAACTACAATATCGAAGACCTCAACAATGTAGCTTCTGTCAAATATGAATTGTACAAAAGCAAAAAAATAATGTTGGCTTACGCCGAAGATACCGGTGCCGAGTTCAAAGCAGAATTGGAGGAGTTCAAAGACTATGTTTATGACAAATTGAATTATAATTTGAACAAGGAATTTGACGGTAGAAAACCGGTGGGTGACAATCCTGAAGACATCAAGGATAAAAAATACGGTAACAATGTAGTGTATTCCAAAGAAAGAAAAGACTCTTCACATGGAACACATGTTGCGGGCATAATTGCCCAAAGCAGAAACAACGGATTAGGTGGAGATGGTGTGGCGACCAACGTTGAAATCATGCCGATTCGCGCCGTACCTAACGGAGATGAATATGATAAAGACATCGCATTAGCCATAAGATATGCCGTTGATAATGGTGCCAAAGTCATTAACGGCAGTTTCGGAAAGGATTATTCACCCCATAAAGAATGGGTGTGGGAAGCTATGAAATATGCCGAAAGCAAAGACGTTTTAATCGTTTTGGCCGCAGGAAATGACGGTAAAAATGTTGACGTTGAACCCAATTACCCCGAAGACACTGCCGACAAAAAAACAGAATTAGTTAGTAACGTGCTTAAAGTTGGCGCCATTAATTACAATTTCGGAGAAAACATTGTGGCAGACTTCTCTAACTTTGGCGCAGGAAATGTTGATGTTTTCGCACCGGGCGTAAAGGTGTATGCCACAGTTCCGGAGAGAGGCTATAAGTACCAACAAGGAACATCAATGGCTTCCCCTAATGTAGCCGGAGTAGCAGCATTGATTCGCTCCTATTATCCAAATTTGAAAGCCAATCAAGTCAAACAAATATTAATGAATTCGGGAACGCCTTTGCATTTTGAGGTAAGTGTAGGAGAAAATGAAGAAAAGAAAGATTTTTCAAAAACCTGTGTTTCCGGAAGAATAGTAAATGCCTTTAACGCCTTAAAAATGGCTGAAGAACTATCAAAAGAAGCACAAAAAGAACCAAAATTATAATTTTACCGGAAGAAGAAGAATCTTCCCTTTTTATCATGACCAAAAAACTTTTTTCTATTTCTGTATTGTTGTTTACCACAATCTCATGGGCACAGTCAAATGAATATTGGCAACAAAAAGCAGACTATAAAATGGAAGTGACGCTGGATGTCAAAGCATACAACTACAAAGGCAATCAGGAATTACTTTATACCAATAATTCACAAGACACTTTAAGACGCGTTTATTACCATTTATACAACAATGCGTTCCAACCGGGAAGTGAAATGGATGCCAGAATCCAATCTATTGCTGATCCTGACGCCAGAATGGTTGATAAAATCAAAAAAGGGAATGATGAAGAGATTAACGAAAGTAGAATTTCTAAATTAAAACCGGATGAAATTGGTTTTCTGAAAATCTCAAATTTTAAACAAGACGGCGTTTCCGCTCAAGCTAAAGAAGTAGGTACTATTTTGGAAGTAGATTTAGCTCAACCGCTTTTACCGGGGAAGTCAACTTTACTGTCTCTTGATTTTCACGGACAAGTGCCATTGCAAATTCGCCGTTCAGGCAGGAATAATAAGGAAGGTGTAGCACTTTCTATGGCGCAATGGTATCCCAAAATAGCCGAATTTGATTTTGAAGGTTGGCATGCAGACCCTTATATCTGCCGTGAATTTCATGGCGTTTGGGGTAATTTTGATGTTAAAATTACCATCGACAAAAATTATGTTTTGGGTGGCTCGGGCTATTTGCAAAACCCTAATGAAATAGGACACGGCTATCAAGATGAAGGCGTAACGGTAACCATTCCGAAAAAACAAAAAAATTTGACGTGGCATTTTATAGCGCCAAATGTACACGATTTCACTTGGGCTGCCGACAAAGAATACATCCATGATAAATTGATGACAGAGGAAGGTGTTATGTTGCATTTTCTCTACAAAAACAATCCGAAAATTATAGATACCTGGAAAAAAGCACAGCCTTACACTGCCAGAATCTTATCTTACTACAACAATTTGGTTGGAAAATACCCATACCAACAATACTCCGTTATTCAAGGCGGCGATGGCGGAATGGAATATGCCATGTGTACTTTGGTTTTAGGAGAAGGAGAGCTTAACGGTTTTGTAGGCTTGATTGCTCATGAATTCGGACATTCTTGGTTCCAACATGTATTGGCCAACAACGAAAGCAAACACAGTTGGATGGATGAAGGTTTTACCTCTTTTATTGAAGATTCGGTAATGAATGAATTGGCGGCTAAAAAATCATCAAATCCTTATTCCGGTGCTTATAAAAGCTACATTGATTTGGCCAACTCCGGGAAAGAACAGCCGCTTTCCACTCATGCCGATCGTTTTGACTTTAATAAATGTTACAGCACTTCTTCTTACAGCAAAGGCGAGGTGTTTTTGGCTCAATTAATTTATCTAATTGGCAGAGAAAATTTAACCAAAACATTACAACGTTATTACAACGACTTTAAATTCAAACATCCAACGCCAAATGATATTAAAAGAACAGCGGAAAGAGTTTCCGGAGCCAATTTAGACTGGTATTTAACCGATTGGACGCAAACCACCAACACCATTGACTACGGGATTAAAGAAGTAAGCAGCCAAAACAATTCGGCGACCGTTACCTTAGAGAGAATTGGTAGAATGCCAATGCCAATCGATTTGATAGTGGAATACACTGATGGTTCCCGAGAAAGCTTTTACATTCCTTTACGCATGATGAGTTTTGAGAAAGAGAATCCGTATTCCAACATAAAAAGAACCGTTATCGGCGATTGGGCTTGGGCATTTCCAACCTACAATTATTCTTGGCCAACTACAAAAACCATTAAGAGGGTAATCCTTGACCCTAGTGGTTTAATGGCCGATGTGAACCGAACAAATAATGTTTTTGAAACCAAATAAAAAAAGGCAACCAAATGGTTGCCTTTTTTTATAGTAATTTAATACTGGTTATCTCATTATAAATACGGTATTTATTTTGCTTAGGGTCGAAAAATTCTTGTTGTCTGTAATGAATTTCCAATTTATCGCCTTTCACAATTTTATTCTTCACAAACAAATTATCGCCTTCAAAAGAAAACAACCAAATAAACTCTTGCTTTACATTTTTATCGTCAATCAAATATATAGTGTTGAATTCAACAGAGGTAATGCTCTCAAAAGTACCGGTGTAAAACAAATCTAATTCGTCTTCTTCGGCAACATAATTTCCTTCTGTATCGTTTTCTTTGGCTATTTTAAGAAAAACATCGGGGCATATGGTCGCCATTTCCAGTCCGACACTCTCAGCAATTTTCTCAATAGAAGCCATTTTATTGTCGATATCAACATTAACTGTTTTGCGTTCTTTTTCAGTTAGTTTGTTGATGGCGTCAAATATGCAAATGCCTAAATTTATATCGGTGACTTCTTTTGTAGCGATACATTCACAAGTAGATGTTGCCAATTTTTTATAAACAACTTCTTTTTTTTGAGCCATTACCACTACAGGCATAAGGAACAATAACAGTTTTAATTTCATGTCAAATATTTTTGGTAGAGTTCACGAATGTAAAATAAACCTCATTATAAAAAAAACATTTTTATACAATTCATCAGACTTAGGATAGCCGGCTCATTTCGAAAATTGATTTTTCTGGAATAGAATTTGTAGATTTACCCCAAATTTTTTTCCTATGAAAAACTTAAGATTTTTGTTGCTTTTTTTGGCTTTCGGATTTGGCTTTCAGAAAAGTTATGCTCAACCGATTCGATTCAAAGCCAGCAGCGTCAGTTTTACCGATAAAAAGAATGACGGCACTTGGAATGACTGGTCTGATTTTGTAGATGCCAATGTTTTAATCACTTTGGACGCCAAAAAGAATTTGATTCTCATCAATTCGGCCGAAGTACAATCTTTTAAAATTAAAGCTTACGGCGAAATTGAAGACAATGACGAACTAAATATCGTTCCTTTTGAATGTGTTGATAATCGGTATTCTAATTGCAACATATTCATCATCACCAAGAAAAAAGAAAACAACCGCATGCAGATTTATATCAATTACAATGAAGTAAAATTTGTTTACAACGTTTACAATTCCAATTAATTACACTAAACGAAATGGATTGCTCCTATCCGAAGGCTGAAAAACTAAAAAGTAAAAGCCTCATCGATTTGTTATTCTCAGAAGGCAAATCTGTGAGCAAATATCCTTTGCGATTGGTTTATGTGGCCTGCGACTTTGAGGAAGATGTTCCGTTAAAAATGGGGGTTTCGGTTTCTAAAAAATATTTTAAAAAAGCCGTCGACCGCAATTATTTTAAACGGGTTTTAAGAGAATGCTACCGACTCAACAAAGCCCAATTGATAGACCATTTGGACAAAAAATACTGCTTCATGTTCTTTTATCAGAGTCAGGAAAAATTACCCTATTCCGAGATAGAGCAAAAAACCAAACAACTATTTGAAAAGTTTGTAAAATCCATCCAAGAATAAAAAAATGTTAACAATTAATGTTACCGCCTTTGTTTCAAGTAATTTAGTATATTCGTTATCCCAATAAATCAAAGCATTATGTTTTCAAGACTTAAAAAAAGATATATAATTCCATTTGTCCTCAGCGTATTCCTATTTGTAGGCGTAAGTTTTAAAGATGATTTTTTCGAAATTTCCAAACAAATTGAAATCTTCACCACCTTATTTAAAACTATTAACCAAAACTATGTTGATGAAACCAATCCGGCCGAATTAATGGACAAAGCCATCAAAAGTATGCTGGCCGATTTGGATCCTTATACCAATTATTTCAACGAGGCCGACGTCATCAAATTCAAAATCAACAATACCGGAGAATATACCGGCATTGGTGCCATGATTACCCGTAAAGAAGACAAACTCATCATCAAAGAACCTTACAAAGGATTTCCGGCCGACAAAGCCGGTTTGAAAGCCGGTGATGAAATTATTCAAATTGGAGACGTATTGTTAGCCGATTTCAAAGACGATGCTTCGCAGTTGTTGAAAGGCGCGAAAAACACAAAAATTGACATCAAATATTTACGCCAAGGCAAACCTCAGACTGCTCAATTAATTTTAGATGAAGTCGAAGTCAAAGCCGTTCCTTTCTTCGGAAAAATAGATGAAAAAACCGGTTACATTGTTTTGTCTCAATTCAACAAAAAAGCCTCCTCAGAAACCAAAGAGGCTTTGGAGAAATTGAAAAATGACGGTGCTACCCAAATCATTTTAGACCTGCGTGGCAATCCGGGCGGATTGTTGAATGAAGCGGTTAATATTTGTAATTTATTTGTCCCGAAAGGTGAAATCATTGTGACCACCAAATCCAAAAACGAAAAATACAACAACACTTATAAAACCACCCGCGAACCAATTGATACCGAAATTCCTCTGGTAGTAATTGTGGACGGCAAAAGTGCTTCGGCTTCCGAAATTGTATCAGGCGCTTTACAAGATTTAGACCGCGCGGTGATCGTTGGTAGCAGAAGTTTCGGAAAAGGATTGGTACAACGCCCTATCGATATGACATACGGAACTCAGGTAAAAGTTACCATTTCGAGATATTATACACCATCAGGCCGATGTATCCAAGCTTTGAATTACAACAAAAAAGACAAAAGCGGGAAAGCCACTCGTACCGAAGAGAAAAATTACAACACTTTCAAAACCAAAAAAGGAAGACCTGTATATGACGGCGGTGGCGTTTTACCCGATGTAGAAATTGAAGAAACCAAAACCAGCACTATTGCTGATGCTTTGCAAAAAAACGATGGGATTTTCAATTATGTAACTTACTATTACTACAAGAATCCAAACTTGGGCGATAAAATTCCAACCCTAACCGATGCCGATTTTGCGGATTTCAAAGCTTTTTTGAAACGCGAAAAAATTGACTTCAATACTGAAACCGAAGTGGCTTTGAAAAACACTTTG
The DNA here is from genome assembly GCF_946482535.1 of uncultured Flavobacterium sp. The sequence goes on from NZ_CAMLRU010000001.1 coordinate 38,965, forward strand.
GAAAAAGCCAAGAAAGAAAATGTTGACGCCGCCATCAATGCCGAATACCAACAACTGTTAACGGCCCTACAAAAAAGTGAAGAAACCTTGATTGACAAAAACCAAAAGGAAATCAAAAATTTAATTTTGGATGAAATCATCAAACGCTACCAATACAAAGAAGGATTGTATCAGTATTATGCCAAAAGCAATTTGGAAATCAAAAAGGCTATTGGTATTTTAAATAACACCGCCGAATACAATAAGATTTTAAAAATTTAATATGAAACTCCTCAAATATTTGCCTTTACTTTTTTTCGGATTTTTACATGCTCAAGAAGAAGTAGTTCATTCGGTTTATTTTGATTTTGACAAATTTGTTTTGAATGAAGTTCAAGTCAAAGACGTAATCGATTTTATCAAAAAAACCGATTCCACGCGAATAGAATCCATCCAAATTTTTGGTTACACCGACGACGTTGGGAAAGAAGCCTACAACTTCAAGCTTTCGACCAAAAGAGCTAATGAGATTCAGAATAAATTTATTGAAAACGGCATCAAAAGTAAAGTCATTGTAACCATCGAGGGCAAAGGAAGAATTCTAATAGATGATGATATCGTTGAAAATCTTCCCGAAAAAAGATCAAAAAATCGCCGTGTGGATGTGGTGCTCAATTTAAAACCGCTACCCAAAATAGAAATTCCCGGCTACTACAATTCGATTCAAAAAAAACATATCATTGGCGATCATATTTATCTCAACGATGTGTTGTTTGAAAGAGGCAGCAGTAAGTTAACCTTCAAATCAAAAACAGAATTAGATAAAATTGCCAAGCTTTTATTGAAGTACAAAAACCTGCAATTTGAAATTCAAGGTCATGTTTGTTGCACGCCGCCTTACCAAAAGGAAGCCATTGATAAAGACACCAAAAAAAGACAGCTTTCTACCAACCGAGCGCAAACGGTTTACAAGTATTTGATTTGGAAAAAAATTCCAAAAGAAAGAATGACTTTCAAAGGTTACGGAAATACTGTGCCACTGGGAAAGGGCACCGAATATGACCGCAGAGTAGAATTGGTTATCTCTAAAATATAATTATTCTTTGCGCATTTCGATATGCGGAATATCATCTTCCAAATACATTTCGCTGGTTTGAATAAAACCGTGACTTTCGTAGAATTTCTTTAAATACAATTGGGCCGAAATGGTGATTTTTCTTTGATCGAAATGAGATTTGATAACCTGAATGGCTTCGCGCATTAAAATATGACCCAACTTGTTGGCGCGAGAAGTTTCCTTTACCACCACACGACCAATAGAGGCTTGCTCAAAATAATCATGCGGTTTAAACAATCGCGCATACGCCACTATTTGACCGTTATCTTCTCCAATCAAATGTAATGCTTTCTCGTCTTTGCCGTCTATGTCTTGATAAACGCAATTTTGCTCCACTATAAACACTTCGGCGCGCAATTGTAGTAAATTGTAAAGTTCTTGTGTAGAAAGTGTCTCAAATCGCTTTATTTTCCATTCTAAGTTCATCGGTTCTATTTTTTGATTTGAATGGATTTGATGATGGATTCCAATTCAAACATCAAATCTCTTTTTTCCTTGGATGGTGCGTAACAAAATCCTTCGAGCACCAATATTCTTTTGTGTTCTTTATCAAAAATCGCATAGTTGATAAATGGTCCCGACATGAAGTCGTTTTTCATTTGCCAAGTGCCTTTGGTTTCATAGGTTTTTTTTCCGGCCAAAACGGTTTTGGAAAAATAAGGCGAATAAGCTTCTTCCGTTACCATTCGGGTATTGTAGGCCGATCCGTGGATATACTTTCTGCCGATGGAATCTCGGGTTTTTACAATATCATTAACTGCATTACTTGACCGAAAACCATTCCAAGGAATTTTATAAATAATGACACTAGTGTTGCCGCTGGTGATTTCGCTTTTGAGCCAAATAAAATTCTTTCTTCGCATCACATATTCATACTTGGAAGGAATCAATAAATCAATGTTGAATTTTCTCTGGATTTTTTTGGTGTCCAATAAAGAGTCTTTGAAAATCTTCTGGTTTTGAGCTATTTCGATATTGCGCATTTTTTGGATAATATCCGGAGCGTTATCTTCTAAAATTTGGAGAATCTCTGCCGTGCTTCTTCCGGAAATATGAACCGCATTTTGAGGTGAGGCAAATTCATTTTCTTTGATTTCAAATTTCTTTTCATTGTCTTTTTTCACAATGATAATGTTTCTGGCATCGGTTGAAAAACCTTCAAAGAGTTTTACGGGATATTGGTTGATGGTAAACAGAGGTTCTTCTTGTGGTAAACCCAAAACCGGAGAGGCAAATTTATTTCTGATGCTGTCGCCAACTTCACTATTCCAAAGTTGGTCATCAATAATTACGGCAATGGTGTTGATGGCTGCCGAAGAATCATCGGGAAACTTGTCCTTTTTAAACGAACAAGAACTCGCCATAAACGCGACAAAAAGCCATAAAAAAAGGGTTTTATTCATAACAGAAATAAAACCCAAATTTATAGAAGATTTTCGGATTAACCGTTGTTAATTTTTAACTTCATTCCCGGTTTCAAACTTTCGTTTTTGATGCCGTTCCATTTTTTGATATCGGAAATGGTTACACCCGGATATTTTTTGGCTATGCTGAAAAGTGAATCGCCTTTTTTCACGTAATAGGTTTTTACCTCGTTACGGTCATTAGCGGCTACGCTTTCTTTTTTAGTCGTTTTAGCTTCATTAATAGCCACTTCTTTTTTGGAAACAATTAAGGTTTCGCCCAATTTCACATTGTTGCTTTCTAAGCCGTTCCACTCTTTGATTTCGGCTAAAGTAACATTGTATTTTTTGGCAATAGACGCTAAATATTCACCTTTTTTGACTTTGTGCTCAACTATCTTCGTTTCAGTTTTTGGCTCTTCTGTTACTGTGTTTTCATTCTTGTTGGCTAACGCTAATTTGGAACCGGTTTGCACATTAAGATCATCCAAATTGTTCCACTTTTTTAAGTCTTCCAAGCTAACATTGAATTTTTTAGCAATGCTGAATAAGTTGTCACCTTTTTGTACTTCGTAGTAATCACTTGGATTTTCGTTGGCGTCAACATTGTTATCATTTGAAGCAACAGCGGTTTCTGTTTTATTATCAACAATAACTTTGTCTGCTTTTACTTCTCTTTTAACAGTGGTAACTACTCTTTCGTTTTTGATGATTTTTAGACTGGCGCCCAAAGCAATATTGTTGCTTTTTAATTTATTCCATTTTTTAACTTCGGCTACAGAAACCCCGTATTTATCTGAGATTTCACCTAAATTATCACCTTTTCTGACTTTGTGGTATTTCACAACGTCTTTGTAAGTAACCACTTTTTCTTCTTTGAAAATTTTGTTGGTGTTTGAAGCTACAGCTGTGGAATCAGCTGACCTGCCCGGTTTACTTTCAGTTGAAGCGATGGCGGTATTGTTATCATCGGCTACATAAATTTTTAGATTTCTTCCCAATGGGGCTTTGCTGCTTCTTAAACGATTCCATTTTTTTAATTCAGAAACTGTAATGCCGTATCGTTTAGAAATTTCGCTTAAGCTTTCGCCTCTTCTTACTTTGTGATACTTAATGTTTCCGTAATCTGTTGAAGCTACAGCAGTTCTTTCAAAAGGTTTTTCTCTTTTGCTGAACTCATAATCCGCATACGCATAAATTTTTTCTTCATTCGAAGTGAAAACCGCTACTTTATCAACAGGCAATCTTAAAAAGTGATTTTGTCCCGAAATATAAGGTACTTCTTCTCTTTTGTAAGACGGATTTAAAAACTGTAATTCGGCCACCGAAACATCCAACAAATCGGCAATTTGTTTGAACGTTAAGGCTCTTTTTACCATTACCGTATCAGTCGCAAAATGATTCGCAATTGCTCTGTCCGGTTTGATACCGTGTTCTTTGTGGTATTCAAAAATATACATCGTGGCCAAGAAAGCCGGAACATAACCTTGAGTTTCTTTGTGTAAATAAGGTCGGATATTCCAATAGTTTTGCTTTCCGCCCGAACGACGAATCGCTTTGGCCACATTACCAGGACCGGTATTATACGACGCTAAAACCAAATCCCAATCGCCAAAAATAGCATACATGTTTTTCATGTATTGGGTGGCGGCATTACTGGCTTTCAAAGGATCGCTTCTTTCATCTACGTAAGTGTCCACTTTTAAACCGTATTGTTTTCCGGTTTGGTACATAAACTGCCACAAACCTGTTGCCCCTACTCTCGAAACCGCTCTTGGGTTTAGAGCCGATTCTACAACCGATAGATATTTGATTTCTAAAGGAATATTTTGAGCCGCTAATGACTCTTCGAACATAGGAAAGTAATATTGAGAAATCCCTATTAATCTTTCGAAAGAACGTTTTCTGTTCTTCAAAAACGATTTGATTACGTTTTCTAATCCCTGATTGTATTCGATGTTGAAAGGCGATTTTTCGTCTAGTGCTTTTAACCTTTCTTTCAAAAGTTCGGTAGGCAATTCATAATCTACCTTTTGATCAACATCAATATTTTTGATATCAAAAGTCAGCTCATTATACAAATCCAAACTAGCCAATTCCTTCATCCACATACTATCAATGCATTTGGCCAAATTATCATGAACAAATGTTGCTTTGATAGAGTCGAGTACTTCTCTTTTGGTTAGTTCTTTCTTGGGTAACTTAAGTTGAGTAGGTAAAACCTTGATGGTATCTTGGGCAAAAATTGCCGAAGAAGCCAAAAAGAGCGCCAATGTTGTGATTTTTCTAATATTCATATGTAAAATATTATAAGTGGTATTTTATTTCAGCGTTGTTAATCATGATTAACAACGTAATTAATTGTCTTTTATTGTATTGTAAAATGTTAATTAACAATAGCTGCAATTCCGGGTAAAACTTTTCCTTCTAACATTTCCAACATGGCCCCGCCACCGGTAGAAACATAGCTCATTTTATCTTCCAAGCCAAACTGTTTTACGGCTGACACCGAATCTCCTCCTCCAACTAATGAAAAAGCACCGTTTGCGGTTGACTCTGCAATGTAATTCCCTAATGTAATGGTTCCTTTGGCAAAATTTTCCATTTCAAAAACGCCTAATGGTCCGTTCCAAAGAATGGTTTTTGACTTCATGATGACTTCTTTGAAATTTTCCAATGATTTCGGTCCGGCATCTAAGCCTTGCCAACCTTCGGGAATTTCGCGAACATCAACAACTTGTGTGTTTGCCTCGTTAGAAAAAGCATCGGCTGCAATTACATCTACCGGAATATGAATCTGAACATTTTTTTCTTTGGCCAAACGCAAAATTTCTAAAGCTAACTCTTGTTTGTCATCCTCACAAATCGAATTTCCGATGTTCCCGCCCAAAGCTTTTACAAACGTAAAAGTCATTCCGCCACCAATAATCATGTGGTCAACCTTGTCTAAAATATTTTCAATCACCGTAATTTTTGAAGACACTTTTGAGCCTCCAAGAACTGCAGTTACCGGTTTTACCGAATTATTCAAAACGCGATTCAAACTGTCAATTTCCTTAGCCAAAAGCAGTCCGAAACATTTATGGTTTGGAAAAAACTTGGCTATAATTGTAGTTGAAGCGTGTGCTCTGTGTGCTGTTCCGAAAGCGTCATTCACATAAATATCACCTAAAGCAGCTAATTCTTTGGCAAAATTTTCATCTCCGGCTTCTTCTTCGGCATAAAAACGAAGGTTTTCTAACAATAAAACTTCGCCTGGTTTTAAATTTTCGGCCGCCTTTTGAGCCACTTCACCACGACAATCCGTCGAAAAAAGAACGTTAACCCCTAAAACTTCAGATGTTTTTGCTACAATATGTCTTAATGAATATTGGTCTTGTTTTCCTTTTGGTCTTCCCAAATGTGACATCAAAATTACACTTCCTCCATCGGCGAGAATCTTATCTATAGTTGGTTTTGCGGCTTCAATTCGATTAGCATCGGTTACATTGAAATTCTCATCTAACGGCACATTAAAATCAACTCTTATTATCGCTTTTTTGGCATTGAAATTAAAATCTTGAAGTGTTTTCATCTAAAATTTAAGTGGTTATGATTCCTTGCAAATATAATAAAATTTAATTTCATCGGTTAATTTTGTGCTTTTATCGATGATTTTTAAGAAAAAATTAAGGTCTAAATAATTTATTTTCAATTGGATAGTAAATGAGTGAGTTAAAACAAACCTTTTGTGATAATGTGAAACTTTTGAACTTATTGGAGATAGATTGCTTTTCTTTTAGACAAATATTTGCTCTATATTTGCTCTATGCAGTTTTCAGAAATATTGGGTCAGGATTACCTGAAAAAACATCTTGTAACCAGCGCTTTGTCGGGTAGGATTCCGCATGCACAATTGTTTGTTGGTCCCGAAGGCAGTGGCACTTTGGCTATGGCTATTGCTTATGCACAATTTGTTTTGTGTAACAATATTGGCTCTGAAAACACCGGCGGAAATGAAAGTTGCAACTTAAAATTTCAAACATTATCGCATCCTGATTTGCATTTTATTTACCCTAACGTGGCCAACGACGAGGTAAAATCAAAACCTAAAAGTGCTGATTTTATTGGTGATTGGCGTGAGTTTGTTCTTAAAAATCCTTACGGTAGTTTATTTGATTGGTACAAACATTTGGGCGTTGAAAAAAAACAAGGGATGATTCGCGTAGAAGATGCTCAAGATATTTTGAAATCATTGGCTTTAAAGTCCTACGAAGGCGGGTATAAAATTATGATTGTGTGGATGGTGGAAAAGATGAATCTTGAAGCCTCAAACAAGCTTTTAAAGCTATTGGAAGAGCCGCCGGAAAAAACTCTTTTCATTTTGATTTCAGAGAATGAAGAAGATATTATTCAAACCATTCGTTCGCGTTGTCAAGCCTTACATTTTAGTCCTTTGCCGGAAGCTGTAATCGTCAGAGCCATGAGAGAACGGTATTTTTTAGATGAAACTTCTGCCTTAAAAGTGGCCCATTTGTCACAAGGAAATTACAACAAAGCCATTCACATTTTAAACAATGACAACAAAGATTTTCCTTTTGAAAGATGGTTTGTTGATTGGGTAAGAGCAGCCTTTAGAGCCAAAGGAAATGCTTCGGCTATTCACGATTTAATTTCCTGGAGTGAAGAAGTGGCCGGCATAGGCAGAGAAGGACAAAAACAATTTCTGGCCTTCTGTATTGATATGTTCCGACAAGCACTATTGCTCAACTACCAAGCGGAAAAATTAGTGTATTTAGATCCTGAAGTAGAAGGTTTTAAATTAGAAAAATTTGCTCCTTTTGTCACAGGAAACAACATTAATGAAATTTTCAAGGAGCTTTCGGATGCTTCTTATCACATTGAACGAAATGGCAATGCCAAAATCATTTTAACTGATTTGTCTATAAAATTAACGCGATTAATCCATAATAAATAAACCTATGAACAATACTGCTTCTATTTTAGTTTTGCTTTTTTTAGCGGTTACTTTTGTACAATCTGCTTATGATAAAGTCTTTGAATGGAAAGGCAATGTGGAATGGCTTAAGGGGCATTTTGCTCAAACCATTTTAAAAAATTATGTGCCAATGGCGCTCTTTATAATATTGGTATTAGAATTAGTTACCGGTATATTCAGTCTTGTTGGCTGTGTGGAATTGATGGTGAATGGTGGAAAAACTTATGGTAAATACGCCGCCATTTTTTCCTCTATAACACTGATATTGTTATTGTTAGGCCAAAGATTAGCCAAAGATTACGATGGTGCCAGAACCATTGCCATCTATTTTATCCCTTCTGTTTTGGCGGTTTGGTGGTTAAGCTAAGAAGCCTTTTAAAACAAAAAAGCCACTATCAGATTTTTGATAGTGGCTTTTTTTATAGAGATTAAAATCTTATTTCTTTTCTTCTTTCGCTGTTGCCGGTTTCTCTTCGGTTTTGTCAGAAGATTTGTATTTGTCGTTGACTAATTTGATTATTTCTTTCGTAATATCATAACTGTCTTTAGCATATAAAACCGAGGCTACATCACCGGTTCCATAGATATAATCATAGCCTTTCTCTTTACCGTAATCTTTGATGGCTTTTCTGTATTTGCTCACTAAAGAATCCATTTCTACTCCGCTTTCCTCTTGTAATTGTCTTAACATTGCTTGTTGTGCGTAGCTCAACTCTTGCTCTCTTTGTTGTAATTCAGCTCCTTTTTGTTGCGCCCAAACTTGTCCGTTTGCTTGTGCATTTTTTTGGAAATTAGCGGCTTCCGATTTGAATCGATTGACTTCAACTTCTAACTGACTTCCCATTACTTTGGATTTGTCTTTGTATTTCTCTCCGATATCTTTAGCTTCTATTGATTCGTCCATTAATTTTGACGTATCGATATAAGCTGTTTTAAATTCTTTTGCTTCTGTAGTTTTATTGCAGGAAATTATAGAAATGGCCAATGCAAAAAGGATAACTGTTTTCTTCATTATGATGATTTGATAAATTTATTTTCGGTTCCAAAAGTATAAAAATAAACCGCAATAAGCTAACGATGAAAAGAAGGCATTTTTGCCTCTTTTTTATTCGATAAGATTTAATTATGGTTTAAACAAAAACGATAATTGGTTGTTATTAATTTTAGATTCAAATAAAGCGTTTTAAGAGCGCTTCTGTTTTTCGTTAGCCAAATCCATGTCTGTGTGGGTTTTGATTAAATAACGCTCTTTTAAATGGTTTTTATTGGTTTTTTATGATATAAATATGCGAAGAATACTCTTTTGTCTTCTTTCCGTTAAGATTTGACTTCCATCCAACAAAAAATGCCCTGATGAAATTCATTTTACCTGATTTATATTTTTCCGAAAGCAAGCTCACATAAAAGCTGTCAAATTTCATGGGTAAGACTTCAACTAGTTTCATTTCTTTTTCTGCAAATAATTTTTCGATGGCTGTTTTAGAAAAATGCCAAATGTGTCTTGGCACATCATAAGCCGCCCAATACTTTCCATAAAAATTAGCATCAAAAGATTTAAAATTGGGTACAGCAATGATTATCGTTCCTGTTGGTTTTATAAGTCGCTTTAGTTCTGTTAAATATTCGTCCAAATTAGGCACATGTTCCAAAACATGCCACATAGTAATTACATCAAAAGAATGGCTTTCAAGTGCTGTTAAATTTTCAGCAAAAGTAACACCTTTGTTGATAGCGATTCCGTTTGCTTTTGCACTCGGTTCTATACCGGTTATTTGCCAACCGTCATTTTGGGCCACAACTAAAAAATCTCCTGTTCCGGCACCAACGTCTAAAAGTTTTCCTTTGGTTGATTGTGCGTTGATTAATTTCAGTTTGTTCTTTAATGCTATGCCTTTTATAAAATGATAGGCTCTTTCAAACAAAGATCGTTTTCCGTCGGTATGCGATATGTAGTCGTCGCTTTCATAATAGCTTGGCAATTTATCCAAACTTGGTTTGGGGAAAGTAATTAAGATGTCGTATTCGGGGTTGTGGTGCAATTCGAAAATTTCTTTAGAAACCGAATAATCTCTAACTTTCTGAAAAAAAATATTGTTTTGAAAACTCATATAACTCTTTATTGGTAAGGCTTGGCAAACTTCGTTTCACGTGGAACGCAAAACTATCTTCCCATATAAATTAATAACACTGAAATATCTGCCGGAGAAACTCCGCTAATTCTTGAGGCTTGTGAAATAGTCACCGGACGTATAGTGCTAAGTTTTTGCTTGGCTTCTATTGACATTGATTTGATTTTATGATAATCAAAATTTTCAGGAATCTTGATGTCTTCTAATCGAATTAATTTTTCGGCATTGTTTCTTTCCTTTTCTATATAACCAGAATACTTAACTTGAATTTCTGCTTGTTCGATGATTTCTTTATCTAAATCATTTTCCTGAATGTAATTTTGAACTTTTTCAAATTTCAAAATATCTTCTAACTCAATTTGAGGTCGCGAGAACACTTTGAACATTTTATCCGATTGCGACATCGGTGCGCTTTCTTTTTCAACTAAAATCGGATTCGCTTCTTCTTGGGTAATACTTGTTTCTTTGAAGAAGTTGACCATTTTTTCACTTTCATTAAACTTATGTTCCATTCTTCTCATACGTTTTTCAGATGCCAAGCCTATATCGAAAGACTTTGGTGTTAATCTGAAATCGGCATTATCCTGACGCAATAATGTTCTATATTCTGCTCGAGAAGTAAACATACGGTATGGTTCTTCCGTGCCTTTGGTGATTAAATCGTCTATTAAAACACCAATATACGCTTCATCACGACGAAGAATCATTGGCTCTTGTTCTTTTACTTTTAGGGCAGCATTGATTCCGGCCATCATTCCTTGAGAAGCGGCTTCTTCATATCCGGTTGTGCCGTTAATTTGACCGGCAAAATATAAGCCTTCAACTAACTTAGTTTCTAAGGTATGTTTTAATTGTGTTGGCGGAAAATAATCGTATTCTATGGCATAGCCCGGACGGAAAAATTTAACCTTCTCAAATCCTTCCACAGAACGCAAAGCTTTAAACTGAATGTCCTCCGGCAATGATGTTGAAAATCCATTTACATAAACTTCAACGGTATTCCAACCTTCCGGTTCTACGAAAAGCTGATGTCTTTCCTTATCAGCAAATCGGTTAATTTTATCTTCAATGGAAGGACAATATCTCGGTCCAATACTTTTAATTCTTCCGTTAAACATTGGAGAGCGATCAAATCCTTCACGTAAGATGTCGTGAACTTCACTTGAAGTATAAGTCATGTGACACAACAACTGATGCGTTAAGGGCTTGGTTTCATCAGAATAAGAAAACTTATCAGGAACCAAATCTCCGGGTTCTTCTCGCATCTTAGAATAATCTAAAGAACGGCCGTCAACTCGTGGCGGTGTTCCGGTTTTCATCCTTCCGGCTACGAAACCGGCTTTAATTAAATCTTCCGTAATACCATAGGCAGCAGTCTCACCAGCTCTTCCACCTCCAAATTGTTTATCTCCTATATGAATCAATCCATTCAAGAAAGTTCCATTCGTAAGTACAACTGTTTTCGATTTAATTTCAATTCCTAATGACGTGACTATTCCTTCAACTTTACCATTCCTAATTAAAAGTCCTTTGACCATTTCTTGGTAAAAATCGAGGTTTTCAGTACGCTCCAACATCAATCGCCATTCTTCAGCAAAACGCATTCTGTCACTTTGCACTCTTGGCGACCACATGGCCGGTCCTTTGGACTTATTCAACATTTTAAATTGTACGGCTGTTTTGTCCGATACAATTCCGGAGTAACCCCCAAGTGCATCTATCTCGCGAACGATTTGCCCTTTAGCAATTCCGCCCATAGCCGGATTACATGACATTTGGGCAATGTTCTGCAGACTCATGGTAACCAATAAAGTTTTACAACCTAAATTGGCTGATGCGGCTGCGGCTTCACAACCGGCATGTCCTGCTCCTACTACTATGGTATCGTATTTTTCTAAAAACATTTTAATTTTGTTTCACGTGGAACATCTTCATTTTCTCTTCTTCTTTTTCACGCATCAATTGCTCATCCGCTTCAGACTTATCTTTAAAGCCGCAATAATGCAAAACCCCATGAACCATTACGCGTTTTAATTCTTCCTCAAACGAAACATTGAAATCTTGTGCGTTGTCACGAACTCTTTCTATAGAAATAAAAATGTCTCCATGTAGTTCATTTCCGACAGAATAATCAAAGCTGATAATGTCTGTTAGCGTGTCATGATCTAAGTATTGCTGGTTTATTTCCAATAAATAATCATCGTCACAGAAGACATAATTAATCTCACCTTCGTTCTTTATTTCGGAGCTAATGACTTTGGAAATCCAATCTGCATAATGCTTTTCATTATCCAGAATAAAATCGGTTTCGTAATTAAAACTAATCATTCTTTATAAAGTATTCTTGAACCTTTTGGTTAAAATTGGAGCGCAAAGGTAAGCTTTGTCTGTTTAAAATTTCAATACTGTTTAAATATTCTTGAAGCTTGGTCGGCAAGGCATTTGCTTGATTACTAAATTCTTTATTGTTAGTCTCTGATTGACGTTTCTTATCTTCTCCTTGTTGTTGCAAAGCTTTTTCCAATTTCAACAACTCATACTTGACATTCAAAATCTTTTGCAAGGTTTCATTATTAAATCCTTTATTCAACAATTGTTTTTCAATTTGTTTCATTTGATTCAAGGCGTTTTGACCGTTACCGCCTAACCCTTGTTTTTTTAATTCTTTTTCTAAAGCTTCGCGCAACTGTTGTTGTTCTTTGTAAATCTCCATTATGGCTTTAGCGTCACCTTCGCCGTCTTGTCCTTCTTCTCCGCCTTTTTCATTACCTTGGTTTTGACCTGTTTTTCCGCCCTGTCGCCCTTTTCCTCCTTTGTTGCCTTGTTGTCCTTCTCCGGCCTTTTCGTCTTCTTTGCCTTCTTGTCCTTCACCGGGTTTTTCACCTTTCTTCATGCTCTTTTTCATCTTTTCACCTAGTCCGTCTTGCTTTTTGATAATATCCGGCAATTGCATCCCTGAACCTTGACCTTGTCCGGGTTTAGGTTTGCCTTGTCCTTGTCCTTGCATTTGCATATCGGATTGCATGCTGTTTAGTATATCACTGAGCATATCCGCCAGTTTGTTAGCTGAAGAAACCGCATATTGTTGGTGTGAATTTCCTTTAGCCACATTGGCTTCTGCCAAATTCTCTAAGGCTTTATCAACATTATATTGCACGTTACCTATTTCCTTAGTAACATCTTCTGCAATCTTTGGATTTCGCAAAGACATGGCAAACAAACTATCGTCGACATGTTTGAACTGCTGTCTTAAATCTTGTTGGATTTTTAAATTTTTGTTGAATGATGGTGCGCCGCGTTTTAAGTTTTTAAACTGCTTCATCACATCTTCTTGTGAAAATGAATAGGCCAACAAATTATCCAAAATCTGACGTAACATCGCCACATCTTCTTCCATTTGCTCCATATCTCCTGATTGCATTTGCTCCATCATATCCTGACTCATTTGCTTCATCTTTTTGGAAGCGCTTTTTTGCTTTGGCTTGGCTTTGTCTTTCTGTTGCTTTTGCAATTGGTCTTTGGCGTTCTTTAAATCATCGTCTATACTTTTCTCTTTTTCGTCAGTATTAGGCAATTCCATTGGAGCTTTTAATTCTTTATTGTCTTTGTCCAACTCATTTAACTCTTCTTGAAGCTTGTCAAACTCCTTGTTGATGTCTTCTTGTTTCTCGGCATTATTCTCCTCGTTTTTCTCGGCTAATTTATCTTGCTTTTCGGCAAGTTTGTCTAGTTTATCAGCAATTTGTTCGGCCTTTTTCTCAACATAGTAACGCTTGGTTAATTCAACCAATTGTTCTAAACTCTTAGTTTGATTTTTGCTGGCTTGCTGGAATTTTTCCATCTTTTCAAATAACTCTTCTTTGCTGATTTTATCGTTCAGCTTTTGAAGTTCGTCTAAAAGCTTTTGGTTTTTTTCTAATTCTTCTTTGGTTTTCTCGAGACGCTCTTGTAACAATTCTTTTTTCTCATCCTTTTTCTCGGTTTTGAATTGCTCTAAATTGTCTTTCATCTTCTCTGAAAACTCCTTCATTAATTCATCCTGTTGCTTTTGGCGTTGAATGAAGTCGTTCACTTTTTGCTGTTCTTTATAATCTAAATTGTCCTTTTCTTTGCCCATTTTTTGCAACTTCTCCATTTCGGATAATTGTTTGTCTTGCGCTTTTAGAGATTTAGCTAATGAATTAATATTGTCATTTTGCTGTTGCAGCATTTCGTCCTGCTTTTCCGTTTCGGTAGCAATGCGATTGCTGAATACTGAAGATTTGGTGCTTTTAAAATTATGTAGCGCATCGTTATCAAAAACCTCAAAATAATACTCATACGAAACACCTTCTTCAACCGGAAGATTGCTCGGGAACGAAAACACAAACTGATCGTAAACATCTTTTTTGACGCTTATAAACGCTTTTTTAGCAATATTTGGAGTGTCTTTCGGGTAATAAACAATTTGAAGCTTAGAAAGCCCGTAATCATCAGAAACTTGTCCGAGAACATAATTCTTATTGACTTTTAAACTATCGGGCGCATTGTTGACTGTAATGGCAGGAAATTGGTCTTTGATTACAGAAATCTGATAATTGAGTTTTTCGTAATTCTGAACCTTGTTGTTAGAAGTCAATATTTGATAATCTACATTTTGAAGAATACTTTTTGACAGTGTAAATAGATTGTCTTGCTTGGCAAAGGTAAATCGATTGTTGGCGTTAACCCAATCTACTTTTTGGGTCGCCAAAGTGTTCATTCTCCAGGTAACTCTGGTTCCTTCGGGAATGATGGCGTTTCCGGTGCCTTTGATGACTTCTGATTTTTTATTCAAATAACCCGGGAAATTTAAGACCATTTCGAAATTGGCAATCGATGGAACGGTTACCACTTTCAATTCATAATCCTTTGAAGAAACTTCATTGGCTTCGATGTGAAATTCTAAATCTTCAGAAGGTTTCGGAATGATAAACTCAAATTCACCGGCTTTGTTGCTTTCCATAAAATAACTTTCCTCGCCTAAGAAAATCATGGCATTTTCCGGAACTACTTTACCAACGGTTTTGACCTTAACCAAAAAATCTTTGTTTTGTTCGGTTTGCAGATTGTCATTGACAACGACTATTTCAAATGGTGCCGGCGGTAAAAACTGTTGTTTAAAATGCACCACACGATTTAAACTTTGCGATAAAATTTCTCCTTTACCTGAAATCAGGAAAAACAAAAAGAACAAAATCGGGATAACCGCCAAGGGCAAATATTTCTTATTCTTACCTAAATTGATGGCGTTGCCAAAAGGAATCGGCTGTAAAGTATTGGCTTTTTGTTCTATCGAAGCTAATAATAATTCCGACTTGTTTCGGTCTTGCGACAATTGTAAAAAGTTGGTCAGCTTATCGCCTACTTCACTGAAATGGTTTCCAATGATGTTTGACGCTTGGTTATAATCAATTCCTTTTTGGAGTTTGAATAATTTGAAAATCGGAAACAAAATAAATCGCAACAAAAGAAACAATTCCACCAAAATAAAAACTGCGAATAAAATCGTTCTGGCTGTTGGTTTCAGCCAAAGGAAATATTCAACGAAAAGCGTGAAGATAAAATACAATAAGCCCAAGCCGACGAAGAATATTGTTCCGCGCAGCAATTCATTGGTATAAAACTTTCGAATAAAGCCTTCTAACTTTTGATAAATAAGGGTTGATTTTTCCACTTTTTAGCCAATCTTTTTTATAACCGATAAATGTACAATTTTTGGCGAATAACCAACGTTAAAAATTTGCCAATGAAAAAGCGCTGAAAATGAACACCTAAACTACATTAAAAACTTCCAACATCTAACTTCCAACTTCCAACTTCTGTTTATCTTTGCACCAAAATTTTAGAGAAATGTCAAGACCTGTTAGAGTTCGTTTTGCCCCAAGTCCGACCGGGCCGTTACACATTGGTGGCGTTAGAACTGCCTTATTTAATTATTTATTTGCCAAAAAACATAACGGTGTTTTTTATTTGAGAATTGAAGATACCGACCAAAATCGTTTCGTTCCCGGAGCCGAACAGTACATCTTTGAAGCTTTAGAATGGTTAGGCATTGCGCCAAGTGAAACTGTTGGTAAGAATGAAAAATTCGGTCCATACCGTCAAAGCGAAAGAAAGCCTTTGTATAAACAATATGCCGATCAATTGGTGAATTCGGGTTGGGCTTACTATGCTTTTGACACGGCTGAAGCATTGGATAATCAAAGAAAACAGCACGAAGCCGAAGGGAAAACTTTTATTTACAATTGGCACAATCGTGAAAAATTAGATACTTCTTTGGTGATTTCGGCAGCAGAAACCGAAAAGAGAATTGCCAATGGCGAAGCTTTTGTCATTCGTTTTAAAACGCCTGTAAACGAAACTTTGCAGTTGCACGACATTATTCGTGGCGATTTAAAGTTTGAAACCAATTTGTTAGACGATAAGGTTTTGTTCAAGTCAGACGGCATGCCAACGTACCATTTGGCGAATATTGTGGATGACCATTTGATGGAAACTTCGCATGTGATTCGCGGAGAAGAATGGTTGCCCTCGATGCCTTTACACTGTTTGTTATACAAAGCTTTTGGTTGGGAAGCGCCTGAATTTGCGCATTTACCTTTGATTTTAAAACCTATCGGCAACGGAAAATTATCCAAACGCGATGGCGATAAAATGGGCTTTCCGGTATTTCCATTAGAATGGAAAAGCGAAGAAGGCATTTCATCAGGCTACAGAGAAAAAGGGTTTTTCCCGGAAGCAGTGGTTAACTTCTTGGCCTTGTTAGGCTGGAATGACGGAACCGACCAAGAAATCTTTTCTTTAGAAGAATTGGCAGAAAAGTTCGATTTGAACCGCGTGCACAAAGCCGGAGCCAAATTTGACCCGGAGAAAAACAAATGGTTCAACCACCAATATTTGCAAAAACAAAGCGATGAAAGTTTGGCCGAAGCCTTTGCGCCTATTTTAACCGAAAAAGAAATTACCATTGAAAAAGGTAAATTAGTCCGCATTGTTGCTTCGATTAAAGAGCGTGCGAACTTTGTTTCCGAATTTTGGGATTTAGCCGATTACTTCTTTGTGGCACCAACAGCTTACGATGAAAAAGCCGCCAAAAATTGGAAAGAAGACACGCCGCATTTGATACAACAATTGATTTCTGTTTTAGAAAATGTGGGTGAATTTTCTTCTGCAAACATTGAAACGATTGTCAAAGACTGGATGACTAAAAACGAAATTGGTATGGGAAAAGTGATGCAACCGTTACGTTTGAGTTTGGTTGGCGCTTTGAAAGGACCGCATCTTTTTGACATCGTGGAATTGATAGGAAAAGAAGAAACCATCAAGCGATTGGGGAAAGCAATAGCTACATTATAAAAAGAAAAGTACCGATTAACTCGGGACTTTTTTTATAAATTTATAATAACTTGTCCGTTAATACTTCCTAAGTTTCCTTTGAATTTATCGCCGTTATTTAAAGTCTGTAAAGCATCGTCTTTGTTGAGTTTGTTGAGAATATTGGTAAATCCGTATTCGTAAAAAATCACGGCTCTGATGGTTCGGCTTCCGGCGGAACAACCTAAATAAAAATTACCGCTTACCGGTGAAATGTCTACAATTTGGTTAGCCGTTAACAAGGTTCCTTTTAAGATTCGGTTTTCATCGGTTGGATCTACTTTGAGTTTGCCGTTGATTTGTAATACCGGACCAAAATCCAATGAAACATGGTCTTCCACTACGTTATAACTAAATAACAAACGCACTTGAACACCTTGAAGATTGTATTTAATATCCTTATCAAAAGAAGATTTTAACGAAAAATTATTGGAAAAAAACTGCATTCCGTAAATCATACTCCAATTGTTGTAGTAATTCCCTCGAACCGAAAGTCCGCCGGCAAACCCTAACTCAGGTGAAGCTTTAAAATTGTTGGTGAATAAAGTAGTTTGTGAAATTCCGGCTGAAATGCCAATGCGGTTTCCGTCTCTGTTGCCATATTGTGCATAACCCAATGTTGTGGCAAACAACAAAAGGACGATAAGATTTTTGTTCATGAAATGATGACAGTTAATTTGTAACAAACATACATATATTTTCGTACAACCAATTTTAATCTCTAAAATTTACAACATTATGGAATTTATTCTTATCCCAATTGTGATTGGTGTTCTTTTTCTGTTCTCTTGCTTTTTTACCGTAAAGCAACAAACGGCGGTTGTCGTGGAACGATTCGGTAAGTTTTTGAGTATCCGAAATTCGGGTTTGCAACTTAAAATTCCGGTAATTGACCGAATTGCCGGTCGTGTGAATTTGAGAATTCAACAATTGGATGTTATCATCGAAACCAAAACCAAAGACAACGTATTCGTGAAAATGAAAGTGTCGGTTCAGTTTAAAGTCATCCAAGAAAAAGTATATGAAGCCTTTTATAAATTAGAATATCCACATGATCAAATTACGGCGTATGTATTCGACGTAGTTCGTGCCGAAGTGCCAAAACTAAAATTAGATGATGTTTTTGAAAGAAAAGATGATATCGCCATTGCTGTAAAACGTGAGTTAAACGAAGCCATGATGGCTTATGGTTATGACATCATTAATACCTTGGTAACCGATATCGATCCGGATATTCAAGTAAAAAATGCGATGAACCGAATCAATGCGGCCGATAGAGAAAAAACAGCCGCCGAGTTCGAATCAGAAGCCCAAAGAATTCGTATTGTAGCCAAAGCGAAAGCCGAAGCCGAGAGCAAACGCTTACAAGGACAAGGTATAGCCGACCAAAGAAGAGAAATTGCCCGCGGTTTGGTGGAAAGTGTGGAAGTATTGAACAATGTTGGCATCAATTCTCAAGAAGCTTCAGCTTTGATTGTGGTAACACAACATTATGATACGTTGCAAGCCATTGGTGCAGATACCAATTCTAATTTGATTTTGTTACCCAATTCGCCACAAGCCGGTAGCGATATGTTAAACAATATGGTCGCGAGTTTTACAGCCAGTAATCAAGTAGGCGAAGTGATGAAAAATGCACCAAAACGAATTAAAAAGAAAAACGATCACACGTCAACCGATTATAATCCATCGGATACTTCGAATCCAACTGAAGAAGTTTAATCGTAATTATAACTAAAAAAGAGGCTTAATTGCCTCTTTTTCTGTTTATAAACCAACTGATCAGATAAGGTAAAGCTATTTTTAAAACTGTTCCCAAAGTTCCTGAAAACACTTTTTTATAAACGGTATAAAAACCCTGAACCGGTTCCGAAGGAAAAACACTTTCTTTGGTTTTCTCAAAGCTGAGCTTCATCTTCTGATAATAGATTTCTTTTTCCAATTTCAGGATTTCCAAATCGTGCTCAATTTCAGCGTAAGAAGAATATTTTTTAGTTTCCATCATTAGTCATTAAAAAATATTTCGGAGAATTTCTCCAAGATTGGTCCTTCTACAATTTTGTCTTTTACTAAAGATAAAAGAACGGCCAAGATTGAATAAATACCGGCAACCGCCAAAAATCCGAGTGGATAACTATTAAACCATTGTCCTAGAGCCAAAGCACCGGCAATCGAAACAAAAAGTAAAACTATGGTCAAACAAAAAGCAATCAATAAAAACTTCACTATTAAAGTCGTTGACTTCATAGCGACCTTAAAACCCCAAAGTTTGTAATAAGCTATACTGCTTTCTAAATAAGCTTTGGCATTTTCCTGAATGTCTTCTACGCTTTCTTTGATTTCTTCAAAAGGCATTACTTCTGTAGTTTGGCGTTTTGTTTTTTGAGTTCAGCCAATTTTTCTTCTAGGAACGTAATGGCTTCTTCGGCTTTGTAACTCGATTTAGATAATAAATTTTCAACCGTTTCTTTTAGCTCATCTTTGGTTTGATAGAATTTCTCTTTAGCCTCTTCTTCGGCCGAATTGAATTTGTTTTTGACTTCATCTTTCAAATCGTCAAAACTGTTTTTGATTTTTTCTCTTGTTTTCGAACCTTTGTCCGGGGCAAATAAAATTCCCAAACCAACTCCGATGGCTGCACCGGCTAAAAGAGCCAAAACATTATCACTTCTTCCAGACATAACATTTGAATTTTAAATTTTACTAAAGTTACAAAAAATTATGGCAAAACGCTGTTAAGATGCCGTTAAACCATCAAAACTTATTTTAAAGCGATATAAAAGCAGTTCGCTTTTAACAGTATAAAATGACCTTCCGAAATTTTATAAAATCAATAAAATCAATTTATGAAGGTCGATTTTAATTGGGTAAAACTATATTTTTTAAAGAAGTGATAATTTTTATTAATAATAGAAAAAGCCTGCTTTTACACAGGCTTTTCATTTATAAAATCTATACTGAATTTATTCTTTGCTTTCCACTTTGGCCCAAGTATCTCTCAAGCCAACCGTTTTGTTAAAAACCAATTTTTCGGCTGACGAATCTTTATCGACACAAAAATAACCCAAGCGTTGGAATTGGAATTGGTCTAAATTTTTAGCCGATTGCAAACTTGGTTCAACATAACCGGTAATCACTTCTAATGAATTCGGATTGATAAACTCTTTAAAGTCGATTTCTTTGTTGCCATCCGGACTTTCATGAGAAAATAAACGGTCATAAATACGAACTTCTGCTTCAATGGCATGATTGATAGAAACCCAATGAATGGTTCCTTTTACTTTGCGTTGAGAAGCTTCGGTGCCGCTTCCGCTACGAGAATCGGTGTCGTAAGCACAGTGAATTTCGGTAATGTTGCCATTTTCATCTTTGATAACGCTTTCTCCTTTAATGATGTAGGCGTTTTTCAAACGCACTTCCGTACCTAAAGTTAAACGGAAAAACTTCTTATTAGCTTCTTCTTGAAAATCTTCTCTTTCGATGTATAATTCCTTTGAAAAAGGGACTTTTCTATAAGTCATCACTTCTTCTTCCGGATTGTTTTCGGCTTCTAACCATTCCTCTTGACCTTCCGGATAATTGGTAATCACCAACTTCACCGGATTCAAAACCGCCATTACACGG
>NZ_CAMLRU010000002.1 GCF_946482535.1 uncultured Flavobacterium sp.
TTAAGCCTAAAAGTTGTTGGAGCATTTTGGCAACTTGTTCTTTGCTGGCATTTCCGTTTCCGGTAATGGCCATTTTTATTTTTTTGGGTTCGTATTCCGTTATCGGAATTTGACGTGATAAACCGGCAGCCATGGCAACTCCTTGCGCTCTGCCCAACTTCAACATCGATTGGACATTTTTACCAAAAAACGGTGCTTCGATGGCAATTTCATCCGGATGATGGGTTTCTATGAGTTCGATGGTGCGTTCAAAAATGACTTTCAGTTTGGTATAGTGATCATCATATTTGCTTAAAATGAGTTCATTTAATTGCACAAACTCCATTTTTTTGTTGACAACCTTAATCAATCCGAATCCCATGATAGTGGTTCCCGGGTCGATTCCTAATATGATGCGTTCGTTGGCCAAAAGATTTTTGTTTCAGGTTTCAAGTTTCAAGTATAAAGTTTGCTTTCTTTGTACTCATGATTTCAATTCCACACAAAGCTAAGCAATTCATCGTTTTTTTAATCAAACTTTTGATTGTAACTAGTGCTTTTTATTTTATTTATCATCAGCTGACGGAAAATCCCAAATTAGACTGGAATCAATTTCAAAAATTAGTTCAAAACCATTTCTCGGTTTTAGGAATCATTTTTATTTTTTCATTTAGCGTTGCCAATCGTTATTTAGAAATTCTAAAGTGGCAAAATTTGGTACTCTTTATCAAACCGATTTCTGTTGGCGAATCGACCAAACAAGTACTTGGTGCGCTTACCGCGAGTATTTTCACCCCAAACGGCTTAGGAGAATACGCCGGGAAAGCCTTGTTTTTCGACAAAAAAAAGACCAAGAAGATCATTTTCCTTAACTTGATTTGCAATGGTATTCAAATGATTTTGACGGTTCTTTTCGGAACAATCGGATTGTGGATTTTGGGTTACAAGTTTTGGGTTTTGACGATAATCGGAATTTGCATCTTGCTTTTTGGTATTTCATTTTTAACGAAGTCCATCAAAATTAAAGGCTATTCTATTACTAAGCTCCTTCAAAAAATCAATGAAATTCCAAAAGCGATTCACCGCAAAAACATCTTATTAGCCATAGGCCGCTATTTGGTTTTTTCCCATCAGTACTATTTTTTATTTGTGGCTTTTGGCGTAGATTTACCTTATCTGACTTTGATGGCTTCTATTGCAGCCGTTTATTTTTTGGCTTCTTGTTTACCTAACTTTCAGTTTTTAGACTTTGCCGTCAAAGGAAGTGTGGCGCTTTTTTTCTTTGAAAAATTAGGCGTCAACGAATGGATAGTCGTTTTTATCGCCACGCTGATGTGGTTGTTGAATGTAGTGTTACCGGTAGTTATCGGAAGTTATTTTGTCTTAAAATTTAAACCGAAATGGAATTGATTACAATAGTACTTTGCCTGATTTTAGTTGTTTATGTTCTCTTAATGGTCCAATTGATTTTAGGCTATGATAAAGTGAAATCTTTTAAAAGATCGCATCCCGAACCTAAAACAGCCTTCTCTATTATTGTTCCGTTTCGCAATGAGGAAAAGAATTTACCCCAACTTTTACAATCGTTTTCGAAGTTGAATTATCCTTATAAATTGATTGAGATTGTAATGGTAGATGACTTTTCGACTGACAGTTCGGAACGTATATGTATCAAATGGCGATTGGATCACGAATTCTTAGACACTACACTTTTAGAAAATTTACGCCTGTCTAATTCTCCAAAAAAAGATGCTATCGGAAGAGCGGTTCCGATTATTAAGCACGATTGGATTATCACCACCGATGCCGATTGTACTGTTCCGCCAAATTGGTTGCTCACTTTAGACGACTACATCCAAAAACACCAACCGGAAATGATAATCGGTGCGGTTAAATACAAAACCAAAAACAACTGGTTTCACCAATTCCAACAGTTGGATTTATTGAGTTTACAAGGTACTACCATAGGCAGTTTCGGGATTGGAAAACCGTTTATGTGTAATGGTGCCAACTTTGCTTATACCAAAAAACTCTTCCATGAAATAGCCGGTTTCAAAGGGATTTCCAAAAATGCCAGCGGTGACGATGTCTTCTTGTTGCAAAAAGCGACTAAAAACCACTTAGATAAAATTCATTATTTGAAAAATGCCGAAAGCATCGTTAAAACTAAACCCGAAAACGACTTGTTTGATTTCTTTATGCAACGCGTTCGTTGGGCCAGTAAAACATCAGGTTATCAAAGCAGTTATGCTAAGTTTTTAGCCGTAATAGTCTTGCTGATGAATCTGGGCTTGGTTGTTGGTTGTTGGTTGTCGGTTATTGGAAAATTGGATTGGAGTATTTTATTGGGTGTGTTTTCGGCTAAATATTTAGTGGATTATTGGTTGCTTTATAAAACCAACAAATACTTATTGAAAGGCCAATGGCTATTGCCTTTAGCCACCAGTATAATTTATCCTTTTTATTCGAGTTTGGTTGGGATATATTCTTTATTCGGAAACTTTACTTGGAAAGGCAGATCATTTTCTAAATAGCCCGGATGGAAGCGGCATCCTTTTATTTTGAAGGTCAAAATAAAAGATATAGTGGACAGTCGGAAATAGCTCCTGAAAAAATTACTCCTGCTTAATAATCACCGGAAGCACAAACTGTGTTTTAACCGGAATGCCTCTTTTGAGTGCCGGGTTTACTTTGGGAAAATCAACCAAACGCGCGCGAAGTATACTGTCTATTTTGACGGTATCGTAAGCCACGGAATCTTTGGGAAACTCGGGGTTAAATTCTAAAGTTGCATCGGGTAAAACGGTTACTCTGACTTCTATAGTGTCTAATTTTGGGAACATAGTCGCCAACGTATCAATGGCTAATTTCTGTTCGATGGCGGCGGTTAAAAAGTCGAAGAAACATTGTTTGCGTTGGGCGGCATCGGTTAGTTTTTCGCAATCGCCTACTGATGGATATTCATCGACTTCCTTCCAATTGATTTCCTTCATTTGTTGCTCGAGCAATTCTTGTTCGGAAGGGACTTTCTTCTCCAAGTATTGGCAGGAAAAACAAAAGGGTAGTAAAAATAAAGCGAGCGCTTTTTTCATGTAAGGTTTCCATCGGATTAACAGTTTCAAAAATAAGAAATTATATTCACCAAGTTACGGTTTGTTTAAAAAAGAAAAGCCTTCTCGAAAGAAGGCTTTTGTATTTAGTGTTTTGAAATTTACTCTACAATTAATTTCTTCACTACTTTGAGATTAGTATCTGTAGTCACTTCAAGCAAGTACATTCCTTTTGAAACCGTAGACAAATCAAGGGTTTGGATTGACAAAGTAGTGGTTGGTTGCTGAGTCATTATTGTTTTACCGGTTACATCGTAAACAGCTATATTGGCAATAGTTCCTTCATTTTTAACTTGTATGGTCACCACATCGGAAACCGGATTCGGGTAGAAAATAAAGTCGGCGCTTTCAAATTCTCCTATGCCTAATT
This sequence comes from uncultured Flavobacterium sp., assembly GCF_946482535.1. The sequence goes on from NZ_CAMLRU010000002.1 coordinate 3,460, forward strand.
GTTGTACAAATTCTGTATTAAAAGTATTGGTAATAATCGGCGGATTAAAGTCGAAATAAATAGAAGCTGTATTTGGAATTACATCACCTATGGCATAGCCGGTTCTTGGTTTTATTTGGAATGTAATATACCCTTTTCCGATGTTCGTGTTGGCTACTGAAGGTGGCAACATGATGTCATCAAAAATCCAATTGATGTTGTTTCCAATTCTGTCCATGATGTATGGATGACTGGCACTTACCATTCGGATAGAATTTTCGTCTAACTGAGTATCTAAAATATCATTTACCCTAACATTGATGGCATTGGCTGTTCCGGTATTTTCAAAACGAATAGTATACGTTAAGTAATCATTGGAAGTAAATGTTGAATACAGTATGCTTTCCCCATGGGCTTCCATTTTGTCATTCGGGTCATAGGCTCCGACTATAATTTGGGTGTTAGTAGCCGAATTGTTTGCCGGAACTACATCGCCGGTTAACGGAATTATAGAAGCAGTATTAGTCAGCAATCCTCCGATGGTTACTGTTGGAATCGTAGGAACTTGCAGAGTAACAGTCATTGTTCTTGATTCAAAAGGCAACAAGTTGGAGAAATTATAGGTAAACCCGTTGGTAATTGGGTTTGTCCCCGATTGGGTATTGGCTACAATTGACAACAAAGGATCATGATTAAAAGTAACCGTTCCTGAAGCTATGGTTTGGTTACCGTTATTGGTATATACCACTTTATTTTGATAAGTGAATCCCGGTCTCGGTGCATTGACCGGAACAATGTTTACTGCTAAATCATTGTAGGTTTGCGTTACGGTTATAGGGAAATTATAAGTTTGCATTCCGCCACCAATGATAACATTTACATCGCTGTAAGACGCTGTGGTAATCCCATAGGAAGCCGAATAATTCGGGTCGATGGTATAACTCAAATCATAAGAATTTGAACCGTTAGTTTCATAAATATTGTAAACTCCGGTTGGCGAAACTATGTTGTGAACATTTCCGTTATTGTTGACTTCATAAGTAAATTGCCCTAACGGGAAGTTTTGTTCGCCGGTATCTTGGGTGCCGTTATTATTAACATCTAAAAAGGCATTTAAACGCAATCCGGAACAATCTATAGCACCGGTATTGGTAGAATTGGTTTCTGTGATAGTGATTAATCCCGGTTGATTACTGAAGTTGGTTACCATCAATAAATAATATTGTCCCGGCAAGGCATTAGTAATAAACGGATATTCTACAGCAGCAGAGGAATAACTACAAGACACAACACTACTCAATAACATACTTTGATTGCCGCATGCTACAGTTGGCGTTGTAAAAGGGCCATACATAACATAATCAACATCCAAAGGTTGGCCATTATTTGACATTTGGTTTACTTGTAAGTTGATATTACCGGCCTGACTTATCGGCAAGAAAAACCATGTCGGGTTTGGGGTAGTGTTTAAACAAGCCGCAGAACCGGAACTGTTTAAATTGGTGGTATTTGCAAAAGGTGTACCAAGTGAACTACACAATGAATTAGCTTGAGAGCAAGTGTAAGCCACGTTGCAATTGGCAAAAACCTGTAATTGGAAACTATAAATATTGTCGCAACCATCCGCAACAATTTCTCTGACAAAAACCGCTGTGAACTGACTTTGTACTCCAATGTTTAAAGCGGAAGGATTAGTGAACGGTACTACTTGATTTTGGGCGTTGGACAGACTCGGGTAATATTCCAGAGTATTGGTTGCATTAATTTGGGCCTGCACCGCTGTTAAATCAAAAGTAACCACACCGTCATTGTTGTCGTCGCATTGTTGCATGTTGTTCAATGGTGTAACTACTTCTGAAAAGGTGTCAACAATTACATAGAAAATAAAGACTTGATAAGTTTGAGTAGCATTGTTTTCTAATCTGGCAAAAACTACTTGAGTAGATGAAACACAGTAAGGCGTAATCAGAGCATTGCTATCGTTCTCAGCATCGGCTGAAGAAGCGTGATAAGTGAGCGTATACTCTGATGGATTTAAAGTATTCATAATAAAAGTGTCATTGGAAGTAAATTCGAAACAAGCTTGTCCATTACTGCCTACGCACTGTCTTAGATTAACCGGTTGACCGGGTTGAGGCGAACATGCCATCGTGGTAAACTCACCCCAATTGGAAGCAGCACTCGTTCCTGAAGCATCACAATTGGCGGTAATATTGAAAAAGTAGTTAGTATCACAAGTTAAATTGGTAACCACATATGGATTTACATTAGTAACAAAACTTATAGTCGGAGCTTGGTTCGAGGAGATTTCAATGTTCCAAGAAGTTTCATTGCCTCCTGATGTCCAGCCAAGTACAGCTGAAGTCTGAGTTACATTAGTCACCATAAGCTGTGTCGGTGCCGGACAATTCGGATTCACACAATCAATGGTAACCAACTCAATCAATCCTATAGAAAAACAACCGGTTCCGGCAAAACTTGCAGTATAATAAATGGGCGGTTGATTTGGTGGCATTATAGTGCTAAGATAGCAACTTGGATTTGGGATAGCATTGGTTCCGGTTTGAGCATCTGCCAAAGTCTGATAATAACTCACAAATACCGAGGTCTGTCCTTGCACAATTTGTCCTTCAACACTGGTTAGATTCCAACAAGGGAAGCTTGTCGTAGCATTGGCACAATTGACAACGGTTACAGTAGGTGCTTCGGGAATTGGATTGACGTTTAAGTTATAGGTCAAAATGGTAACCTGATTGGTCGCAAGGGTTACTATTCTAACAAAAACAATTTGGGTATTGGGAACAATGTTAGAGTAAGGACTTGACATAGGATTGGCTCCTGTAGCCGCATCTGCCTGCGTCTCGTGATGGGTTATTGCATAATCCTGAGGATTTAAATTTCCTAAGATTTCAAAAGATATTTCTCCCAACCAGAATTCAGCAATCCCGTCATTGTTGTCATCACACACATTGTTGAATTGTGAGGGTTGATTAAAATTTTGGGCCAGTAAGATTGAGGTTGAAAAAAATAAAATAAACGTTAGTAATAGTTTCTTCATAATAAATTATTGGTTTGGTTGATTGACAATTGGTTTGTTTTTTGAACAAAACAACGCAAGTTACGAATTTTCAATGAATTGTAACATAAAAAAAACCAAACCTCTATAAAGCAAAAAAGCCATCTCGTTGTAAAACGAGAAAGCTTTTCATTGGTCTAACTACTAAACCTTGATACGAGTTACAAATTCGTATCGAAACAACACAACTAATTTTGAATGACTTAGAGGATTGCTATCCGTAAATGCATTTCATTTGCTTTTTTTGGGAAGCCAAAAAACAGATTTTTTAAAAACCTATTTTGGGCAAAAAAGGATTTCATTTCTGAAATCCTTTCCCAATTTTAGCGGTCTGGACGGGACTCGAACCCGCGACCCCATGCGTGACAGGCATGTATTCTAACCAACTGAACTACCAAACCATCGCTTAATTGCGGTTGCAAATATACAACTGATTTTGAATTCTGCAACATTTTTTATCTAAAAAAACAAAAATGATTTAGCTGCCCTAACCAAACATTTGTTTTTCAACAAAGTATGTCGTTAATATTTTTTCAAAAGAATCCTCTACAGCTACCGGTACGTACTTAATTTTGTTTTGAGCACAGGTCATCGCTAAGGTTTTGAAATACTCATTTGCCTTTTCTTCATAGGCTTCTTTAATCGAATCGGCAAAAATATTGATTTGTTCACCGGTTTCTAAATCGATAAATTTTCGTGGTGCGTTGTCGAAATTGAAGTTGAGCTCGGTTTTTTTATCAATGACATGGAACACTACTACTTTATGCTTGTTGTGTTTTAAATGTTGCAGGGCATTAAATAGCGCTTCGCGATTGCCGGTTTGAAACATATCGGTAAACAAAATAATCATCGAACGTCGGTGGATTTTCTCGGCTATTTGGTGCAAAAAAGTTATCGTGTCTGTGTTTTTAGACACTTTGGGATTTTCGAGCAACTCTTCGAGCTTGTTTAAAATCATGCGGTGGTGGCGATCGCTGCCTTTTTCGGGTGCGTAATATTCATAAGTGTCCGAATACACGCTTAAGCCAACGGCATCGCGTTGTTTTTTGAGCAAGTTCATTAAAACGGCTGAAGCCAATACTGAAAACCCTATTTTATTGTGGTAAAACGGTTCGTTGCTTTTTAATTTGGGATAATGCATCGAGGAGGAATTATCGACTATTAAATGACAACGAAGGTTGGTTTCTTCTTCGAATTTTTTGGTGTACAATCTGTCGGTTTTGGCAAATAATTTCCAATCGATATGCTTGGTACTTTCGCCTGAATTGTAGACTTTATGCTCTGCAAATTCGGCGGAAAATCCGTGAAAAGGTGATTTGTGCATCCCCGAGATAAAGCCTTCCACTACTTGGTTGGCTAATAATTCGAGATGTTTAAAACCGGAAACGAGTTCTTTTTGTTCTTCAATCTTCATGATTACTTCGTCAGTTCGCCCTACTTGCGCTAGGCTCGTGTCAAATATAGGTAAAATTGAATGACTTAAAAAGTTATCCTGTAAATTGCTGAAAGTGAATTTTAGCCCCGATTGGAGCAAACTACCGCGTAGTGCGGAAAGCGGGACAGGACGTCCTAAAAACTACAAAACGCATGCTTCTGACCATAAAAAAAGGCCTAACTTTCGTTAGACCTTAGTTTCTTTTTCATTGGTATTTTACAACAAGGCGTCGATAGCATCGGTATAAGTTTTCTTTGGAGCAACGCCTACTTGACGTCCTACTACTTCACCGTTTTGGAACACCAAAACCGTTGGAATGTTACGCACGCCGTATTTGGCAGCAAACTCTTGGTTTGCATCTACGTCTACTTTTCCAACCACTGCTTTGCCTTCGTATTCTGAAGATATCTCATCGATAACCGGACCAACCATACGACAAGGACCACACCAAGCTGCCCAAAAATCGACTACTACGGGTTTGTCTGATTTTAATACTACTTCGTCAAAAGTAGCATCGGTAATTGCTAAAGCCATATTTTATTTTTTTAAAATTATTGTATTTATTTGAAGGCAAAATTAGGCATTTTATTTGGTATTTCTGTACTAAAAAAATTAGATTTGACTATAACTGCATTTGCAAAGCTGATGACTGCTTAATTTTTAATTCGGATTTTGTCAGCTTGTATTTTAAGTTATATTTGTTTCCAATATCTTACTTCTGATGACTGACAAAGACTATATCAAACTAATCCTCGGCCATGTAGGCATTGGTGTCTTGATTGCCTTTTTCCCTTTGCTTGCGAAGGTTTATGCCTTGCTGATTGTTGGAGTCGGTTTGTATTTTGTTATTAAGAACAAAAATCAAAACCATGAAGTGCTTTATGTGGCGGCTTATATAGTGGGCAGCGAAGTATTTTTAAGAACCACTCAGGGCAACCCGTTTCATGAATACGGTCGGTATTTTGTGCTGTTTTTTATTGCCTTAGGTTTTTATTACAGCGGTTTTTCTAAAAAGGCTTATCCGTATTGGGCTTTTCTGCTGTTCCTAATTCCCAGTGTTTTTATCGCCTTAGACAGCCTCAACCTTGACATCAGAAAAAAAATATTCTTTGATCTCTTAGGACCGGTTTGTTTGGGTATTGCTTCTTTATATACTTATAAAAGAGCGATAACCCGAAGAGAAGTTGATAACATTTTGCTCGGCATTGGCTTACCGGTTTTAGCTTGTTGCACTTTTTTGTTTGTAAAATTTCCGGTTAGTGAAGCGGTGGTTAACAATACTGAATCTCAGGTTTTTCTCTCGGGTAATTATGCCCCGAATCAGATGGCAACGCTTTTAGGACTTGGGATGTTTGTTTTCTTCTTACGGTTCTTTTTGTCCTCTGCTTCCAAAGCCATACTAATCATTAACACCTTTGTCTTTTGCTTTATTTATTACAGAGGTTTGATGACTTTTTCGAGAGGCGGTATGGTTACCGCTGTGATTATGGTGATTGTTTTGGTGATTTTTATTCTGATCAATTATAAGCAATACATTCCTATTAGACTGAAACTAACTTTAGCTTCGCTGGCTTTCCCTTTGATATTTGCTTTAGGTTCTTGTCAAACCGATGGGCTTTTGTTTAAGCGATACAACAATCAAAATCCATCGGGCTTATACAAATCTTATGAAACCGAAGGCAGAAATGATATTGCTTTGGATGAAATAAATCAATTCAAAAAGAATCCCGTTATGGGTGTTGGTGTCGGAAAAACCAAAGAAAATCGCAGCTTAGCACACGGCTCGAGTATTTCAACGCACAACGAAATCACCAGAATGTTGGCCGAACACGGACTGTTTGGGATAGCCGGTATTTTGATCCTGCTTTTTACTCCTCTTTTACTCTATTTGAAAGACAAAAGAAACGTGTATTTGCTGTGTCTTTTTGCTTTTTGGCTACTTACTGTAAACCATACCGGCATGAGAGTTGCGGCGCCATCTTTTATATACGCCCTGGCATTGCTTAACTTCAAAGGAAGTGATGAAATTAATTCAGTTTAAAATTCAATCCCAACTTTTCTAACTCATGGAGCAATTCGGTTGAGATTTTGATTTTTAATTTTCGGCTTGGCAGCGTAACCTTGGTCACCACTTGAATTTCTTCTTCTATTAACGGAATGTCAACAGCTACCTCTTCGAGGGTTTCGGCTTCTGAATTAGCTTCCTCTTCTACGGCGATTTTAGGTACGGACTCGACAACTTTTTTAACTTTCTCTTGCTCTACGATTTCAAAAGTTACGGTATTATCCCCTTTATTGGCCGTAAATATTTGGTTCAATTGCTGGATGAAATTTTGGTGCAAATCATGAATATCCATTTGGATACTCAACTTTTTGGCGAATTGCGGCAACACATCTTGAAGCTGTTTTACATCAGCAAATTGGATTCGAGGTTCCGATTTTTTACCGGTTTCTCGGTTGACCCAGCCGTCTTTTACGGTGACTTTGAAGTATACAAATTGGTTGTTGACCAAGAAATGACGGAACTTGAGATACTCTTCGTCGAAGATTCTGAACTCGTGACTTTCATCATAACCTTCCAAAGTAAACATGGCCCAATCTTTACCATTTTTGGCGGTTTTGTATTGCACATTGGTTACAATTCCGGCAAAGGTTAAAGTCTTGCCGACGTAGCTGTTTAAATTTTTCAGATGCTCTAATTTGCTGCTGCAGAAGTATTTCATTTCAAATTTAAAATCGTCCAAAGGATGACCCGAAATATAAATCCCGACCACTTCTTTTTCCTTGGCTAATTTTTCCATAGTGCTCCAATCCTCGCATGGCGGAACGGTTGGTTCGGCTATTTGAACATCACTGGCATCGCCAAATAAACTAACCTGTGAAGAATTTTCATTTTCCTGAAACTTGGCGCCATAACGCATCGCTTTTTCATAAAAAGTGATGTTATCCCCATCGGTATGGAAATATTGTGCTCGATGCGTATCCGAAAAACAATCAAATCCTCCGGCCAAGGCTAAGTTCTCAAAGGCTTTTTTATTTGCTGCGCGTAAATCTATTCGTTTGGCCAAATCAAAAATCGATTTGTACTTGCCTTCTTTTCTGTTGTTTACGATGGTTTCAACGGCACCCATTCCGACACCTTTAATAGCGCCCATTCCGAAGCGAACCGCGTAATTTTCATTTACGGTAAACTTGTAATAACTCTCATTCACATCCGGTCCTAAAACCTGTAAGCCCATACGCTTACATTCTTCCATAAAGAATGATACCTGTTTGATATCATTCATGTTATTAGACAGTACAGCCGCCATATATTCTGCCGGATAATGCGCTTTTAAATAAGCGGTTTGGTAAGCAATCCAGGCGTAACAAGTTGAGTGTGATTTGTTGAAAGCATACTGCGCAAAAGCTTCCCAGTCCTTCCAAATTTTTTCCAATTTCTCGGCATCGTGCCCATTAGCAACGGCTTGGTCGATGAATTTGGATTTCATTTTATCCAAAACATCCTTTTGCTTTTTACCCATCGCTTTTCGCAGTACGTCAGCGTCACCTTTGGAGAAACTGGCTAATTTTTGGGACAAAAGCATTACCTGTTCTTGGTAAACCGTGATACCGTAAGTATCTTTTAAATATTCTTCACAAGCTTCTAAATCGTATACAATAGGCTCTTCACCGTTTTTACGGCGAACGAATGACGGGATATATTCTAATGGTCCGGGACGATAAAGGGCGTTCATTGCAATCAAATCTCCGAAAACCGTTGGCTTTAAATCTTTGAGGTATTTTTGCATTCCGGGCGACTCATATTGGAAAATCCCAACTGTTTCGCCCCTTTGGAACAACTCATATGTTTTTACATCATCAATCGGAAATGAATCGGGATCGAGTTCAATTCCGGTGCGGTATTTTACGAGTTTAACGGTGTCTTTAATCAACGTTAGGGTTTTCAAACCCAAGAAGTCCATTTTGAGCAAACCGGCACTTTCTACGACCGAGTTGTCAAATTGGGTGACATACAAATCCGAATCTTTGGCGGTTGCCACCGGAACGAAATTCGTGATGTCATCCGGCGTAATAATCACACCGCAAGCGTGAATACCGGTATTTCTTAAGTTTCCTTCTAATATTTTGGCTTGTTGAATGGTTTCGCTGCCTAAATCGTTTCCATTGGCTAACTCAATTAACTCTTTGACTTTATCAAACTCTTCCGCTCTTAATGCCGCTTTTAATTTGTCGTTATCGAGCGTGAATATTTTAGCTAAATTCAACGTGGTCGGAATCAACTTAGCTATTTTATCGGCTTCAAATAACGGTAAATCGAGTACACGAGCCGTATCGCGAACCGATGATTTCGCGGCCATCGTACCGTAGGTAATAATTTGTGCTACTTGCTTGGAACCGTATTTATTGATTACATAATCCATTACACGACTTCGGCCTTCGTCATCAAAATCAATATCAATATCGGGCATTGACACACGATCGGGATTTAGGAAACGCTCAAAAAGCAAATCATATAACAAGGGGTCGATATTGGTAATCCCAAGACAATAGGCTACTACCGAACCTGCCGCAGAACCACGACCCGGACCAACCGAAACATCCATGCTTCGGGCCGCAGCGATGAAATCCTGTACAATCAAAAAGTAACCCGGATAACCGGTGTTTTCAATGGTTTTCAACTCGAAGTCCAGACGCTCTTGTATTTCGGGAGTGATTTCTCCGTAGCGCTTTTTAGCGCCTTCAAAAGTTAAGTGAGCCAAGTATTTGTTTTCACCTCGTTTACCGCCGTCTGCTTCATCTTCGGGTACTAAAAATTCGGTTGGAATATCAAATTTAGGCAACAAGACTTCACGAGACAAATCGTAAATTTCTATTTTATTGACTATCTCTTCCGTAGTGGCAATGGCTTCGGGCAAATCGTGGAAGAGCTTTTTCATTTCGTCACCCGATTTGAAATAGTATTCCTGATTGTTAAACCCATAACGATAACCGCGACCGCGACCTATAGGCGTAGACTGTTTTTCACCATCGCGCACACACAACAAAATGTCGTGCGCATTGGCATCTTCTTTATTGATATAGAAAACATTATTGGTAGCAACGGTTTTTACATGATGCTTTTTAGCCAATGAAATCAAGGAAACATTCACGCGATTTTCATCTTCCTGATTGTGTCGCATTAACTCGATGTAGAAGTCTTCTCCAAAAACTTGTTTCCACCAAACGAGTGCTTCTTCCGCTTGATTTTCTCCGATATTTAAAACTTTACTTGGGATTTCTCCATAGAGATTTCCGGAAAGTACGATAAGGTCTTCTTTGTATTCTTGGATGACTTTTTTGTCGATTCTGGGCACATAATAAAACCCTTCGGTGTAAGCTATGGAGGATAATTTGGCCAAATTGTGATAGCCTTTTTTGGTTTTGGCCAAGAAAACGATTTGGTAACCGTTGTCTTTTCGGGATTTGTCTTTTAAATCTTCACAAACATAAAATTCGCAACCTACTATAGGTTTTACAATCGTTTCTGTTGGTGTTTCTCCTTTATCCTCTACCTCTTTATTTTTGGCTTGTGCCGATTTATTGTGGTATAAAATATCACGCACAAAATGAAAAGCACCCATCAAATTCGCATGATCGGTCATGGCTACGGCCGGCATTTTGTTTTGCACGGCAGCATTAACCAAATCTTTGACACTGATGGTCGATTGCAATACGGAGAATTGGGTATGATTGTGCAGGTGTACAAAATCAACAGCGGTAACATCCTGATGAATTTGCTTTTCTTGGTGGGTTGGTGTAACAACTTCTTGTGGCTGAAATTGCTTTCTAATCTCCTCCGAAGCTTGTTTGAGGTTGATGTGTTTTAATCCTATCAGTTGAATTTCCTTCGGATTATTTTCGCCAAATTCTTTGAAATAATCTGCCGGAACATCGAGTTCTTCTTTGGTAAAAATTTCTCTTCGGATTAACTCTAAGAAACAACGTGTTGTGGCTTCAACGTCGGCTGTCGCATTGTGAGCTTCGGCAAATGGTACGCCAAACAAATAGCCGTGAAGTTCGGTTAACGTTGGTAATTTGTATTTTCCGCCGCGTCCTCCGGGCAATTTTAAAAGTTCGGCGGTAACTTCGGTACACGTATCTAAAACCGGCATGGCAGCCATAGGAGAATTTACGCCTAAACGATAGAATTCACATCCCATAATGTTGACATCAAAGCCAACATTTTGCCCTACAATAAATTTGGCTTTGGACAAGGCAGCATTGAATTTCTCTAAAACTTCAGCCAAGGAAATCCCTTGTTCTTGGGCTAATTCAGTAGAAATACCATGAATTCTCTCAGCATCATAGGGAATATTAAAACCTTCGGGTTTGACCAAATAATCCTGATGTTCTATCAGATTTCCCATAGCATCATGCAACTGCCATGCAATTTGAATACAGCGTGGCCAATTGCTCGTATCAGAAATGGGTGCAGCCCAATTTCGGGGCAAACCGGTAGTTTCGGTATCAAAAATTAAATACATAGGTGTAAAATCCCAAAATTAAAATTCTAAACTCCGATTGGCATTTGGGCAAAAGAATAACCATCGGAACAGTTTCAAAAATACGTTTTCAGACTTAGGAAATCAATTTTAGTTATCAACAAAAAAAGCCAACTCGAATGAGTTGGCTTTTAAAGTATCTGTAAAGAGAATACGTTAGTATCTTCCTCTGTTTCCGCCTCCGTTATAACCACCGCCTGAACGATTGTTGTTAAAGCTTCTTCTTTCGCCTTCCGGTTTTGGTTCCGATTTATTTACCACAATGGTACGCCCTTCAACAGTGGCACCGTTTAATTCCTGAATCGCTTTTTCCGCTTCAGTATCATTTTCCATTTCAACAAAACCAAATCCTTTACTTCTTCCGGTAAATTTATCAGTAATAACTTTTACGGAATTAACCGTACCATAAACCTCGAAAGATTCTCTTAAATCTGCTTCGTCTATACTAAACGGAAGACTCCCAACAAAAATGTTCATATTGTATATTTAAAATTCAGTCACAAAGGTAACCTAAATAAAACGTAAACCGCTATAAATTTGGACTTTATTACAAATAAATAAAAAAGCCATCCGAAGATGGCTTGTATATTGCAAATTAATTGATTCTTAAAGAGATGGAAAAATCGGGATCTTATAAAATTCTCCGTATTGAAAATTTAAAATTTCAGGCACAAACGGATTGTTGTTAACATTCGCCGCATTGAATTTAAATTTCCCCGAAATGGTCATATTCACATTGTCATACTCCGTGATTTGAATTTCACCATTACTGTTTTGGACATTAAATACTCTGAAAGTACAATTTAAATTTCCACCGGATACGGTAATCAAATCGCCAGCGGTGTAAGCATTTCCTCTTGAAGAAAGGGTTAATCCTGTAACTACTCCTGCGCTGTTGGCCGTAACATTAACAGATAATCCACTGCCTGTTCCTCCGGTTGTTGGAATGGATGTTCCACTGGTATATCCTGTTCCTCCGGAAACTATTTGAATAGAGGATACCGGTCCGGGAACCGCCATAGTAGCGTATTCCAATTCAACACCGTCTAAACTAGAATAGTAACGCGCTGCATTATTGGTATTAGTAGTACCCAAAACATAAGTACCTAAATTAGCATTGGTGGTATTTAAAGTAACTTGCTCATATTCTGTCAAAGCTTCGATAGTCAACCTTCCGGCAGATGATAAATAGGCTCTTGCGTCATTTGCTCTCCAATATACATCATCTTTTAACCCTTGGAAACCGGGATCATTAAATTTGACGTCTTCTTGACAAGAGTACATGGCAACTGCAACTAAAATAAGGGACAAAAATCTTTTCATTTTTTCAATGTATTTCTCCACAAAAATAACTTTTTAATATAAAAATGCTAATTAAATTTTAAAAAAATAACGTTAAAGTTAGTTATTACAAGCAGTTGACCATAAAAATATAGTTTCCTATTAGTTTGTTTTCAAAAAATAACTATCTTTGCGCCCTTAAATAACCGAGGTCGAGTACCTCAAATTAATCAAAAAGATTATGTCAGTAAAAATTAGATTACAAAGACACGGAAAAAAAGGGAAACCTTTTTACTGGATCGTAGCCGCTGATGCTCGTTCTAAAAGAGATGGTAAATTCTTAGAAAAATTAGGCGTTTACAATCCAAACACTAATCCTGCCACTATTGATTTAAACCTTGACCAAGCGGTACAATGGTTACACAATGGTGCTCAACCAACAGATACTGCAAGAGCTATCCTTTCTTACAAAGGTGCTTTGATGAAACACCACCTTGACGGAGGCGTTCGCAAAGGAGCTTTAACGCAAGAACAAGCTGATGCTAAATTGGCTAAATGGTTAGAGGAAAAAGCCGGTAAAGTAACCGCTAAAAAAGAAGGATTATCAAAAGCACAAGAAGCTGCTAAAGCAAAAGCTTTAAAAGCTGAAAAAGAAGCTAATGACAAACGCGCTGCTGCCGCTCTTGAAGCTGCAAAAGTAGAAGAAGAAGTAGCGGAAGAAGTAGCTGTTGAGGAAACTGTAGCTGAAGAAGCTCCTGAAATGGTAGCTGAAGTTGCTGTTGAAGAAACTCCTGCTGCTGAAGAAGCTCCGGAAGTTGTAGCTGAAGAAGCTCCTGCTGCTGAAGAAGCTCCTGCTGCTGAAGAAGCAAGCGAAGAAACAGAAGCTTAATATTTTAGGCAATCATGCGTAAAGAAGATTGTTTCTATTTAGGTAAAATTGCCAAAAAATTCAGTTTCAAAGGGGAAGTCCTCATCTATTTAGACACAGACGAACCCGAATTATATGAAAACATGGAATCAGTATTTGTTGAGTTCAACAAAGATCTGATTCCATTTTTTATTGAAAATAGCGCACTCCATAAAAACGACTTTCTTCGCGTAAAATTTGAAGATGTCGATACCGAGGAAGAAGCCGATAAAATGATAGGCTGTGAAATTTACCTTCCTTTAAACATGTTACCCAAACTGGAAGGCAACAAATTCTATTTCCACGAAGTGATTGGTTTTGAAATCGAAGACAAACGCCTGGGCGTTTTTGGCAAAATCGTTTCGATCAATGACACTTCAGCCCAACCGCTATTCGAAGTGGTAAATGGCACTGTCGAAATATTAGTCCCAATGATTGATCAATTTTTGGTAAAAATCGACAGAGAAAACAAAAAAGTCCTCATGGATTTGCCGGAAGGTCTAATCGAAATGTATCTTTAGGAGCTATTTCCCGCTTTCCGCGCTACATGGTAGCCAGCTCCAATCGGGGCTATTAATACCTGCTTAAATCAAATGTTTCAATTCAAACAATTCTCCATCCAACAAGACCGCTGCGCGATGAAAGTCGGTACCGATGGCGTTTTGCTTGGTGCTTGGACACCCATTAAACATCACCCGTTTTCGGTTTTAGACATTGGTTCGGGAACCGGAATTTTGGCTTTAATGTTGGCCCAAAGAAGTCATGCCGAGCAAATAGACGCTATTGAAATCGACGAAAACGCCTTCGAACAATGCGTAGACAATTTCGAAAACTCGCCTTGGAACGATCGCTTGTTTTGTTTTCACGCTTCGCTCGACGATTTTATGGAAGATTTGGAAGACGAAGAATACGACTTAATTGTTTCCAATCCGCCATTCTATAGCGAAGATTACAAAACCGAAAATGAATCAAGAGATTTGGCCCGTTTTCAGGACGCTTTGCCTTTTGAAGATTTAATCGAAGCCGCTTCGGTCTTACTTTCAGAGAACGGAATTTTTTCGGTTATTATTCCTTTTAAAGAAGAAGAACGATTTATTGCTTTGGCCAAAGAATGTAATTTATTTCCCTTCAAAATTACCCGTGTAAAAGGCACACCAACTACTGAAATCAAAAGAAGTTTACTCGCCTTTTCCTTTGCCGAAAAAAAAGAGATTGTCCTTGATGAACTCATCATCGAAACGGCACGTCATCAATACACGGAAGACTATGTTACCTTGACTAAGGATTTTTATTTAAAAATGTAATTAATCCGTGAGCTGAAGTTCAATATTAACAGAGTACCAAGGGCTTTGATTCCATTTCCCATCCTTAAAATACCAAGAATCTTTGTATTCTTTAACAGGATCAATGGAAATTAAAGGCTCGTAAAAAAAAGCATTGGGATTAGTACTTTCCGGATTGTAGTTTTTATTCTGCTCCAACAACGGATGCTGAATAATGATAAAAATACCGTTGTTCGGAAACTCGATATTCAAAGTATTCAAATCTGCCTCAACTACATGCGTTCCTTTTTTGAGTTTGCAAACCAATTGTTCCGTATTTAGTATTTCATCAGGTTTTCCGTCGTTCCCAATAGAATACACCAAAACGCTTATCAGTCGGTTTTTAGTGGTGGCGGTAGCATAGAATTTTGCCTTACTGAGATATTTACCAGTACCTGTCTTATTGGGAAAATATTTGGCCGTCATGGCCATTTTAGTATCCCATTGAACTCCATAGTGATTACTGCCTCTTTTGGCTTTGCCCAATTTTACCTTATTTTCAAATCTGCGCTTGACCAATTTTACTTCCGCCAACTCCATTCTATTCGGCCTGAGTAATATTTCTTCCTTAATTTCAGCAAGGGTATCATGATATCCGACACAAGTAATTTTTAAATAATTAGTCATGTCTTTGGCATCAACCCTAAAAACTCCCGAAGAATCAGCTGTTTTGTATAATGATTCCGATTTCCAAATATTGGCGTAAGCTACCGGTGTTTTAGAATCTTTGTCTTTCAAATGCACTATGATTTGCGCTTGAAGCAAATGCGTCGTAAAACAAAACGAAATTGCAAACTGTTTTCTCATAATAAAAATTAACACCGTTCTAAGATACACTTTTAAGTTTAACTTTTTATTAAACACATTTAACAAACCCTTCTGAATTTTCACCGGGCAATTTGAGTAACTTTATGTCTAAAGCCAGTAACTCAAATCCTTATGACAAAAATTTCTACCTTTTTCTTTTTATTGTTTTCGTGTACCTGCCTAAGCCAAACTACAAAACTGATACGCGGACAAGTTTCTTATCAAGGCAGTTACCAACAAAACATTGAGGTTATCAATTACAACACCAAAAAAATGACCCGAACCAATACACTGGGTCAGTTTGAAATTGAAGCCAAAGTTGACGATGTGCTTGTCCTACTTTCATCACACTTTACCGACCAAAAATATACAGTAACGGCTGAAGATTTTGACAAAGCCGGTGTTTTTATCAAGCTGTCCGAAAACCCGATTCCGCTTAAAGAAGTGGAAATTCTGCAGGTAAAAGCCATTAAACTCGAATCGGTATCTTATAACGAACTTAAAATGGCTCAGATTGAAAAACAAAGCAACGCACCCAAAGTCCAAGGCGTTTACACCGGTGAGATTGAAAACGGCGTCGATTTTATTCAGATAGGCAAAATGATTGGAAAGTTATTCAAAGGAAACAAGCCTAAAGAAGAAAAACAAGAAGCCATTCCTTTTATACTCTATGCCAAAGCCAATTTTAATGAATCCTTTTTCACCAAAACACTCAAAGTAAAACCCGAAGATACAGGAAGATTCCTTGCCTATTGCGAAGCTGATCCGAAATCAAAAACAGTAACCCAAAAAAACGATGAATTGACCATCTTGGAATTCTTACTGACCAAAAAAGCCGAGTTTGACCAATTGAAATAGTTTCCTATTCCAACATTTCACTAGCCCGGATGGGAATGGCATCCTTTTACCCCGATTAGGGGTAAAAGATATAATGGACAGCCGGATAAAGCTTCAAAAAATTATAACAATTGTTGATTGAGATTTTAAGTTAGATTGCGTAGCTTTGCAAACGTTTTCGTAAATCAAATTTTAAACTATGCGACCCGATTTATTTCAAGCTCCTGATTACTACAATTTAGACGATTTATTAACGGAAGAACACAAATTAGTGCGTGATTCTGCGCGTGCATGGGTGAAACGTGAAGTATCGCCTATCATTGAAGATTATGCACAGCGTGCGGAATTCCCCAAACAAATCATCAAAGGTTTGGGAGAAATTGGTGGATTTGGCCCTTACATTCCAGAAGAATACGGCGGTGCCGGTTTAGACCAAATTTCGTATGGTTTAATCATGCAGGAAATTGAAAGAGGCGACTCTGGAGTGCGTTCAACCTCATCGGTACAATCGTCTTTGGTGATGTATCCGATTTGGAAATTCGGAACCGAAGAACAACGTCAAAAATACTTACCCAAATTAGCCACCGGAGAATTCATGGGCTGTTTCGGATTGACCGAGCCCGATTATGGTTCGAACCCGAGCGGCATGGTGACCAACTTTAAAGACATGGGCGACCATTATTTATTGAACGGTGCCAAAATGTGGATTTCGAATGCGCCATTTGCAGACATCGCAGTGGTTTGGGCCAAAAATGAAGAAGGCAGAATTCACGGATTAATCGTAGAACGAGGTATGGAAGGCTTTACGACTCCTGAAACCCATAACAAATGGTCTTTGCGTGCTTCGGCTACCGGCGAATTAATTTTTGACAACGTGAAAGTACCGAAAGAAAACTTAATGCCGGGCAAATCGGGACTAGGTGCGCCAATGATGTGTTTGGATTCTGCTCGTTACGGAATCGCTTGGGGTGCTATCGGTGCGGCTATGGATTGTTACGATACGGCTTTGCGTTATGCCAAAGAAAGAATTCAATTTGACAAACCAATTGCCGGTTTTCAATTGCAACAAAAGAAATTAGCCGAAATGATTACCGAAATTACCAAAGCCCAATTGTTGACTTGGCGTTTAGGCGTTTTGAGAAATGAAGGCAAAGCGACTACTGCTCAAATTTCGATGGCGAAAAGAAACAATGTGGATATGGCCATCAATATTGCCCGTGAAGCACGTCAAATGTTAGGCGGTATGGGAATCACCGGAGAATACTCGATTATGCGTCACAGTATGAACTTAGAAAGTGTGATTACTTATGAAGGAACACACGACATTCACTTGCTGATTACCGGAGCGGATATTACCGGAATTCCGGCCTTTAAATAATAGATTAAACAATCAATAAAATTGATATAAAATGCTTCTCTGTTTGGGGAAGCATTTTTACTTTTGTTCAATATTGGAAACTAAAATTTTTTATCTTTCGTAATTACTATAAAAAAGCTATGACCATTTCTGCCATCAACGAGAAAATCCAACCTCAAAAAGATATTTTACTACACCATCCTTTGTACGAAAAAGTTAAAAGCATTGACGACTTGCATAAATTCCTCGAAAGTCACGTATATGCCGTTTGGGATTTTATGTCGCTTTTAAAAGCTTTGCAAAGCAAATTAACTTGTACGACTACGCCATGGTTTGCTTCCGCCAATCCGGAAACTAGGTATTTGATTAACGAGATTGTTTTGGCCGAGGAAAGCGACTTGACTTTAGACGGAAAACGTTTAAGCCATTTTGAAATGTATGTAGAAGCCATGCAAAGCTGTGGTGCTTGTACCAAAGAATTGGAAGCTTTTCTCCAAAATGTAATTGATACCAAAAACGTGTTTATCGCAATCAAACAAAGTGATTTACATCCTGAGGTAAAAGCCTTTCTCGACTTTACTTTCCGCGTGATTGAAGAAGGTAAAGTGCACAAAATTGCTGCCGCTTTTACTTTTGGAAGAGAAGATTTGATCCCGAATATGTTTACTGAAATCTTAAAGAACTTCCAACAGAATTTCCCCGATGTTGATTTGTCTAAATTGATTTATTATTTCGAAAGACATATCGAATTAGACGCCGACGAACACGGTCCGATGGCAATGCAAATGATTACCGAGCTTTGTCAAAACGATGCGCAAAAATGGAAAGAAGTCGAAGAAGTTTCGGTTTTGGCTTTAGAAAAAAGAATCGGACTTTGGAATGCCATCGAAGAGAAGATAGAAACCCATTTAGAGTTGGCTTAACCACCACCTTTTTTCCAAGGCTTATGAAATATGCTCTTCAAATAGGCTTCGCCCTCTTTATAATCCTGTCATTCATAGGTTGTAACTCGGATGAAGATGATACTGAAGCCGCACCAATAAACTATAAATATTTAGCCTTGGGTGACAGTTATACTTATGGACAAAACGTTTGTGTAGATTGTCGATTCCCGGAACAATTAAAAGACAGCCTTCGCCAATATCTAAATACTGACGACACTTTTTCCATCAAACTCATAGCAGAAACCGGCTGGACAACCTCTGATTTGAAATGGGCAACAACCAGCGAACCTTTAACTAGTGATTATGATTTGGTAACGCTTTTAATTGGCGTCAACAACCAATACCAAAACAGACCTTTTAGTTTATACGAACAAGAATTTGTAGAATTGGTAAACACTGCAATTGCCAGAGGAAAAGGCGATAAAAACAATTTGATTGTGGTTTCGATTCCGGATTATGCTTATACACCTTATGGTCAAGGCACTTCGAATCCGGCGACTATTTCTAATCAATTGGATGCATATAATGCTTATGCTCAAAATTATTGCAACACCAATGGCATAACTTTTATCAACATCACCGATATTACAAGATTAGGACTGGAGCAACCCGAATTAGTAGCTAGTGACGGATTGCATCCTTCTACGATTGCTTATGCTAAATTTGTTGAAAGGATTTTGCCCTTGGCGAAGGAGAAATTAGATTTGTAATTAAGCTTCCGGTGCCAATTCTATTTCCAATCCGTTTAAATCTTCAGTGATGTGAATTTGACAACCCAAACGACTGTTTTCTTTCACATTGAAAGCTTCCCATAACATAGCTTCTTCATCAGGATTTTTTTCAGGCAACGGGAAATCATTTAACACATAACACTGGCAAGAAGCACACATGGCCATACCGCCACAGATGCCAATGGTTCCTTCCGGAGCTAATTCGTAGGCCCGAACTAGTTCCATGATGTTCATGTTCATATCGGTTGGTGCCTGTACTTCGTGGGTAACACCTTCTCGGTCGGTGATGGTGATGGTTACGTCGTTTGCCATGTTATTCTATTGATTTTACTACTGCTTTTTCGGCTTCTTTACGAGTGCCGTCAAATCCGTCTACACCGGAAACGGTGGTGTACTTCAACACATATTTCTTCCCGGGATTTAAACGATTGTAAACACTTTGGCACATCAAAGTCGCTTCGTGGAAACCACAAAGAATCAATTTTAATTTACCCGGATAAATATTCACGTCACCAATGGCGTAAATGCCTTCGATGTTCGTTTGGTAATCTAAGGCGTTATTAACTTTAATTGCATTCTTTTCAATTTCCAAACCCCAATTGGCGATGGGTCCTAATTTTGGAGTTAATCCGAAAAGCGGGATAAAATAATCGGTTACCACATTCATGCGGGCGCCGTTGACTTCAATATCAACCGATTCGATGCGTTCTGAACCTTTAAAGCCTACCACTTCTCCCGGTGTGATTAGTTTTATTTTTCCGGCCGATTTTAATTCCTGTACTTTCTCCACAGAATCTAAAGCCCCTCGGAATTCGTTTCTGCGGTGAACTAAAGTCACGGATGCAGCTACATCAGAAAGGAAAATACTCCAATCTAAAGCCGAATCGCCACCGCCTGAAATCACGATGTTTTTGCCTCTGTATTTTTCAGGATCTTTGACAAAATAGTCTACACCTCGGTCTTCTTTTTCGTAAAACTCTATGTCTTTCAGAATAGGTTTTCTGGGTTCGAAAGTTCCCAAACCACCGGCTATAGCTATCGCTTTGGCCAAATGCTTTGTCCCTTCGTTAGTGGTTACGATAAAACTGCCGTCTTCCAATTTTTCAATGGTTTCTGCGGTTTCGCCTAAGGTAAATCCGGGTTGGAATTGTTTGATTTGCTCCATCAAATTGGTCACCAAATCACCGGCTAACACCTCGGGATAACCGGGAATGTCGTAGATGGGTTTTTTGGGATACAATTCTGCTAATTGACCGCCGGGTTGCGGCAAAGCATCAATAATGTGGCATTTTAGTTTTAATAATCCGGCTTCGAAAACGGCGAATAAACCTGTTGGCCCGGCACCGATAATCAGTATATCTGTTTCAATCATTTTTTGAGGTTCTGAGGTTCTGAGGTTTTAAGGCGCTAAGGTCTTTAACCCTGAACTTTTATTTTATGATTTTTATCATACTTAGCAAAGAATGCGTTAGGGATGGGAGCAAGTACCGTGTACTGCGGACAGCCCGGCCTCGTCTTTCGGACGAGGCAACGCCCAAATTAAGCTACGTTTTCTACCGTTTCTATTTGTGGCGCGTATTTTTTAATCGTGGTTTCGACTCCGGCTTTCATGGTGCTGATACTTAAACTACAAGAAGTACAAGCGCCTTGAAGACGCACTTTAACGTGTTTTTGATCCTCAATGGAAACCAAACTGATATCGCCGCCATCGGAATTCAGAAACGGTCTGATTTCGTCGAGGGCTTTTTCGATATTGACAATTAATTCTTCGTTAGTCATAATTTTTAATTTGAAGATTTGAAGATTTGAGGATTTGAAGATTTAGAATTACACACATTTTCAAATTCTCAAATTTTCAAATTAAATTATTTTCCTTTAACCGCCGAACAGCCGGCCATGGTTGTTATTTTGATTGCTTCGGTTGGTGGTAAACTTTCGTTACGATTTACCGTTTCTTGTACCACATTTCGGGTAATTTCTTCGAATACATTTTCGATCACCGAGGCGGTTTGCAAAGCTGCAGGACGACCGTAATCACCGGCTTCACGGATGCTTTGTACCAATGGCACTTCACCTAAAAACGGCACATTTAAGTCGGCTGCCAGGTTTTTTGCCCCTTCTTTTCCGAAGATGTAATATTTGTTGTTAGGCAATTCTTCGGGTGTGAAGTAAGCCATATTTTCGATAATTCCTAAAACCGGAACGTTGATGCTGTCGGACAAGAACATGGACACGCCTTTTTTAGCATCGGCTAAAGCTACGGCTTGCGGTGTACTCACGACAACAGCGCCGGTAATCGGCAAGGATTGCATGATAGACAAATGAATGTCACCCGTTCCCGGTGGTAAATCGATTAGCATGAAATCGAGTTCGCCCCAAGCGGCGTCGAATATCATTTGGTTCAAGGCTTTGGCTGCCATTGGTCCACGCCAAATTACGGCCTGACTCGGAGCGGTAAAGAATCCGATAGAAAGCAATTTGATTTCGTAGCTTTCGATAGGTTTCATTTTTGATTTGCCGTCGACTTCAACAGAAAGCGGTTTTTCGTTTTCTACATCGAACATGATTGGCATTGACGGTCCGTAAATATCGGCATCAAGCACTCCGACTTTGAAACCCATTTTGGCCAAAGTTACCGCTAAGTTAGCCGTAACGGTAGACTTACCTACACCGCCTTTACCCGAAGCAACCGCAATAATGTTGCTGATGCCCGGAATGGCTTTGCCTTTGATTTGATTGGGATTTTGCTCGGGTGTTTCTACCTTGATGTTGACTTTCACCACAGCATCGGGTGAAAATTTATCGTGGATGAGTTTTTTGATGTCGTCTTCCGCACGTTTTTTGATGTGCATAGCCGGTGTCGAGATTACTAAATCGACCACGACTTCGTTACCGAAAGTCAGCACGTTTTTCACTGCACCGCTTTCCACCATATTTTTGCCTTCGCCTGCGATGGTAATGGTTTCCAATGCCGCTAAGATTTCTTTTCTATCTAGTTTCATTTTGAATTATAATTAAACTTTTCAGCTGTGTTTATTTAAACTGAATTTAGATTGCAAAGATAGTTTGAAAATAGTTAAAAGGGAAAAGGGAAAAGGGAAAAGTTTTTGATGATGGGATAATTACAATTTATAGCCGAAAAACAGCTTGCCAACTTATTACTGCCACTGCCTACTCGTTACTGATTACTGACCACTGATTTCCGGTTGCCAAAAGTGCTTTTCAAAATCGACGATTTGATTGTTGACTACTTCGATGCCTTCGTTTTCGAGGAGTTGTTGCATCAAATTGGTTCCATCGAAATGGTGCTTGCCTGACAACACACCTATTCTATTCACTACTCTGTGCGCCGGAACATCTTCACGACCGTGAGAGGCATTCATGGCCCAACCGACCATTCGAGCAGAGCGTGCTGTTCCTAAAGCTTTAGCTATGGCACCATAAGAAGTGACTTTTCCTTCGGGAATTTGGCGGGCGATGGCGTACACTCTTTCAAAAAAATTGTCTTCCATATTAGTTGTAAAGCAATTTGATTAAAGTTACTATCGCCATAAAAGTGGTTACCGAGCCGATTACAATATTGATATTTTGCATTAGGAATTCGGTCTTCTTTTCGATTTTCTTGAAAGCCACAATGTAAAGGTAAAAAACGCAAAACGACCCTAAAACCACTCCTATTACAAAAGAATAAACCGGTATCTTCTCAAAACTGAAGTAACCCGCTGCAGCCAAACCCATACTCGCAAAAACGTAGAACGGAATAGGCAACAAATTAAGCATCGACAACAACATTCCGAAAAAAAAGCGGTTGGATTTTCCTTTGACAATGCGGTCAGCTTTGAGTTTCTTGGGTTTTTTGGCAATCCAGAAAAAATAAACGCTCAACCCTGAAAAAATAAAGATGCCAATTTCTTGTAAGGTAACTACAATCTCATCATGGTTACTGATGAATCGGGCGAACATGACCGCGATAAAGGTTTGAAAAAAAACGATGGTAGAAGCACCTGCGGCAAAACTAATGGCTTCATTTTTACTCTCTTGCAAACTGATTTTTGCCGCCGTCATATTGATTAAACCCGGAAGTATAACCGCTAAAAAGGAAAGGCAAAAACCTTGGACAAGAGGCAAAATAAAAGTCATCTATTTGATTTTGAAACGAATATACGTAATTGCTTTGTTGATTTCCAAATATTGTTTCTCATAAAAGGTTTGAATACCGATTACTTCCTCGGGCGCGCCTTCGTTTTTATAAATATTGTGATTCGCATAAAGCACTTCGTGGCCTTCTCCGTGTAACAATCCTAAAGTATAGCCGTGCATGAATTCGCTGTCGGTTTTTAAGTTGACTACGCCATCGGGTTTTAAAATTCTTTTGTATAATTTCAAGAAATCGCTATTGGTCATGCGGTGTTTGGTGCGCTTGTATTTGATTTGCGGGTCGGGAAATGTAATCCAAATTTCAGCTACTTCTCCTTCGGCAAAAATTCCTTCTATGAGTTCAATTTGGGTACGAACAAAAGCCACATTGTGCATGCCGCTTTCAACAGCCATTTTCGCACCACGCCAAAATCGGGCACCTTTGATATCAATTCCGACGAAGTTTTTATTTGGATATTTTTCGGCTAAACCTACTGAATATTCGCCTTTACCACAGCCTAATTCGATGATAATTGGATTATCGTTTTTAAAAAAATCACTATGCCATTTGCCTTTCAACGGAAACTCACCGCCTACTACTTCTTCCCGTGTTGGTTGGAAAACATTTTGAAAAGTTTCGTTTTCCTTAAATCGTTTTAATTTATTCTTACTGCCCACAAATTTTAAATTTTTGGTAAAATTAAGGAAATAAAAGTCAGGACAAATAAAGTTTTGTTAATGTTTAAGTAACCTGATTGTTTCGGGAAAATCCTTTCTTTGACAAACTGATTTATTTTGAAAAAAAGAAAAGTAGAAGTAGTTGTGATTTCCGATGTTCACTTGGGAACTTATGGTTGTCATGCCAAAGAATTATTAGACTATTTGTCTTCTGTCAAACCGAAAACATTAATTCTGAACGGTGATATTATCGACATTTGGCAATTCCGAAAATCTTACTTTCCGGCTTCGCATTTAAAAGTTATTAAGAAAATTATTTCGCTCAGTTCCAAAGGCACCAAAGTGTATTACCTGACCGGAAACCACGATGAATTTTTAAGGAAGTTTACCGATTTGCATATGGGCAATCTGAGTTTGCTCAACAAATTGGTATTAGATTTAGACGGCAAAAAGGCCTGGATTTTTCACGGCGATGTTTTTGACGCTTCCATCAATCATGCCAAATGGTTGGCCAAGCTTGGCGGTTGGGGTTATGATATGCTCATTTTAATCAATCGGTTTTTGAATTGGATTTTGGCCAAAATGAACAAAGAACCTTATTCGCTTTCTAAAAAAATAAAAGACAATGTGAAATCGGCGGTGAAGTTTATCACTAATTTTGAAAATGTTTGTACCGAATTGGCCATAGAAAACCAATATGATTATGTAATTTGCGGACACATTCACGAGCCGAAAATCAGTCTGGTGGAGACAGAAAAAGGAAAAACTACTTATCTGAATTCGGGCGATTGGGTTGAGAATTTGACCGCTTTAGAATACCATCATAAAAAATGGAAGCTTTACAAACACAATCCGAAGGATGCTTTCTTGGAAGAAGAACAGCATTTTGAATACGAAGACCAATTGGCTGAACAATTCATCAGCATTTTGAACAAATAAAAGCAATGACAAAAAACATCCTTGTTGCACCGTTAAATTGGGGTTTAGGACACGCCACCCGTTGCATTCCGATTATCCGCGAATTAGAACAGCACGGTTTCACGCCTATTATTGCTTCTGATGGTGTGGCTTTGCAAATTTTACAAAAAGAATTTCCGCATTTGGAAACCTTAGAATTGCCTTCTTACGAAATTGAATACGCCAAAGACGGCGCCGATTTTAAATGGAAACTGATTAAAAACAGTCCGAAAATGATTCAGGCTATTTTTGAAGAGAAGAAACTGGTGAAGAAATGGGTGAAGAAATATGAATTGAAAGGCATCATATCCGACAATCGATTAGGGGTTCACAGCAAAAAGGTACCGAGCATTTTTATCACGCACCAATTGAATGTTTTATCCGGAAAAACCACTTGGATTTCGAGTAAGTTGCACCAATATTTTATCGGTAAATTTAAAGAATGTTGGGTGCCCGATATGAAAGAACAGCCTAACCTGACCGGAAAATTAGGGCATTTAAAAAACACCGATTTATCCTTAAAATACCTTGGTCCGTTAAGTCGTTTGGAGAAAAAAAACGTTGATTCTAAATACGAATTGATGGTAATTCTCTCCGGACCCGAACCGCAACGAACCATGTTGGAAGAAAAATTAATTGAGGAACTTCAAAACTACAATGGCGAGGTAATTTTTATCAAAGGAAAAGTGGAACCGGAACAAAAAAATGAAACCGTTAATAACATCACCTATTATAATTTCATGACTTCTGGCGAAATTGAAAATGCCTTTAACGAAAGTGAAATGGTTCTTTGTCGTTCGGGATATACTACCGTGATGGATTTGGCTAAGTTAGAAAAGAAAGCCTTTTTCATCCCAACACCGGGACAATTTGAACAGGAATATTTGGCCAGAAGATATAAAAGAAACGGCATGGCGCCTTATGCCAAACAAGAAGATTTCAGAATAGAAAATTTGTTAGAAATTCCGTTATACAAAGGACTGCCGCAGTTAAAAGAAGCCGTAAACTGGAAAAAATTATTTATACTTTTCGAGGGTGAATGAGAACTCTGAACCTTTGCCGAATTCGCTTTCCACATAAATTTTTTCTCCGTGCGCTTCGATGATGTGTTTAACGATTGACAAACCGAGTCCGGAACCACCTTCGCTTCTGGCGCCACTTTTATCAACCCTGAAAAAACGTTCAAACAAACGCGGAATGTATTGTTTCTCGATACCTTCACCGTTGTCTCTGAAACGCACTATGATTTTGTCGTTAACCAAATCCTCTATGGTCACTTCAGTCGTGCCGTTTTCTTTACCGTATTTGATGGAGTTCATCACCAAATTGATCAATACTTGTTGGATTTTTTCTCGGTCGGCGAAAACTTTGATGGGTTTGCTGTACTTGCGATCAAACATTAAGATGATGTTCTTTTTATCGGCTTTCATTTCCAATAAATCGAAGACATTTTGTATCAATTCTACGATATTGAACTTTGACAATTCGAGGTTCAAATCACCGGTTTCCAATTTGGAAATCATATCCAAATCTTCGACTATATAAATCAATCGCTCCACGCCTTTTTCGGCACGCTCTAAATATTTTTTGCGCACGTTTTTATCGTTCATAGCGCCATCTAACAAGGTTGAAAGATAGCCTTGAACAGTAAATAACGGGGTTTTTAATTCGTGGGAAACATTGCCTAAAAACTCACGGCGGTATTCTTCACGCACTTTGAGGGTTTCGATTTCCATTTTCTTATCGGTGGCGAATTTTTTTACCTGCTTGGTTAAAGTCGCCATATCGGTAGTTATGGGTTGGTTTCTGAAAGAAGTAGATTCTAAAAGGGAAACATCATCATAGATTTTTTTTACCCTTCGGTAAATAAAATGCTCGACACGGTATTGGATTACAAAAAAAGAGAAGATGGCCATTGAAATGGCAAAAACCAAAATAATAAGCCAGGAAAATTCATGGAAAATCCACAACAAAATTGCAAGAAAACCTGAAGAAAATAAGGTAATATAAGACGTTGACACTAATGCAAACGTGTAGGTTTTCTTAAAATTTATTGCCATTTATACTTCTAATTTATAGCCGACACCTTTGATGGTTTTGAACAAATCTTCGCCGATTTTTTCACGAAGTTTTCTAATATGCACATCGATGGTTCTTCCGCCAACAATAACTTCATTGCCCCAAACTTTATCCAGAATTTCTTCGCGCTTGAATACTTTTCCTGGCTTAGAGGCTAATAAATAGAACAGTTCAAATTCTTTGCGAGGAAGGATAATTTCGACATTGTCTTTAATGATTTTATATTCTTCACGGTTGATTTCGATACCGCCAACGTTGAGTGTTTCTGTATTTTGCTCCTCATTCTTCAATCGACGCAATAAGGCTTTTACTTTACTGACCAACAATTTGGGTTTGATAGGCTTGGTGATGTAATCATCCGCACCGGCGTCAAAACCGGCCACTTGAGAATAGTCTTCGCTTCTTGCCGTTAAAAAAGTGATAATGACGTTGCTTAATTCCGGAAGTTTACGAATGTTTTCGCAAGCTTCCATGCCATCCATTTCGGGCATCATTACATCCATGATAATAAGTTGCGGCAATTCTTTTTTGGCTTTGCTAATGGCTTCTTTCCCATTTGTTGCAGTTACTATTTGATATCCTTCTTGGGAAAGATTGTAACCTACAATTTCCAGGATATCCTGCTCATCATCTACTAATAAAATCTTGATGTCTTTTTTTTTCATAACGGACACAATTGTTTTGCGGATGTAAATGTAAAGATAATACAAAATGATTAGATACCGCAAAACTTGAGTTAACCGTAATTTAATGTGTTAACAATTTGGTAATAGTAAAAGAACGAAAAGGTAATATTCAAGTAACACGGCCTTTACAATGCGGTGGTTTCTTTGCACCAAAATTAAACAAGACAAAAATGAAACTTAAATTTATTGTTACTTTTTTATTGATCAATGTTATAGGATTTGCGCAAGGCAAAGGAACCATTACCGGAACATTAACCGATAAAGATTTAAACAACGAGCCCTTACCTTTTGCTAATGTAATCATCAAAGGAACAACTATAGGGGTAACCACCGATGAAACCGGAAAATATACCATTGCTGTTGAAGCCGGAACTTACACTATTCAATTCAGTTTTTTAGGATATGAAACTATCGAAGAAAAAATTGAAGTAAAAGCCGGAGAAACACTTACCCTCAACAAAGCTTTAGGTTCGGGAAGTTACCAATTGCAAGATGTGGTTATTCAAAACGCGGTAAGTCGCGAAAAAGAAACCGCTTTATTATTGGAACAGAAAAAAGCAGTAGAAATCAAACAAAGTATTGGTGCTCAAGAAATGTCGAGAAAAGGTGTTTCTACCGTTGAAGAAGGATTGACCAAAATTACCGGGATTTCAAAAGTGGAATCGAAAGGTTTGTTTATCCGCGGATTGGAAGACCGTTATAATAATTTGTTGTTAAATGGCTTGGCCGTTCCTTCTAACAGTCCGTTCAAAAAAATCATTCCGTTAGACCAATTCCCGACTGATGTTGTGGGTTATATGGATGTTTTCAAAACGTTCAATCCTGATATTTACGGTGATTTTGCCGGTGCTACTATTGATGTAATCACGAGTCAAACGCAGGAAAGTCAAACCAAATTGAGTTATGGTGTAGGTTATACGACCAACAATAACGGCAGTGATTTTTTACTTTCCTCCGATGCGGATAACACCAAAAGTTTCTTTGGCTTTGGCGGACAAGAGCGCCAATTGCCCTCAGGATACGGAGCGATTCCAAACGGAAGAATCGAAAACAATTACAAATCAAGTTGGGATGTCAACAAAACAACCTCGCCTCTAAATACCAGCTTTGGGGTTAGTCATTCCGGAAAGTTCTTTTTGGGTAAAGAAAAAAACAAGTTGAACTATGTATTCGCAACTAATTTTGATAATAGCTACCAAATCAGAAAAGGGGTTGACAGAACCTTTTCACAAGGACAAGGGATTTACGACAATAACTTGGTTAAAGAAGAGTACAAGTTTCAAACCCAATCATCGGTTTTGGTTGGTTTACAATACAAAACAGAGCGAATGAAATTATTGTACAACACTTTGTACTTGAAATCAACTGAAAACTTAATCCAAGACCAAGTGGGTTACACCCGAACTGCAGTAGACAATCCGAATGAATTTATTCGATTAAACCAATATGAGCAATCGGATTATTGGTCAAACCAATTCTTTGGGAATTACAAAATCACGGCAGACGATAAGCATTCGGTAAAAGGAGGTTTGTCTTATACCCGAACCAAATACAGTCAACCGGACAGAAAATTTATCACCGGAACAAAAATCAGCGATACCGAAATCAATACCCAATACGGCAGTAATAACTTGTTGCGTCAGTTTTTTAATATTGACAACAATTTCCACCTTTCGGGTAATTTAGAGTACAACTATAAATTTGGTCAAAACGACAATAAGAAGCACAAATTCTCTTTCGGATACAATGGTTTTGCCGAATATATGGTATCTAAATTCCGATTCACTTTTGGCGTGCCTAATTCAGGTGCCACACCTTACGATGTTGTGGTAAATGAAATTGACCAAGCCATTCAAGATGATATTGCCAGTAACTTCTTGTCATTTACCGAACAATCTTCGGCCGAATGGAAAACCAAAGTAGCCCAAAGAGCCGATGCTTTGTACTCCAAATTATTATTCAACTTCACCGAAAAATTAGAGTTGAATGTTGGACTAAGAGCTGAGAATACCATTCGTGAGTACAAATACAAATCGATTGTAGATCCAATCAACAATCCGTACAGAAAAAAAACCAACGAGAATCTATACATCTTACCTTCAGTCAATGTTAAATATGAGGTAAATGAAAAGAGTAACCTTCGTTTAGCCGCTTCAAAAACCTATACCAAACCGGTGCTTTTTGAAAGCTTAGACATCAACTTGATTAACGCTGACGGTACAACCGAAAGAGGAAATTCTGATATTGAGAACAGTGAAAATTATAACATCGATTTGAAATTTGAAATGTTCCCTACCAAAAACGAATTATTCGCTGCGACTTTATTCAGCAAATACATCGACAATCCGATTGAAAGAACGGTTCAGGCCAGTGCTACCGGTAGCGGACAAACCATTACTTATTTCAACAATAAAAGTGCAACCCTTTTTGGAGCCGAGTTTGAGTTTATCGTTCAGTTAAGTCGTTTAAACAAAAAATTGGAAGGTTTTTCATTTGGAGCCAATACTTCATTCATGATTACGGAAGCCACTGTTAACAAAAACCGTGACGGTTACTTCGATACTTTTGAAAAAAGAAAATTGCAAGGAGCATCCGGTTGGTTAGTGAATTCTGATTTAAAATATGAATTCGAGTTCAACTCAAAATGGAAAAACACGACTTCCTTGGTATACAATGTTTATGGAGAAAGAATATACGCCGTTGGTGTTGCCGGAAATGACCACATTTATGAAAAACCGTTCCACAGATTGGATTTTGTTTGGGGAAGCAGCATCAATAAAAAATGGGATATCAAATTCTCTATCGACAATATTTTGAACCCAACTTACAAAAGAGTATTAGGCGACAACAGTGAGATCAGCATCAACGAATCTTCACTTCTTTTGGAGAGCTATAAAAAAGGCGTTGGGTTTTCAACCAGCTTGTCCTACACCTTCTAAAACACAGAAAGAACTCTCCGGAGTTCTTTTTTGTTCATACTAAGGAAACATTGGATTTACAATTAAATAATTTATCGGTAACTTTTATATAATGATTACCAAACATTTAAAAAACAACCCTGAATTAGTTTTGTCAAAACAATTTAAAACACAATTTACAATGAAAAAATTATTTTTTAGTCTTACTTTTTTATCTGCATTATTTGTTGGTTGTTCAACCGATGATGATGAAGGAACTGTTCAACCGGTAGAAGGAGAATTAACCGGTTCAATCACTACAAACAAAACTTATGCTTTTGGTAATTATACTTTAAACGGAATTGTAACTATAGAAAGCGGAGTGACCGTAACTTTTGACGCCGGTTCGACCATTACTGCCAATGCGGCTAATGGTGTAGATGCTATTGTAGTGAAAAACGGAGGGAAATTAATCATGAACGGAACAGCGGCTCAACCAATTGTGTTGACTGAACCTTCTGCAACTCCGGGTTCTTGGGGTGGCATCATTATGTATGGCGATGCGCCAATCAACGGTGCCGGTGGTGTAACTACCAAAACTTCTGAAGACGGATTAAACCTTACTTACGGCGGAACCAATGCTGCGCACAACGGCGGAACTTTACGTTATGTAAGAGTAGAATATGCCGGAAAGAAAATTACTGACGGAACCAGTGAAATGAATGGTTTTTCATTTTACTCTGTAGGAACCGGAACTACTTTAGACCACTTAGTATCTTACAAAGGTGCGGATGACGGTTATGAATTTTATGGTGGAACTGTAAGTGCTACCAACTTAGTTTCTTACGGAAATTATGATGATTCTTTCGACTGGCAAGATGGTTGGAAAGGTCAAAACAACTCCAACTGGTACGCTTACCAAGTAGGTACAGGAAATTTCGGAATGGAAATCGAAGCTTCTAATAATAACAATGCTTATTGGCCGGTAATTACCAATATCACTTTGATAAGAGCAGCCGGAACAGTTACTGAAGGAGGTTCATCTGCCGCAGAATATGATGCCATCCAATTCAAAAAACAAGGAAACGGAGATTTTACTAACGTTGTAATCTCAGGATATACCACTGCCAATTCAACTGCAGTTAGAATTCAAGATGCTGCCACCAATACTGATCAAGTAAACGGAAACAAAATCAAGCTTACTACTGTAAAAATCAATGACGGTACTTCACAATTTGCCGGTGCAGGAAGTTTGAGCGTAGCTTTCCCTACAGGACAATACACAACCAGCGAAAGTGCTACCGGAGCTAATATTGCTTCAGGGGTTTGGGCAACAGTTAATGGTACTGTTTTGGTACCATAATTAAATCAAAAAATTAAATTAATCCCTCAATAACAATTGAGGGATTTTTTTTGGTACAATATTTGAAAATATTTTTATACATTTGTAATAACCAAATTAGAGTCATGGCTAGAAACTACTTTTTAACAACTTTATCTTTCTTATTGTTTTCTCTGGTGTCATTGGCACAAGACGGAAAACAACAGGGAGAATCGCTTGGTTTTTATCCGAATCCTGTCAGCAACGGAAAGATTTACATTACCTCCAAAACTGCTCTTGACAAAGAGATTCTTATTTTTGATGTACTAGGTAAAAAAGTGTTGCAAACTACGATTTCCTCTAAAGAGCTAAACATCACTTCTATTCCTCCTGGCGTTTACATTATAAAAATTACCGAAGGCGACACTACCACCACTAGAAAACTAATTGTCAGATAGTTAAAATTTAGTTTTTTAAGCTTTATTTAATCATTTTTTTACATTCTTTTTTTTGGCTAACAAATATTGTGATTATATTTGTAGGCTAATTAAATTTAAAAAAATGAAAAAAATTTACTCTTTATTATTACTTACTGCCACCTCTTTGTCTTTCGGACAAGTTTTGACAGATGATTTTAATTATCCTGACAATACTTTATTGACTGCTAATGGTTGGAGTGCTCACAGTGGAGCAGGAACTAATGCTGTCGATGTTGGTACTGCCAATGGATTGACATATGCCGGATACAATACCGTTGCCAATAATGCAGCACGATTGGATAATACCGGAGAAGATGTAAACAAACCTTTTGCGGCAGCTGTAACTTCAGGATCTCTTTATTTCTCATTTTTAGTTAATGTAACTTCGGGCGACGCCGGGTATTTTGCTCATTTAGGAACAGCTCCAAGTACATTTGCTGCCAGAATTTACGTAAAACCTTCTGCTAATGCAGGTAAAATAAACTTTGGCATTTCAAATACAAGTACTGCTTCATTCGCAACAAGTCCTACTGATTTCGATTTAAATACAACCTATTTAATTATTGTTAAATATGATGTTACGGCTTCTGGTGCGGCCAGTATTTGGGTGAAATCAACTGGAGTCCCAGCAACTGAAGCTGCTGCCGGAACACCGGAACACACTACTTCAGGAAGCGGAACAGCAAGTATCGGTGGAGTATTTTTAAGACAATACGCAGCTACTCAAAACATAACTGTAGATGAAATCAAAGTTTATACTACTTGGTTTGGTACTGCGGCTTGTAGCTTAACTTTAAACACTGAAACTTCTGTTTGTGACGCTACTACCTTAAATATTGATACATACACAGCTACTATTCCTTTCACAGGAGGGAATACCGGTTCTTATAGTTTATCTGTTAATGCAGGTACTATTGGTGGTGACAATCCATCAACTACTGCCGAAGGTAACATTGTAATCACAAATGTTCCTGAAGGAACAAATGTAACTTTAACTGTGAGTGGCGCTTGTGGGCTTACTAAGACAGTTACTGCTCCTGAGTGTAAACCGGTTAACACTTTACCTTTCCAAGAATCATTCCCTTATACAGTAGGAGCCTCTTTGAATGCTGAGCAAAAATGGTCATTGGTAAATACTGGTGACAACATTACAGTGGCTAACGGAAGCATGTCTTACGCGGGAATTACTTCTTCAGGAAACTCAATTACCTTTGCAGGTGCTGGTGGTGAGTCAAGAACTTTGTTCACAAGTACTAACTCAGAATCAATATTTGCATCATTCATTGTTACCGCTTCTGATTTGACAAACATTACTACAGACTTAACTAGCACTTATTTTGCATTATTTACTGATGCTACAGGTGCTTCAACGAATGCCAGACTTTGGATTCGTAAAAGCGGAACTCAATACCAATACGGTTTAGGAACAGGGGCTTCAGCTACAGATTGGGATCCTACTCTATACAATGCCGGTGACATTCAATATGTTGTTTTAAGCTATGACTTTGCTGCAAATGCTTTATCTTTATACATCAATCCAACCATTGGTGGAAGTGCAGCTCCAACATTGAGCGTAACCCCAACCGTAGCATTCGCTAACTTAGGAGGATTCATGTTCAGACAAGATAGTGCCACCGCTACACCGACAATTTTAGCAGACGAATTAAGAATCGCGACTACTGCAAACTTTACTTTAGGAACAAATCAAAACCAAATCACAGGTTTAAAAGTATACCCAAACCCGGTTGCTAACGGAACTTTGTTCATCGAAACTGCGGCTAATGCTGAAAGAACAGTTACTGTTTACGACCTTTTAGGCAAACAAGTTTTAAGCACTACAACTTCTGAAAACGCTATCAACGTAAGCAACCTTAATGCAGGTGTTTATGTAGTTAAAATTACAGAAGAAGGCAAAACAGCTTCTACTAAATTGGTTATCGAATAATCCATTTTACAAATACAAAAAGCCCTGTCTTGTTCCAAAAACTAGACGGGGCTTTTTTATTTTCCTTACTTTTGCATCGCTGAAAAATATATACTTTGATCAATCCTCAAGACATATTTACGATTTCTTCCCAAAAGCAATTTGAAAAAATAGCTTTAAAGGTTTTTCGTTACCAATATGAGAACAATCAAGTCTATCGAGAATTCTGCGATTTCTTAAATACTGATGTTCAAAAAGTAAAATCATTAGTCCAAATTCCGTTTTTGCCGATACAGTTTTTTAAAAGCCATGAGGTTGTTTCCAATAGCAATGACATCCAAGAAACCTTCACCAGCAGCGGAACAACCGGAATGATTACCAGCAAACATTTGGTGACCGATGTTTCACTCTACGAACAAAGCTATCGCTTGGCTTTCTCCGAATTCTACGGCAATATCGAAGACTACGCGGTTTTAGCCTTACTGCCATCCTATTTAGAACGCAGCGGTTCATCGCTGATTTATATGGTAAAGGATTTAATCGAATTGTCTAACAACGAGCACAGTGGTTTTTACCTGCACAATTATGAGGAGTTAATCTCAAAATTAATTGAACTCGATAATTCTGGACAAAACGTATTGCTGATTGGCGTGACTTATGCCTTATTGGATTTAATCGAAAAACATCAATTTGAGTTAAAAAACACCATCATCATGGAAACCGGCGGCATGAAAGGCCAACGCAAAGAAATCATCCGTGAAGAATTACATAAAATTTTAGCTAAAGGTTTTGGTGTGCCACGCATTCATTCCGAATACGGCATGACCGAATTATTATCGCAAGCGTATTCCCTAGGTAACGGTATTTTCGAATGCCCAAGCTGGATGCAAATTCTAATTCGCGATACCGAAGACGCTTTGACTTATGTAGACTACGGCATAACCGGCGGTGTGAACGTCATTGATTTGGCGAATATCAACTCGTGTTCCTTTATCGCTACGCAAGATTTGGGCAAAAAACAGCCCAACAATTCTTTCGAAATATTGGGCCGCTTTGACCATTCGGATATCCGAGGTTGTAACCTGATGGTTATTTAACTTTGATTAGGTAATAATTCTTTTTGCCTTTCTGCAACATCAAAAACTGACCGTTAATCAAGTCCTTTTCGGTAATGATATAATCTGCTGTTACTTTTTCTTTGTTCAACGAAATTGCGTTTTGTTGTAACTCTCGTCTCGCTTCACTGTTCGAAGCCAAGAAACCGGTCTTAGCCGAAAGCGCCGCAATCATGTCTAAACCGTTTTCAATGTCAGCTTTTTCAACTTCAGCTTGTGGCACACCTTCAAAAACTTCGAGGAAAGTCTTGGTGTCCAATTTTTTCAAATCATCCATGGTCGGACTAAAAAATGCTCCGGAAGCAAAAATGGCTTTCTCCAACTCTTCTCTACCGTGAACAAAAGTCGTCACTTCTTCCGCCAAACGCTTTTGCAACACACGCAAATGCGGTGCCATTTGATGTTCAGCAATCAAAGCGTCAATGGTATCTTTATCTAAAAACGTAAAAATCTTAATGTATTTCTCCGCATCAACATCAGTAGTATTCAACCAAAACTGGTAAAACTTGTACACAGAAGTTTTATCCGCCGTCAACCAAACATTCCCGCCTTCGGATTTTCCGAATTTAGAACCATCAGCCTTAGTGATTAACGGACAAGTCATCGCATACGCCTTCGCACCCTCGCCATTCATTCTGCGCACCAATTCGGTTCCGGTTGTAATATTTCCCCATTGGTCACTGCCGCCCATTTGCAACAAACAGTGGTGCGTTTTGTACAAATGATGAAAATCGTACCCTTGAATCAATTGGTATGTAAACTCCGTAAAACTCATCCCTTCTCCACTTTCACCACTCAAACGTTTCTTCACCGAATCCTTCGCCATCATATAATTCACGGTAATTCTTTTACCAACATCACGCGCAAAATTGATAAACGAAAAGTCCTTCATCCAATCGTAATTGTTCACCAAAATCGGGGCATTAGCCGCAGTAGAATTAAAGTCTAAAAAGCGAGACAACACAGCTTTAATTCCGGCCACGTTTTTTTCTAAAGTCGCTTCATCCAACAAATTGCGCTCGTCAGATTTCCCCGAAGGATCACCAATCATACCCGTAGCACCACCAACCAAAGCAATCGGTTTGTGTCCAAATTTCTCCAAGTGAACCAACAAAATAATCGGCACCAAACTCCCAATATGCAACGAATCACTCGTTGGGTCAAACCCAATATAAGTCGTGGTCATTTCTTTTAAAAGTTGCTCCTCAGTTCCGGGCATCATATCGTGAACTAAGCCACGCCATTGCAATTCTGCTACTAAATTTCTCATCGTGTAATCAAATTTGCGCAAATATAATGAGAATTGATTATTTAGGAGCGAAAGGCTCGGGATTTATCAGAAATCCGTGTTCCTGCTTTTCGCGCTACAAGGTAGCCACTACAATCAGGGCTAAAAGAAAGTCTTTCGCTTACTTGCTTTCACAAAATAATTCATAATTCGTAATTTGTAATTCGTAATTTAGCAACATGATTTTAGTCACAGGCGGAACCGGTTTAGTAGGCGCACATTTGCTGCTGCATTTAGCAGAAAGTGAAAACGCCATTCGTTCCATTTACCGAAATAAAAAAAACATTGAAAAAACCCAATCGCTATTCCGACTTTACCAAAAGGAAGCTTTGTTCAACAAAATCGAATGGGTCAATGCAGACATCATCGACATTCCTTCTTTAGAAATTGCGTTTCAAAACATAGAATACGTTTACCATTGCGCCGCTTTGATTTCATATGACCCAAAAGACGAAGACCAACTCCGAAAAATAAACATTGAAGGCACAGCCAACATCGTCAATTTCTGTTTGGCTTATAACGTCAAAAAGCTTTGTCATGTGAGTTCTATAGCCACTTTGGGTGACTTAAAACCCTACGAAAAAGAAGTATCGGAAACAACCGAATGGAATCCCGAAGCACCACACAGCGATTATGCCATCTCAAAATATGGTGCCGAAATGGAAATTTGGCGCGGTCAGCAAGAAGGCTTACAGGTGGTAATCGTTAATCCGGGCGTTATTTTTGGGGCCGGTTTTTGGCAACAAGGAAGCGGTGTTTTCTTCTCTGCCGTTAAAAAAGGTTTTCCGTTTTACACCAAAGGTTCTACCGGTTATGTAGGCGTCACCAATGTGGTTAAAATCATGATGCTTTTAATGAAAAGCGATCACAATGGCGAAAGATTCTCTGTCATAGCCGAAAACCTAACGTTCCAAGAAGTCATTTACGCCATAGCCGAAAAACTAAAAGCCAAAAAACCAAAAACAGAAGCCAAACCTTGGATGCTGGCCATAGCCTGGCGTTTAGATTGGTTTTGCGCCACATTCTTCCGAACCAAAAGACGACTGTCAAAATACAGTGTCAACTCCTTATTTTCTGCCGAAACTATCTCTAATGAGAAAATAAAAAATGCCTTGGATTTCGAGTTCCAAAGCATTGAAGCTGTTATTCAAGAAGTAGCCGATTTGGGTTAAAAAACATCACTGAATTTGCGGAGTTTCAGCATTGGGCATGGGCAGACTACTACCCGTATTTGTTTTTCCTCCAATTTTGTTTGTTTGTGCTTCCAAACGCTTTTTTACTTCTTCAAACATTTTTTTGTATTCCTCCACGTCAGCCGCATAGTACTTATTACTTTGGGCTACCTGAACACTATCGACTTGGTATTTTTTATAGAGATATTCATTAGCCGTTTTATTCTTGATTCCGCCTTGAATATTCTGATTTTTAATCGCTTCTAACAAAGAGATATCATACAATATATCAATCATCTTGTCTTTAGCAATCAAGTTTTTGGGTTTCTCAACAGTGTCATTGCAACCCATTAAGGCAAGCAATAACAAAAACAAAACACTTTTCCTCATTCTTTTTATTTTATCGGTCAAACAACAATCGCTTTCCGATTGGTTTTTCACTTACTTTAAAATTGTTATAAACCAATTCTCCATTGACAAATGTATGGGTAATTCTCGATTTAAAAGTATAGCCTTCAAAAGGCGACCAACCGCAATGGGCCAAAATATTTTCTTTTTTAACATTCCATGGCAATCTCGGATTGACCAAAACCAAATCGGCATAATAGCCTTCTTTGATAAAACCACGCTTTTCAATTTTAAAAATCTTCGCCGGATTGTGGCACATTTTTTCTACAATTTTTTCAATCGAAATCTTGCCTTGATGGTGCGCTTCAAACATAGCTACTACAGCATGTTGTACCAATGGTCCGCCAGAAGGCGCTTTCATATAATTTTGACTTTTTTCCTCTAAAGTATGCGGTGCATGATCGGTGGCAATCACATCGATTCTGTCGTCCAATAAAGCCTTCCATAAAGAATCTCGGTCTTCAGCCGTTTTTACTGCCGGATTCCATTTGATCAAATTGCCTTTGCTTTTATAATCTTCATTGGTAAACCACAAATGATGAATACATACCTCTGCAGTGATTTGCTTTTCTTCTAACGGAATTTTATTGGTAAACAACTCCATTTCTTTGGCGGTTGACAAATGAAAAACGTGTAATCTTGCTCCGGTTTTTTGTGCCAGGGCAATCGCTTTGGAGGAAGACAAATAACAAGCTTCTTCGCTTCGGATTAAATGATGACATTCTACCGGAATATCTTCTCCGAATTGTAATTTGTATCGCTCTAAATTGGCTTTGATGGTGCCTTCATCTTCACAGTGTACTGCTATGAGCATTTTGGTAGAGGAAAATATTTTTTCCAAAGACTCAGGATTATCCACTAACATATTACCGGTTGAGGAGCCAAGAAATAATTTTATTCCGGCCACATTCTTTGGATTGGTTTTTAAAACTTCTTCCAAATTGTCATTGGTGCCACCCATCATAAACGAATAATTGGCATAAGACGTTTTGGCCGCAATTTGGTATTTATCTTCTAAAAGTTCTTGGGTAACAGCGTTCGGCACGGTGTTGGGCTGCTCAATAAAAGAAGTGATTCCTCCGGCAACGGCCGCTCTGCTTTCGGAAGCGATATTCCCTTTGTGCGTTAATCCCGGTTCGCGAAAATGGACTTGGTCATCAATAGCACCCGGAATCAAATAACTGCCTTCGGCATCAATGATTTTACAGTTCACCGACTTTGGGCTGATGCTTTCGGCGATTTCGACTATAAATTCGTTTTCAATCAAAACATCGCCTTCTACAATCTTTCCTTCATTTACAATTTTGGCATTCTTAATTAAAACGGTATTCATTTTCGGGTATTTTATAATCGGTTTAAAAACTTTCTGAATCTCAGCGAAATTACGCCGAAGATGGCTTCTTTGATAATGGCGCCACTCATTTTAGATTGTCCTTTGGTTCTGTCGGTAAAAATAACCGGCACTTCCTGTATGTTGAAATTTTTGGCAAACGCCCTATATTTCATTTCAATTTGGAAAGCATAACCGATGAATTTAATAGCATCTAAATTTACTTTTTCCAACACTTCTCTTCGGTAACAAATAAATCCCGCGGTCGCATCCATAATTTTCATCCCGGTAATCATTCGCACATAAACCGAAGCAAAATAAGACAGCAATACACGACTCAACGGCCAATTCACCACATTGACTCCGGTAACATAACGCGAACCAATGGCTAAATCGGCGCCGTGATTATGGCATGCGTCATATAATTTTTCCAAGTCATTCGGGTTGTGCGAGAAATCGGCATCCATTTCGAAAATATATTGATAATCATTCTGCAAAGCCCATTTAAATCCGTGAACATAGGCGGTTCCTAAACCGGCTTTTTTCTTGCGGATAGCTAAAAACAATTGGTCGCCAAATTCCTTTTGCAATTCGATTACTTTGTCTGCGGTTTTATCGGGAGAATTATCGTCAACGATTAGAATGTGAAAAGTTTTTGGCAAAGCAAAAACAGCGCGAATAATGCTTTCGATGTTCTCAATTTCGTTATAGGTAGGAATGATTACAATGCCGTCGCTCATATAGTTGTGGTCATACTTCGTTGCAAAAATAAACTTTTTATCAGAGCAGAATCTTAATTATTATATAATAATTTAACAAATAAAAAATTAGTAATTTTGTCGGGATTATGATAGAAACCGTTTTGTCGCCGAGAGTTTTAGAAGCTAAAGATTGGGCTGCCTTTCTTTTTGTTTTCTCATTTGCATTGATTGCCATTACGCGAACCGCCTTCGAAACCAGATTCAATGATTTTCTGAAGATTTTAGTTTCGGA
Source organism: uncultured Flavobacterium sp. (assembly GCF_946482535.1). The sequence continues at coordinate 44,145 of NZ_CAMLRU010000002.1, forward strand.
TAAGTACATCAAAGTATACAAAGATACTTCTCATTTGATGAGCGGATTTACCATCCTTTTGTTTATTGTTCAAATCATTTCCTTTTCCTTTTTTATCCAATTGTCACTCAGTCATTTTGGCTATGTTTCAAAAACGGATTGGATTCTTTTTATCCGAATTGTTACTTTCTTCGGCGTATTTGTTCTTTCCAAATTCTTAATTGAGAAGATTATCGCAACAGTATTTAACATAGAAGAATTCACAGAACAGTTCAATTTGCAAAAAGTAAGTTACAGAACGTTCATCGGCTTGTTACTACTTCCCATCAATATATACTTGTTTTATAACGATACCTCATCAAATCTTTTGATTTTTTGCATTATTGGTGTCATTTTAATAATAAACTTGTATTCTTATTTGGTTTCTTTAAAGATTTATCAAAACTTACTCATCGGCAAGTTGTTTTATTTTATTTTGTATCTTTGCGCACTTGAAATAGCACCGTACTATTTTATATATTATTTGATTACAAAAAATTTAGCACATTAAAATGTCAAATTTGAAAGTGAAAACAATTCTGGTATCACAACCGGAACCCAAGGTAGAGAATTCTCCTTATTTTGAATTGCAACAAAAACACAAAGTAAAGGTTGATTTCCGCTCGTTTATACATGTAGAAGGAGTTAGTGCAAAAGACGTTAGAGCTCAAAAAATAGACCTCAACAACTATACGGCAATAATTTTGACCAGCAGAAATTCGGTGGATCACTTTTTTAGAGTGGCCGAAGAAATGCGCTATAAAGTTCCGGAAGATTTAAAATATTTTTGCCAATCGGAAGCCATTGCTTTTTACCTGCAAAAATATGTAGTCTACAGAAAACGCAAAATTTATGTAGGTCAAAAAGACTTTGTTGATTTATCGCCATTGATTAAAAAATACAAAGAAGAAAAATTCTTGTTACCGGCTTCAGACCAGTTGAATTATGACGTGCCGCAAACCCTGAACAATTTAAAAGTAGATTGGACACAAGCCACTTTCTACAAAACAGTGATGAGCGATTTGTCTGATTTGGCCGATGTTTATTATGATGTTTTGGCTTTCTTTAGCCCAACGGGAATCAAATCACTTTTCAAAAACTTCCCCGATTTTAAACAAAACAATACCCGTATTGCAGTGTTTGGAAGCACAACACAAAAAGAAGCTTTGGAACACGGATTGAGAATTGACATTTTTGCACCAACGCCGGAAACACCTTCGATGACTATGGCTTTGGAGAAATACATAGCCGACGCTAATAAAGGAAAATAGTCTTCAAAAATATTTAAAAAATCCTGTTAATCAACTTAACAGGATTTTTTTATGCCAATAATGTTTATTTTTGAAAGACTAAAAGCAAAATTATGGGCGACAAGCTGATTGAAAAACTATATTTCGGATTTCTGTTGTTGTTGCCTTTGGTGTTTTCCACTACTATTATCGATCCGGTTTTAATTCCGAGACAAATTTTACTTACGGCTTTTCTGTTGGTATTGGTAATAGTCTTAATTTGGCAAAAGAAAGAACTCTCTTTTAATTTCAAAACACCGACTTTCTATGCCGTTGCCGCTTTTTTGTTATTAAATTTTATTGCCTTATTTACCTCAAATATCGCCGGTGAAAGCCATGCTGTTTTTTCTAAATTGACAGTATTGTTTTCCTTCTTTTTAGCTACGACTGTTGTTCTTTACAACAACTTGGTCAGACTACACCAAATCATATTAGCCGTTATCTTTTTTGGTGTCATCTCCTTAATTTTTTCTTATTTTGACATTATCAATAAAACGCAAGAAGGGCAACATTTGCTCAGACAAATTGAAGTCATCAAAGGAACTTCAGCCAATAAAAACTTGCTCTCTTCTATCCTATTCCTCTGTTTGCCTTTTTATTTTATGGGATTGCATCAAGGCAAAGCCGTACGGTTTTTGTCATTGGCTGCCATACTTTCAACTTTGCTTGTCTTAATAACAGTGAGAACTCGAGTTGTTTTAATCGCTTGTTTTATTTTCTTTACACTACTGATTTGTTATAAAATCAAACAGCGTTTTGCCGTTAAAAAACGTTATTTTTTAATCTCCGCCCTAAGTGGATTTTTGCTTTTGTTTGGCGCTTATAAATTTTACTTCGAAAATAAAATTACCCATTTAAAATCTTCATCCACCGATATAACCCAACAGTATCTTTATCGTTTAACAAATTCCCAAACTCTCGAAAGCCGAATTTTATTTTGGGAAAATTCGCTTCAAATGGCCAAAGATTATCCTTTACTTGGCGTTGGATTGGGCAACTGGCAAATTCATTTCCCGAAATACGGACTGAACCGTTTTGAAGATTATGCCATCGTAAACGGAGAAAGCACTTTGCAAAGACCGCACAATGATTTTATTTGGATACTTTGTGAAACCGGAATTCTCGGATTGTTGGCTTATTTGATGATTTTCGGAGTGGTTTTTTACCAATTGTATTCACTTATCAAAAACACAAACGACGCCAATGAGAAATGGAAATTCTTCTTTATTTTAAGTGCGTTGATAGGCTATTTGGTGATTTCCTTTTTTGATTTTCCTTACGAACGAATAGAACACCAAGTCGTTGTGATTTTACTTTTGGCCTTGTCCACTTCAGCCTATTATAAAATGGCGACCAAGACCACCAAAAACTACAAATCGTGGCTTTGGGTCTTGATAATTCCGGTGGCTTATTCTTTCTTAGTTTCTTTTTACCGGTTTAACGGCGAAAAGCATGCCTTGAAAATGTATACTGCTAAAGCCAATAAAAATTGGAGTGAAACCATTTATGAAGCCCAAAAAGCCAACCATTATTTTTATCCTTTAGACAATACTTCGATGCCGTTGACTTGGTATGAAGGTATTGGTCATTTTAATGAAAATCGGATTGAAGAAAGCCAAACTTGCTTTGAAAAAGCTTATCAATTAACGCCCTACAATATCCAGGTTATTACCAATTTGGCCGGCACTTATCAAGCCTCCGGAAAAATAGATGAGGCTGTTGTTTTGTATAATGATGCTTTAAAAATTTCGAACGGTTTTGACGAGGCCAAACTCAATTTAGCCGCCTTGTACTACAATAAAAAAGACTTTGACCAAGCTTATTCTTTAATCAATGAGATCAAAGTCACTTCTAAAAACCCGAAATACAAACTCTATTTGGTTCCTATTCTAAACCACAAAATCAATGATTACCTGAAAACGGCGACTGATAAAGTTGTAATTGATAATTTGGTCAAAAATGTAACCACAAAAGAAACTTTATTGCAATTGTTTTTTGACGCCAAGAAGAATAATGTCCCTTTTGAAACTTATTTGGCACAGGTAAAATTTTAAACAAAAAAACCGTCTCGCAAAAACAAGACGGAATTTTCAACTGGTTAGGTTTAGTTAGTTTATTATAATTGCGGACCGGCTTTTACCAAGCTTTGCCCTTGCTCATTATCGGTATATTGAGCGAAATTTTTAATAAATCTTGACGCTAAATCGGTTGCTTTTTCGTTCCAATCGGCTGCATCAGCATAAGTATCTCTAGGATCTAAAATGGTCCGATTCACATCGTGCAAAGCCGTCGGCACAGCTAAATTGAATACCGGAATGGTTTTAGTTTCCGCTTTCTCAATTGAACCGTCTAAAATAGCATCTATAATTGCACGAGTATCTTTAATTGAAATACGTTTTCCGGTTCCGTTCCAGCCTGTGTTTACCATGTAGGCAGTTGCGTTGTTTTCCTCCATTTTCTTAACCAATTCTTCTCCGTATTTCGTTGGGTGCAAAGTCAAGAAAGCTTTCCCGAAACAAGCTGAAAAGGTTGGCTCAGGTTGAGTCACACCTCTTTCTGTTCCGGCTAATTTGGCGGTAAATCCTGAAAGGAAATAATATTGAGTTTGTTCCGGCGTTAGTTTTGAAACCGGTGGCATTACCCCGAAGGCATCTGCCGTTAAGAAAATTACTTTGGTAGCATGTCCGGCTTTGGAAACCGGTTTTACAATATTATGAATATGATAAATCGGATAAGAAACACGGGTGTTTTGCGTTACCGAACCATCTTTAAAATCGATAATTCCATCGGCATCAACTGTTACGTTTTCCAATAAAGCATCTCTTTTAATCGCACCGTAAATATCCGGTTCATTTTCTTTACTTAAATCAATGGTTTTGGCATAACATCCTCCTTCAAAATTGAAAACACCTTCGTTATCCCAACCATGCTCATCGTCTCCGATTAATTCGCGTTTAGGATCGGTTGACAAAGTCGTTTTTCCTGTTCCCGACAATCCGAAGAAAACCGCAACATCGCCGTCTTTTCCTTTGTTGGCCGAACAGTGCATAGAAGCTATTCCTTGTAACGGCAAATAGTAGTTCATCATGGCGAACATTCCTTTTTTCATTTCGCCGCCATACCAAGTACCGCCAATCAACTGCATTTTTTCGGTTAAATTAAAGGCTACATAAACCTCAGAATTCAAACCGTGAGCCGCATAATCTTTGAAAGATGTTTTTGACCCGTTCATCACGATGAAATCCGGCTCGCCGAAATTGGCCAATTCTTCTTCCGTAGGACGAATGAACATATTGGTCACAAAATGCGCTTGCCAAGCCACTTCCATGATGAAGCGTACTTTTAGTCTCGTATTTTCATTGGCACCGCAAAAAGCATCTACCACGTACAATTTTTTTCCTGAAAGTTGGTCAACTGTGGTTGCTTTTAAAGCTTCCCAAGTATTTTGTGTGATGGGTTTGTTGTCGTTAACCGCTTTATCTGAAGTCCACCAAATGGTGTTTTCGGTGACACTGTCTTTAACGATGTATTTGTCTTTTGGCGATCTTCCGGTAAAAACACCGGTCATTACATTTACCGCTCCTAATTCTGTAAGTTGCCCTTTTTCAAAACCTTCTAAATTTGGGTTTAACTCGTCGTTGTATAATTTTTCGAAAGAAGGATTGTGGATAATTTCGTTAACGTTTTTGATCCCGTATGGTTCTAACGAAATCGATTTCGTAATTTGAGCGTAGTTCTCCATAAAATTTAGTTTGTGTTGTATTATGAATCAGACGACAAAGGTAAAAATTAAATTTCAGAAACTATTTTTTTTATTAAAAATATTATCTTTTAACTTTTATAATCTGCCACAGCAAAATCGCCCAGCCCAATATTAACAAGGTTCCACCGATAGGAGTTATAATTCCCAAAGGTTTAAAATCAATTCCGGTTATGGTTTTGGTAGCCAATAAGTAAATGGAAACTGAAAAGAAAATTACACCTGAAAGAACCAACTGAAAGACGGTTTTTTTACTTTTTTCAGACACTAAAGTGGTCATGCCTAAAAACAACAAAAACAAAGCATGATACATTTGGTATTTAACTCCGGTTTCAAAAGTTACAAGTTCTTCAACCGTCAAATGTTTTTTCAAAGCGTGAGCGGCAAATGCCCCTAAAATGATAGCAGTCATTCCCATTATGACAGCTGTTACAGTTATTTTTCTTTCCATTGGTTTTGATTTTAATACTAATCCGCAAATTTATCCGTTATCTGGTTAGTAATAAAGAAATTTCACTTTTCTTTTGGTGACTTACCTTTTTTAAAATTTTATATTTGCACCTTAATTTTGAATCATGAAGCGATTACTTTTAACCCTAAGTAGCATTTTCCTTTTAAATTTGGCTACTCCAATTAACAGCCAAACTATCAAACCGGGAGAAAAATTGGTCTTTGCAGGCTCGTATAACATGAGTGGCTTAATGACCCAATTGGCACAAGTAACCATGAGTACCGAAACGGTTTCAACCGCTAAAAACTCCTACCTTCATCTGAACTGTGAATTGTCAACTTACAGCAAATGGGATTCCTTTTTCAAAATCAGAGATATATATGAATCTTATGTCAATCCGGCTAATTTAAAACCAAGTTTGTACAAGAGAAGTATAGACGAAGGCGGTTACACCAAAAAAGAAAAATACGTTTTTAAAGGCAACACGGTAAACAGTACCATGAAGCGAAAAAATAAGCCCGAAACCCAAAAAACCTTTACCATTGGCGGTTCAACGCAAGATGTAGTTTCCCTTCTGTATAAAGTGAGAACCATGGATTTTAGCAAATTTAAAGTCGGGCAAACCCAATCGCTAATGATTGTCTTCGATGAAAAACAAATTCCGGTCACTTTAAAATACATGGGAAAAGAAACCATTAACTGTGGTAATTTGGGTAAAAAAGAATGCTACAAATTGTCGATTGGCGCGAAAACCGATGCTTTAAAAGGGAAAGACAAAAACTTAATTTGGCTCACAGCCGATGCCAAAAAGATACCGGCTTTACTAAAATTCAGCATTCCGGTCGGCACCGGACAATTGGCTTTAATCTCAGCAACCGGAATCTAATTTGACAACCTCATGAGAAAACTGTTTTTAATTTTAGCTTGCCTCTTTGCGGTATTAGGTATCGCTTTTACTGTTTTACCCTTAGACACCATTGCTTTCCTTCCGATAGGCTTAGCCTTGGTTTTTGGCTTATTGACTTTGAAGCAATCTCAGGACACTCAAAAAAAATTTCCTAAAATATTGCTTGTAATTGGCGCCTTATGTTCGTTAGCAGTTTTAGGCAAAACGCTACTCATCAAAGACGAAGTGGCTACAGACACCCAATTTGAACAACAAAAAATAGAAACCAAACAAGAAGCCCAAAAAGAACTCGAAGAACTCGAAGGTTTAGAATAATCAAAAGCTCATCGGTAACGATGGGCTTTTTGTTTGCCTCAAATATTCATACCTTTGTAGAAGAACAAACAAACCCGTGAAATCTTAAATTCACGAACAAAAACCAATTTCAATAGTGAGCAGAAATATATTAATCATAGGCGCCGGACGCTCAGCCTCTTCACTTATCAAGTACCTTTTGAGAAAAGCTCCTCAGGAAAATTTGAATGTGACCATAGCCGATTTGTCTATAGAATTAGCCCGAAGAAAAACCTACAATCATCCTAACGCAACCCCGATTGCTTTAGACATCAATAATATTGAACAACGCCAAGCCGAAATTCAAAAAGCCGATATCGTGGTTTCAATGTTACCGGCCTTTATGCACATTGAGGTAGCCAAAGACTGCATCACCTTTAAGAAAAATATGGTTACCGCTTCTTATATTTCCGAGGAAATGCAAAGTTTAGACGAAGCCGTAAAAGCCAACGGTTTAATCTTCATGAATGAAGTCGGATTAGATCCAGGCATAGACCACATGAGTGCCATGAAAGTCATTGATGAAATTCATGCCAAAGGCGGCAAAATGATTTTATTCGAATCGTTTTGCGGTGGCTTAATCGCTCCTGAATCTGATGACAATCTTTGGAATTATAAGTTTACTTGGGCACCGAGAAATGTGGTGTTGGCCGGCCAAGGCGGCGCCGCTAAGTTCATCCAAGAAGGCAAATACAAATACATTCCTTACCACAAATTATTCCGTCGAACCGAATTCTTTCACGTAGAAGGTTACGGCAAATTTGAAGGCTACGCCAACCGCGATTCTCTAAAATACCGTAGCATTTACGGCCTTGACGATATCTTAACTTTATACCGTGGTACCATTCGCCGAGTGGGTTTTTCTAAAGCTTGGAATATGTTTGTGCAACTCGGCATGACCGATGATTCGTATGTGATGGAAAACTCCGAAACGATGAGTTACCGCGATTTTATCAATTCCTTTTTACCATTTCACGCCTCTGATTCAGTAGAATTAAAAACCCGTATGGCGCTTGGCATAGAGCAAGACGACATCATGTGGGACAAACTAATGGAACTCGACATCTTCAATGCCAATAAAATAGTCGGACTCAAAAATGCCACTCCGGCCCAAATCTTGGAGCGTATCTTAAACGACAAATGGACTTTACAACCCGAAGACAAAGATATGATTGTCATGTACCACAAATTCGGCTACGAACTCAACGGCGAACGCAAACAAATTGATTCTAAAATGGTCTGCATAGGCGATGACCAAATCTATACTGCGATGGCCAAAACCGTAGGATTACCGGTAGCTATGGCCACTTTGCACATCCTTAACGGCGACATCAAAACGACCGGTGTACAATTGCCTATCAAAAAAGAAGTATACGAACCTATCTTGAAAGAATTGGCATTGCACGGCATCGTATTCCACGAAACCGAAATGCCTTATGTAGGCTACAATCCGGATAAGTTGGTGGGAAATTAATACCTGATTTTATGAATTGTTAGGAGCGAAAAGCTTGGGCATTCTTGGAATGGCAATTCCTGCTGTCCGTTGCAATCTCTTCGAGGATTTCCACTGCCATCAGGGCTAAACAGGATTCCATTTTCTTTTCAGTCAACAGCATTATAAAACCAAAATCCCAATCGATTTTGGTTTTTTTGTTTTAAATCTAAAGTAAATCACTATTTTTATTTTAAATATTTGAATAATGAAAATAAATCAACTACAAATAGAAATAGACGGCATCGACAAAGAAATCCTACGCGATCTCATGGAAGATGCCCGAAAACCCATTTTACAAATCGCCAACAAGATTGGGATTTCCGGCGCGGCGATTCACCAACGTTTGCGCAAACTGGAAGATGCCGGCGTCATTTCGGGTTCTAAATTCATTATTGACAATAAAGTTTTAGGCTATAAAACCATGGCTTTTATTGGGATTTATCTCGAAAAAGCCTCCAGCAACTCCGATGCCGTGCGCGAACTCAAAAAAATCCCCGAAGTCTTAGAATGTCACTATACTACCGGAAACTGGAGCATCCTCATCAAAATCATTTGCCGCGATAACGAACACTTAATGCAACTGCTCAATAAAAAAATCCAACCCATTGAAGGCGTTTCCAGAACGGAAACTTTTATTTCTTTAGAACAGCAGATAGAGCGACAGATTCAACTTTAGTGTTCAGTTGGCAGTGTTCAGTGTTCAGTTGGGAGTTTAAAAAAAGAAACTATGAGAAAGGAAATTAAATGGATTTTGTTCTACATTGTTTATATAATCGCAATACTTATTGGCGACAAAATGGCTCCAAGCGGCCCATGCACTCCCGGATTGGGTTTCTTCCTTTTCATTTTATTAATTCCCATAAGCCTCTTTTTATTCCTGAAAGATTTGTACAAATATTATCGTGAGCCTGATAAATCAGGATTGTATTGTATCCTGATTCATCCATTGATGTGGTTATTACTCTTTCTGTGCTTTCACTTCAAAATTTTTTAAATAAAAAACCCGCTACTTTCGTAACGGGTTTCTTTTTATTCGTCTCTGGAACCTCCGAAAACTTGGAGCGCCCAATACAAGAGCGAGGCTAAAGCCCCAATCGCGGCGACTACATAAGTTCTTGCGGCCCATTTTAGCGCATCTTCGGCACCGGCGTATTCTTGCTGGCTGACCATGTTTTTGTTTTTCAACCAAGCTAAAGCTCGGTTACTGGCATCGTATTCTACCGGAAGTGTGATAAAACTGAATGCTGTGGCAATGGCCATCAACAACAAACCGGCTATGGCGATGTAATACCCAAATCCCAAACCGGAAGCAGCTCCTAAAATCAAACCACCAATAATCAACCATTGTGACATGCCCGAAGCTACGTTTACAATCGGTACCAATTGAGAACGCAACTGCAACATATTGTATGCCGTGGCATGTTGCACAGCGTGACCGCATTCGTGAGCGGCTACTGCAGCGGCGGCGGCGTTTCTTTGATTGTAAACGCCTTCACTTAAGTTAACGGTTTTGTCGGTTGGATTGTAATGGTCGGTTAATTGACCCGGAGTTGAAATGACTTTTACATCATAAATCCCGTGGTCTTGTAACATTTGGGTGGCAATTTCGGCACCGCTCATCCCGTTTCGCAAATGCAAATGAGAGTACTCGGCAAACTTGCTCTTTAATTTGGAGCTTACGGCAAAACTGACTAAGGCAATCAAGCCGATTAAAATATAATATCCTAACATGATTTTTTAATTTTTAGTTTCTGAAACTGCATCAAATTGCAAGCCAAAGGATTAGAAATGACAGCTTGTCACTTACAACAAAGTAATCCCGAATACAAAGCGGTTGTTCCCCGATTCACCAATGTTGTTCAAAATACTTCCGAATTCGGAATCGTATCTTCCTCGGGTTATGGCGAATTCATATCCGGCATTGACTTTCACTTGGAAGCTCGATTTTTTAAACAAATAAATCGAAGCCGATGGCCCGAAATACAACATTTGGTTGGTAAAACTCACGTGACCGCTGTTGTTGTTGGGTTCCAAATCGTTTAAATCGATGGTGTTG
>NZ_CAMLRU010000003.1 GCF_946482535.1 uncultured Flavobacterium sp.
TAATTGAATGAAGTTTAGTTTTATCTTTTAACCACCTGAAGGGTTTTTGTATTGCCTTCTTGGGTTACTGATACATTGTAAATACCCGATGGGTAACCGTTACCGATTTCCGCTTGGGACAAATCATTATAACCTACTGTTCGGTTTTCAATCAATCTGCCAATCATATCGTATACTTTAACAGTAACATCGGCTGTATTGTTGGTTTGAATGTCTAATTTAAATGTTTGGTTGTATGGATTCGGATAGGCTACCACTCTTGATAATGATGTGTTAGTTGGAGTTCCTAAACCGCAATCTTCCGCTGTCTGTACGGTAGCGGTAACGGCAACTCTGGCCGAAGAACACACCTCTGTAATATCCCAATTAAAGAAATAATAATAACTGTAAGTGTCTACGAAACCATTATCAATACCGCCAACGATAGCAACAGCACCATTGGTTACCGGGAACGGATTAGGAAACGGACTCACATAAGCCAAGGCATTATCATAAGAAGCACCACCGCTAACCTCAAGAGAATAATTGTCTCCGGCGGATAAGGCATAATTTAACGTTACCGTTTGTGCTACTGTAGTTGGCGACCAATCTGAGAAAGTGTTTGGGGTAAAAGTAACTTCAGTAGTGCCCGGAACTTGAATCCCGTTTTGTAAAACTCTGACAGTTATAGGCGCCGGACCTGAACCACCCGGATTTTGTTGAGGGTATACTTTAACCGAATTTAAAATAATAGCATTAGATAGATTAAAAGCCAAACCTCTGTTGTTATTTCCTGTTCCGTAACCGTCCAAAGTATAAACCAAACCTGCTGTGCCCGGTGTTGTTGATTCTGTTCCGGCATAGAAAGTTGTGGTAGTGGTAATCACCGGAGTGGTGAAAGAGTTTCCTGTGGCCAATGCCGTGCCGCCAACTTGAGTAGTGTACCATTTAACATCACCTGATGAAGCTGTAGCTGAAAGCGTTGCAGTATCTGTCGGTTGGCAAATCGTTGCCGGTGTGGTTGAGGTTATGGTATTGTTGAGTGTAATTTGGATTGGAGTTGAAGCAACAGTTGTTGAACTGAATGAACAAGTTACATTGCAACGGTAATAAGTATTGGCCAATGGCATAACTACAGCAGTAGTCGCAGTGGCTAAACTGATATCGGTGTAGTCGGTGCCATTAGTTGAACTCTGCCATTGATAGGTGATGCCTTCACCGATTACAATGTTTTGTAAACTTAATGTTACTGATTTTCCTCCGCAAATAGTGGTTTCCGAAGCTATTGTATTTCCCGGTGTTACTGTTGAACACTCTGATTGTCTTGCTGTGGAAAAATAACCTTTGAAATCAGCAAAATCTAACGGAGCACTTGTTGAAGTTAATAAATTAGGTGCACCGGCTTCAAAAGTGGCTGTAATTCCAAAATCATTATCGTAAACGCCTGCAGCCGATGGTGCTTGTACAATTATACTGCTTTCGATTGCATTAGCATCAGCCACTTTGAGATTAAATTCAGTAATATCTCCTGCTGTTTTTGAAACTTCCCAACGGTTTTGACTTAAATAGGCAATATTAGCCGAAGGTGTTCCGGAGTTGGTTTCAAAGGCTTCTGCTTTTATGTTGGCACCCGGACTGCCAAATCCGCCTGAAGGAGTTGTGACAGCTACCCAAATAGGTGCATAACTTGATTTTCCTACCGGGAAGAAAAACTTATCGATAAAACCGGAGCCATTGGTCAAATCAATCGCATTTTGACCACCACTGATGTCTTTAGCCAAAGGACCATCAACATAACAGGTTGGACCAAAGTTACCCGATATAAAAGCGGTATAAGCCATAGCCGGAGCGCCAATGGTCAAAAGACTTGAGGCAGAAGTATGAATAATTCCCTCATTCATTGTCAAACCGCTTACTACATTAAAAGGTACTGAGAAAGTAACTCCTTCAGCACTGGTATTATTCACTCTCAATTGAAAAACAGAACCGGTATTGAATGGCGTATTGAGGATAGGATCTACTTGGGCGTTAAAACTACCGGTTCCGGAAATGGTTTGAGATTTGTTTGTGGCTTCAAAATTGCCGTCAATATAATTCCCGAAGTGGGTATTGTTGTAAGTGTAAAGCTGACCGTTGTTTAAGATGTTTCCACCATAATAGGCATCAACTCCCGAACCTTTTACTTTTCCAAGGGTGATGGTAAAATCATTTTGGACATTAAAAACGGTCACACCATTAGGGTTACTGTTGTCTAAATTAACGAATCGATTAGTGGCATCCGGCGCATTAACTATAAAATTGTTAAGCGAAAGTGTACCGTTAGCGGCTTTGAAATTGCAATTAAATCCATTAGTAGTTACCGCTCCTTTTTCAGTCGATAATCCGTCTCCTATTTGTAAAGTATGGTTAGCACCGGCGGCATAATTGTTAGCTGATTCATAGACAAAGGCTGAAGGCGAATTAGTAACATTGTAAAACGACAAGTTTAAAGGAAGACTCAAACCGGTTTCGGGCAAACTAGGATTGGTATTGATAGAACCGTCAAAATTAATGGCAGCCACTACAGTTCCCGCAGGAATTCCGGCTCCGACTACTATCTGTCCAACCGAAACACCGTCAAGAGCGTCTAAGAAAATATTGGTTGGGAACCAACAGAAAAAGCCGGTACATGGAACAATAGCAGTTATTGAATGTGTCGTAGCTAAACCGGTACTGGCAACCGGCGGGTCAACAATGGTTATTTTCCCGGCAGTAAGATTTAAAGTAGCTTCACCAATTTTAAAAAGGGTTTGGTCCGTACTGGTAGCTGTTGCTCCGTTGTGATTTCCGTCTACTATGATATCACCGCCACTTTGATTGAAAGTACTTCCGTTGGTGTGAAAAACATTACCATTTACCGTAAATGTTCCTGAGTTAATGGTGTAAGTACCTCTATTAAAGAAAGTCGCTTTGTTATTGGTACAACCAACAGTTAACGAAGAAGAGTCACTAATCAAAGTCGCCTCGGCTAAAATATTTACACCGCCAACATTAGAAGGTGAGTTCACCGTAATGGTATGTCCGGCTAAAATAGTCACAATATCACCGCAAGTAGGAACAGCATTGTTGCTCCAAGTGGTAGCATCGTTCCAGTTACCTGATTGAGCTGAAGTAACCGGTGTGTCAATAGCGGCGTTGTAACCAACTTGGAAAGTATTACTTAAATCGCTGTCAGATAAGCCAATTCTGGCCGCAAACGGTGTAATGGTTCCGGTTTGGTGATTTCCTACCGTAGTGCCATCCGCTTTGATAATTCTGGAATTTCCGTTCATAATCAAATAAGCGTCTTGAGCCGAAAAAGCGATAGTATGATTTCCGGTCGGAAAAGCATAATTTAAATCCTTGTCTATAATCCAAGCACTTTCAAAAATATTGGTAACCGTGTAACTTCCGTCAACTACGGAAAACCCGGTAGCTACTCCGGACTCATCATAATAGGTCACAGAAAGTTCTCCCGATACTGCTGATGAACTATTATCGGTTGGTCTGGTAATGAAGGCTGCTCTGCTTTTACCATTTGGATTGATGAAAGGGAAAAGAGTATTGCTATTGTAATAATCAACACCCGGAGTTACAGGAGTAAAATTATCATAAGCACCATACCATCTTCCGATGGTACCGTTTAAAAAACCACTTCCCGTTGCGCAACTTGTTGTAGCTGAGCCATAATTTCCAATGGTCATTTTGTTTGTGCCCAAATCCACTCGGGCATTGGTCATACTTAAAACACTTCTGATTTTGATATTGTTGAATCCCCAAATTATATTGGGTGTAGCAGTGCTGGTGTTATTCAAAAGCAATTGATTAATCACCGCACCGGTGTTTGAACTATCGGTTAAATATAAAGTCCCGCCAAAAGTTCCTAAACCACTAACGGTTTGTACTGTTGAACCGTTTAAATTCAAAGAGCCTTCAGGAGTATAACTTGAACCTATGGATAAATCAATCCTTCCGTTGTTGGTAATGTTTCCGGCTATATTCAATTGTATGGCTTTGTCATAGCCCCAACCACCACCATCAAAATAATAAACCCCATCAATCAAACCGCCATTATTGACAATTAAATTTCCGGTTACGGTAAAATCCGGGGAGTTATTGCTTCCCTCCAAAGTACCGCTGATGGTAGCATTGGTAACCGTAATTAAATTGTCTAAAACAACCGTTGTTCCGGCAGCAATAATTATGTGGTCTGTTGGAGTAGGTGTTGTAGTTGTTCCCCAAGTAGCAGGATCGGTAAAGTTTCCTGATTGTGTTGAGGTGAAAGTAGTTTGCGCTTGTATTTCCGTGACTGTAAAAAGCAAGCAAGCCAGCGAGAAAAACTTTAAAAACAAGTTTGAGCTTTTACTTGAAGCGTTTTTGTTTTGAGGAAAAGAGTAGCTTTTGACAGTGTAATTTGAAACCATACCTTTGGAATTTTGTGTTGAACTTCAAATTTAATCTTTTAAAAACACAAAAACTTTGCAGACACTTTCAAAATGACAGAATTTTAAAAGCTTTTTCTTATTTTTTAAAGGTACAATTCCCCGCGATGCGGTTTCAAAGCATCTCGTAGCGGTATCATGTAGTCATCGGTTACTACTATAAAAGCAATGGCATGCATCTCGTTTTTGATTTCAAAACCGGTAATAGTAATCGGTAATTTTTCGAGGGCAATGTATTCCTTTAAATGAATTTCGTGATGCTCTGCCGTTTTGGCTGAAGCCGGTCCGCGAAAGTCCCAAATGAGTTTGATTTGTCTTGACATAGCATAAAAATAGTTTGGCAAAGGTAACTTTTTGCTACCTTTGAAAAACACTTCTCTTATGAAATACAGTTACTTTTTTTTACTGCTCTTTTACTTTTTGGGGTTTTCCCAAGAGCTGACTTTAGAACAAGCCAATCATTTATCGGGTTTACCTTTAAAATGTCTTCAACAAGAATATCCCAACAAATTGGGACAAATACTTATTGATAGTACCGAAATACAATCGCCTAAAAAATTGCACCCCACATTCTACGGTTGCTTTGATTGGCATTCTTCGGTGCACGGGCATTGGAGTTTGGTGTTTTTGCTCAAACGGTTTCCGAATTTGGCCAATCGCGATCAAATTATCCAAAAGCTGAAAACGAATCTCTCCAAAGAAAATATTCAAGTCGAAATAGACTATCTCAATAAAAAACACGAGAAATCTTTTGAACGTACTTACGGCTGGAATTGGTTGCTAAAACTGCAACTCGAACTCGAAACTTACAACGAACCTTTTGCCCAAGAGTTAGCCCAAAACCTCAAACCGCTATCCAATATCATAATCGAAAGATATGTCGAGTTTTTGCCAAAATTGCTTTATCCGGTTAGAGTCGGCATCCATTCTAATACCGCTTTCGGACTTGTATTCGCTTGGGATTACGCGGTTTATTCTAAAAATGAATTGTTCCAAAAAAGTATTAAAGACAATGCTCTTAGGTTGTTTCAAAAAGATGAAAACTGCCCGTTTACTTGGGAACCCAGTGGTACCGATTTTCTTTCGCCTTGTTTAGAAGAAATGGCGCTGATGCAAAGAATTTTGCCCAAAGCGGAGTTTTTAAGTTGGATCAAAAAGTTTGCTCCGCAACTCTTTAAAAAGAAATTCACTTGGGAAGTAGCCAAGGTTTCCGACAGAACCGATGGTCATTTGGTGCATTTGGATGGGCTGAATTTCAGCAGAACATGGAATTTATATGCCTTGATTAACCAATATCCTAAAGAGTTTTCACATTTAAAACCGTTGGCCGATTATCACTTCAATTTTTCATTGCCTTCAGTAGTTGATGGTAATTATGAAGGCGAACATTGGTTGGCTTCTTTTGCTTTGCGTGCTTTTGAAGAAAAAAAGTAATTCCATTTGTTTACTTTTGCCAAAAAAATAAATCATGCCACGCGAATTACTCCTACAAGTCTCTCCGGAAACAGCTGCCAACGAAAGCTTGCTGTATGAGAATGTAGCCCAGTTGGTTCGCGTTTCTCCTAAACTGCTTCGCAAAGTTGTAATTCTGAAGCGTTCAATTGACGCCCGTCAAAAAGCCATAAAAATCAATCTCAAGGTTTTAGTTTATCTGATTGACGAAGATTACACCGAACAGAAAATTGAACTGCCCGATTATAAAAACGTTGCCAATGCCCAAGAAGTAATCATCGTAGGTGCAGGACCGGCCGGACTTTTCGCAGCTCTTCAATTAATAGAATTAGGATTAAAACCGATTGTCATTGAGCGTGGCAAAGATGTTCGTGGACGCCGTCGTGATTTAAAAGCGATCAACCGCGATCATATTGTAAACGAAGATTCCAATTATTGTTTTGGCGAAGGCGGTGCCGGAACTTACTCCGATGGAAAATTATACACACGTTCCAAAAAGCGCGGTGATGTGGATAGAATTCTACAGTTGTTAGTTGGTTTCGGAGCAACGCCCGATATTTTAGTCGAAGCCCATCCGCACATCGGAACCAATAAATTGCCTCAAATTATTCAAGATATCAGAGAAAAAATCATTGAATGCGGCGGTCAAGTTTTGTTTGAAACCCGTGTTACTGATTTTGTGGTGAAGAGCAATGAAATGCAAGGCATAGTGACCCAAAACGGTGATACCATTTCGGCCAACAAAGTCATTTTGGCCACCGGCCATTCCGCTAGAGATATTTTTGAATTACTCGACAGAAAGAAAATTTTAATCGAAGCCAAACCTTTTGCCTTAGGCGTTCGAGCCGAACATCCTCAGGAGTTAATTGATAAAATTCAATACAGTTGTGATTTCCGTGGGGAACATTTACCACCGGCACCATATTCTATCGTGAAGCAAGTCAACGGCCGTGGCATGTATTCGTTTTGTATGTGTCCGGGAGGCGTTATTGCGCCTTGTGCTACCAGTCCGGGTGAAGTGGTAACCAACGGTTGGTCGCCCTCAAAACGCGATCAAGCTACTGCGAATTCGGGAATTGTAGTCGAATTAAAACTGGAAGATTTCAAGCCTTTTGCCAAATTCGGAGCATTGGCCGGAATGGAATTTCAAAAAGCCATCGAGCAAAAAGCTTGGCATTTGGCAGGAGAAACCCAAAAAGTGCCTGCCCAACGCATGGTCGATTTTACCCAGAGTAAAGTATCGGCTTCTATCCCCAAAACTTCTTATGTCCCCGGAACGACTTCGGTAGAACTGGGACAAGTATTCCCTGGATTTTTAACCCAAATCATGCGAGAAGGTTTTAGCCAATTCGGAAAATCTATGCGCGGCTACATGACCAATGAAGCTATTCTTCACGCACCCGAAAGCCGAACTTCCTCACCGGTGCGAATTCCGCGTGACCATGAAACTTTAGAACATTTGCAAATCAAAGGCTTATATCCTTGCGGAGAAGGTGCCGGTTTTGCAGGTGGAATCATTTCGGCTGCCATCGACGGTGAAAAATGTGCACTGAAAATTGCGGAAAGTCTCTTAAAATAAATTAATTTTCATTTTTATTTAAAAAAAGTAGGGTGATAGCATTTTGCGTTGTCTAACCTATAAACACTAAATATAAATAAGATGAAAAAGATTAAAATTTTACTATTGCTATTGACCGTTTCGGTGGCAGGTTTCTATTCTTGTACCGATAACGATCCGGTGGAAAACGAAATTGTGACTTCCAAAAGTATCGCGTTGCGAACCTCTTTAAACGAAATTAAGAAAGCCAATAACATCAGCGACAGAAATGCCAATACTACTCAAGACCAATTCTTGTGTTTTCAGTTTGTTTACCCTTTGACTTTATCGTACAATGACGGAACAGTTATCACAGTAGCAACATACGAAGGTTTGTTAGACGTATTAACCGCAGAAACCGAAACTTTATTTATAGTAGGTATCGCTTTTCCTTTCCAAGTACAACAAGAAGGCGCCATTACCACGATTGATGATGAAGCCGAATTTTATGCTTTGATTGAAGCATGCGGATTCACACCGATAAATGATGATGTATTACAGTTTGGTTGTTTACAAATTGTGTATCCTATTTCTGTAATCGATGATTCAGGAGCTACCATTGAGGTAAGTTCTCAAGGGCAGTTTGAGTCTTTGTTAATTGGTGGAACAGTTGTTGAAATTGTTTTTCCAATTAATGTAATTCAAGCCAATGAAACTTTTGCAGTTAATGATTTATATGAATTATTCAATTTATACGATGAATGTGATGGTAATACTAGTTCATGTATTTGTACCACTGATGTTACCCCAGTTTGTGTTGAAACAGCCAATGGAACTGTAATGTACTCTAACGCTTGTTTGGCAGAATGTGACGGTTATACAGCCGCTGATTTTGTAAACTGTGATCCTGTATTGACAACCAACTTCGGGAATGGTTTAGGTTCGTGCTTTACTATGAATTATCCGGTGCAAGTTCAACATCAAGGCGCATTGGTTACAGTCAACAATGATGCAGAACTGTTACAATACTATTTTCCTTCATGGTCAAGTATTCCGGCTTTTGTTTATCCGGTGACGGCTAATTTTAGTACACCAACCGGTTCTATTATGGCAACTTTTGCTAACCAAGCCTCTTTTGATGCTGCGATTATAAATAATTGTAATTAATTGTAATTTATAAAATTGGGAAAGATTAAGTTAATTGCGACACAACCTTAGCGATAGGGTTGTGTCAGCAATTTAAGCTATGAAAGAAGAAAACCAAAATACAAAGCTCTGTTCTGAATCGGTATTCCGTTCGGTATTTGATACTAATTTTAAAGTGTTGCGGAACTTTTTGGTGTATCAATTCCGAGGCGATACGGAAAGTGCCGAAGATGTGGCCCAAAATGCATTTGTCAAGCTTTGGGAAAATTGCGGTATCCTCCAACCCGAACAAGCCAAAAGCTTTTTATACACCACAGCGATTAGACTTTCGCTGAATAAAATAAAGCACAACCAAGTGGTGACTAATTTTGAATTACAATTTAAACCCAAATCATCACACCAAGAATCTCCCGAGTTTTTAATGGAGGAAACCGAATTGAAAACCCAATTGGAAAAAGCGATAAATAATTTGCCCGAAAAACAAAGAACCGTATTTTTAATGAACCGTTTTGACAATCAGTCGTATTCCGAAATTGCGGCTTCGTTGGATTTATCGGTTAAAGCAGTTGAAAAACGCATGCACCAAGCCCTATTGGCTTTGAGAAAAGTAGTGAAGAACGTTTGAAAAATTATAGGATGGAAGAGAGAAACGAAACGTATTTATCCGATTGGTTAGCCCATAAAATCACCGATGAACAATTGCAACAATTGGTTTCGGAGGAAGATTTCAAGGCGTTCCAAAAAATAAAAAACACCCTTAACGGTTTTGAAATCAGTCAACCCGATTTGGAGCAAAACTTTAGTGCCATCAAAGGAAAGTTAGCAGCGAAAAAACAAACAAAACCGAAAGTCTTTCCATTGTGGAAATATGCTTCAATCGCAGCTTGTTTGCTGGTAATGTTTGGACTGTATCATTTTTTCATAGTCCAAAATAAAATCACAACCGGATTCGGAAATACCCAAACCATAACTTTAGCCGACAATTCCAAAGTGTCTTTGAATGCCAAATCAACGTTGGCATTTGGCAATGCTTTTGAACATAAAAGAACTTTACAACTAGAAGGAGAAGCCTTTTTTGAAGTTGAAAAAGGAAGTCCGTTTACGGTAGAAACTTCGTTGGGCGATATTAAAGTTTTGGGCACCAAATTCAATGTCATTGCTTTCCAAGATTTCTTTGAAGTAAAATGTTATGAAGGCAAAGTGCAAGTCACTCAAAAAGGAAAGGCAGCCCTTTTAACTCAAGGCGAAAGTGTGCGTTTTTACAATGGAACTTTCGAAAATTGGGCCGAAACAGGCACTTCTAAACCCACTTGGATTTCCGGAGAGTCTTCCTTTAAAAAAGTACCGATGCGCTATGTGATAGCCCAATTTAAAAACCAATACAATCTCGAAGTTGAGTATCCGAAAAACATCGAAAACATAAAATTTACGGGAACATTTACCCACAAACAACCAACGGTTGCCTTGCAAACCATTTGCTTGCCGTTGCATTTAAAATTCGGCAAAGACCAAACCGGAAAAATTATCATTTCTGAATGAAAAAAATAATTTTGATAGGCTTCTTTTTGTGCTGGATATCATTTTCCTGGTCCCAAAAAAAGGAGTCTTTTTATTATAAGAATGCCCAACTTACCCGAGTGCTTTCCGATCTCGAGAAAGCCTTTGAGGTTAAATATTCCTATGTTGATTCTTTGGTAAGTGCGCAAAGGATTTCTGTGCCGAAAAACTTTTATTCATTAGCCGAAATCAATGCCGAAATTGAACAACAATCAACCTTAAAAGTCATCAAAATCAACGAACGGTTTTATTCAATCAATCAAGCCGAAACCCTTGAAGCTTTTCAGCTTGAGGAAGTTTTAGTCGAAGAGTTTTTGGCGAAAGGCATTCGCAAAACCAACCAACATTATGTTATTTCTCCGCAAAAAGTGCAAACACTTCCCGGCATTACCGATGCTGATATTTTGCAATCTTTACAACAATTGCCCGGTGTGAAAAGCCCGAATGAAACCGCTACCGGTTTGTACATTCGCGGCGGAACGGTTGATCAAAATTTGATATTGATGGATGGCATTCGACTGTATCATCCCGGACATTTATTCGGTATGATTTCTAGCATCAATCCTAATGTGGAGCAAACGGTCAACTATTACAACAAAGCAGTCAATCCTAAATTTGGCGAAAGGGTTTCCGGGATTGTCGATATCAAATCGACCGATAAAATTTCGGAACAAACCAAAGTCAACGCCGGAATCAACGCACTCAATGCCGATGCTTATATACAAACGCCTTTGGTCAAAGACAAACTGGGTTTGCAACTTTCCGGTCGAAAATCGTTGACGGAATGGTGGCAATCGCCAACCTTTAATCAGTTAGAAACTAAAGTATTTCAAAATACCAATTTCAGAGATTTTGATAAGAATAACCAATTCAAGTTTCATGATTATTCGGCCAAATTAAATTTTAAACCCAATGATAAAACCGAAATTTCACTCTCGGGTTTGGTCATCAAAAACGATTTGGATTATCAAAATGTCATTGAAGTTGACAGTGTCAGTAATCAAAAAATGAACATTGAAAACTATGGATTCAGTTTGAATTGGAGTCAAAAATACAGTCCTAAATTCACTCAAAAGGCAACTGTTTTTTATTCGCTATACAGTTTCGATTACCTCAAAAAGCAAGACTACCAAACCGATAAATTCGAAGCGTTTAAAAAATTGAATCGGGTAGTGGATTCGGGTGCCGAATTGAATTTTGGTTGCCAAATCAATGACAAATCCAATTTAGAATTCGGATATCAAGTATCGGGGAACGATATTTCGCATTTGTTCAATAGTTACAATCAGGATGTTGGAGTGGTTCTGAGCTTGAAGCATTTATACAATGTAACACACGCCGGATATGCCAATTTCAAGCAAGATTTCGGCAGTTGGAAATTCCAACCCGGTTTGCGTTATAATTTTTACAGCCAAATGAAAACCTCGAGTTTTGAACCGCGTTTATTGCTTCAAAAAACAATTTCGGAATCACTGATTTGGCAAGCTTCTTATGAACGAAGAAGTCAGATTTTAAGTCAAGTTCGCGAAAATGCCGCCAACGATTTGAGTTTGGAAAATTATGTTTGGGTGCTTTCGGATAATGCAGAATATCCCATTCAGAAAGCCAGTCAATTTACTTCGGGTATTATTTTCAAAAAGAATCACTGGCTTTTAGATGTAGATGTTTACTATAAAAACATCAACGGAATCACCTCGTTTACGTTGGGCTTTTTAGGCGAAAATGGGAATGAAATTCGACAAGGAAAGGGTTTTACCAAAGGTATTGATGTGTTGTTGCAAAAAAGTGCTGCGACATGGAGAACCTGGATTACGTATACCTATCAAGATTCTCAAAACCAATTTTCGACTTTGAATGACGGCAATTATTTCAGTTCAAATGCTGATATCAAACA
Source organism: uncultured Flavobacterium sp. (assembly GCF_946482535.1). The sequence continues at coordinate 12,026 of NZ_CAMLRU010000003.1, forward strand.
CAGCTTTAATTGGGCTTTTAACAAAAAATGGAATGCTTTTTTGTTTACCGCAGGTTGGTTTTGGCACAGCGGAAAACCATTCAGTACCGTTGATGATTCGGGAGAAATTGCTTCCTACAATGCTCACAGACTACCCGATTATCATCGTTTGGATATTTCGGCCAGTTATCAGTTTAAGAATGCAAAAGAGCAAACTTTTAAAATTGGTATTTCCGTTTACAATCTTTACAATAGGCAGACTTTAATCAGCAAAGAATTGGAACGCCAATATGCCAATTTTTCTGATTTTTCACAACCCAGATATGCCGAGCGAGAATTTTATTCTTTAGGCATCATGCCGAATGTGTTTTTCAGAGTCTCTTTTTAAAAAGTTTTCAGTTACAACGTTTTAGTTAATTTCTTTGTCAAAACGGATGTTGGTGGTTTTATTCAAAAGCGTAATTTTATAAAAAATCATTTTTATGAATGCGATACCAACCGAATTTCAAATCAACAATTTATTAAACCAAGATACATATTTAGTCAACGGAGAATTAAAAAAGTGGACCGGCGAAACCACACCGGTTTTCTCTACTATATCTTCTACTGAGCAATATGCTCCTACGATTTTGGGTTCTATTCCTGCCATGGGTGAGGCCGAAGGCAATGAAGTGGTCAACGCTGCCGTAGCGGCTTATAATAACGGACAAGGATTGTGGCCAACGATGAAAGTGATTGACCGTATTAAATGCATGGAAAATTTCGTTACCCAAATGAAAGCCACGCGTAGCGAAGTTGTTAAGTATTTAATGTGGGAAATCGGGAAATCGTTACCCGATTCCGAAAAAGAATTCGACCGAACGGTGGAATACATTTATGATACTATTGAAGACTACAAAGAATTAGACCGAAACAATGCCCGCTTTACGAAAAGCCAAGGCGTGAATGCGATGGTTCGTCGCGGTCCGCTTGGGGTTGTGCTTTGTCTTGGACCATATAATTATCCGCTTAATGAAACTTTTTCCTTGTTGATTCCGGCGATAATTATGGGAAATACGGTTATTTTTAAACCCGCCAAACATGGCGTGTTGTTGATTTCACCCTTACTGAAAGCCTTTCAAACGAGTTTCCCTAAAGGCGTCATCAATATTGTTTACGGTCGAGGCAGAGACGTAGCGTCACCTATTATGAAATCGGGAAAAGTCGATATTTTGGCACTTATTGGCAACAGTAAATCGGCGATTGCTTTACAAGATTTGCATCCTAACAAAAACCGTTTGCGTTTGATTTTAGGTTTGGAAGCCAAAAATCCGGCGATTATTTTAACGGATGCCGATTTGGATCTGGCGATACAAGAATGCATCACAGGAACGTTATCTTTTAATGGTCAGCGTTGTACGGCTTTGAAGATATTATATGTGCACGAATCCATTGCGGCCGAATTTAATCGAAGATTTGCTGAAAAAGTAGACGCTTTGCCTTTTGGAAATCCGTGGGAGAAAGGCGTTTCTCTAACACCGCTTCCGGAAAAAGAGAAACCGAATTATATTCAGGAATTAATTGATGATGCGCAAGACAAAGGCGCTCGTGTCATCAATCAAAAAGGTGGCGAAAGAACCGAAAACTATATTTTTCCGGCCGTTTTGTTTCCCATCAATAAAGAAATGCGCGTTTATCACGAAGAGCAATTTGGTCCCGTAATTCCGATTATGACTTTCAAAGACATTCAAGAGCCATTGAATGATATGGCGGAATCGAATTATGGCCAACAAGTAAGTTTGTTTGGCCAAGACATCAAAACCATTGCGCCGCTCATTGATACTTTGGTCAATTTGGTTTGTCGTGTCAACTTAAACAGCTCTTGTCAACGAGGACCGGATGTGTATCCGTTTACCGGAAGGAAAGATTCGGCTGTGGGAACCTTGAGTATTCATGATGCTTTGCGTTCGTTCTCTATCAGAACTTTTGTGGCTTCCAAAGACAATGCTTATAACAATGCCATTTTGCAGGAATTGCTCAACAGCAAGGAATCAAATTTTATCAATACCGATTATATTTTATAACAAAAAGTCCCGAGCAATCGGGACTTTTTTATTAGTTATTCTTTTTCAATCGGTCTTTAAAAACCTTTTCGAACTTTTCCAGTTTAGGTTGAATGACCATTTGGCAATAGGGTTGTTCTTTATTGTTTTGATAATAATTCTGGTGGTAGTCTTTGGCTTTGTAAAACGCTTTGTAAGGTTCCAAAGTCGTTACAATTCGGTTACCGAAAACTTCTTGGTTCAATTCGGTTATAATACTTTCGGCTGCTTTCTTTTGTGCTTCATTTTTATAAAAAATCACCGAGCGGTATTGTGTACCAACATCAGCACCTTGTCGGTTTAAAGTCGTAGGGTCGTGAACCGTAAAAAACACTTTGAAAATTTCATCCAAATTGGTTTTGGTTTTGTCATAAGTAATTTCAACTACTTCAGCCGCGCCGGTAGTTCCGGTGCAAACTTCTTCATAACTCGGGTTTTCCACTTTACCGCCAGAGAAACCTGAAACGACTTTTGTCACACCTTCTAATTGTTCGTAAACGGCCTCGACACACCAATAACAACCGCCACCTAAAACTATAGTTTCAGTATTGCCTTTGTTTTCTGAAGCATCGGGAACAAAATCTAACGAAATCGCATTCATACAATATCTTTTACCCGTTGGCTCCGGACCATCGTCAAACAAATGACCCAAATGGCTGTCACATCTGCCGCACAAAGCTTCTATTCGGCGCATGCCATAAGAATTGTCATCTTTGAAAACGATACTGTTTTTGTTGTCTTGCTCAAAAAAACTAGGCCATCCGCAACTGCTCACAAACTTTTGGTCGGATTTAAAAAGTTTCAAACCACAAGCGGCGCAATAGTAAGTGCCTTTGGTTTCGCTTTTCCACATGGTTCCGGTAAAAGCTCTTTCCGTATCGGCTTGTCGGGCCACAGCGTATAAATCAGGCGATAAGACTTTCTTCCATTCGGCATCAGCCAATACTAATTTGGAAGTATCGGTATTTGAATAATAAGGGTTTTCAGGTTTTGAGATTACGTTTTCCATAGCAGTAGTTTTGGTTTTAGAATTATTGTTTTGTCCGCAAGCATTGAACATGAAAAGCGGTAATAGCATGATGAAGTTGACCACAGATTTCGACATAGCAATTGTTTTAAATCAAGTACAAATTTACAGCTAAATACGAGCCGAAATGTCTGATAGATTACAAATTGCGGTGATTTAAGGAAAGTTTAACGGTTGTTCTATCAGCATAATTAGAGCCGCTGATATTTTTTCGTATTTTTGAACGATTATTAAAAGCTATGATTGAAGAAAAAGTAATCTTGGTCAACGAACAAGACGAGCCAATCGGATTGATGAACAAACTGGAAGCCCATGAGAAAGCGGTTTTGCACCGGGCTTTTTCGGTTTTTGTGTTGAACAGTAAGAACGAAATTATGTTGCAACAACGGGCGCATCACAAATACCATTCGCCTTTGTTGTGGACCAATACTTGTTGCAGTCACCAACGCGAAGGCGAAACCAATATCCAAGCCGGAAGCCGCAGATTGTTTGAGGAAATGGGCTTTAAAACCGAGTTGAAAGAATTGTTTCATTTTATCTACAAAGCACCTTTTGACAACGGTTTAACCGAACACGAACTTGACCATGTCATGATTGGTTATTACAACGATGAACCGCAAATCAATCCCGAAGAAGTGGAAAGTTGGAAATGGATGTGTATCGAAGCCGTACGCCAAGACATGATTCAAAATCCCGATATTTATACGGTTTGGTTCAAAATTATCTTTGATGAATTTTATCATTATCTCGAAGACCATAAAATCTAACCCATAACCTACAAATTACAACCAAATGAAAGTCACCGTTTCCCGCAAAGCTCATTTTAACGCCGCACACCGATTGTATCGCAAAGATTGGTCGATGGAAAAAAACGACTTGGTTTTTGGGAAATGCAACAATCCCAATTTCCACGGGCATAATTACGAATTAATCGTATCGGTAACGGGCGATATTGATCCGGAAACCGGTTTTGTAATTGACGTCAAGATTCTTTCCGATTTAATCAAAGCACATATTGAAAATGCTTTCGACCATAAAAATTTAAACCTTGATGTGCCGGAGTTCGCCAATTTGAATCCTACCGCAGAAAATATAGCCGTTGTCATTTGGAACATTCTTCGACAACATATAGCTTCCAATAAAGAATTGGAAGTGGTTTTATATGAAACGCCTCGAAATTTTGTAACCTATAAAGGCGAATAATGGCACTTAAAATTGGAGATAAAGTTCCCGGTTTTTCAGCATCGGACACCAATGGTAATGTGTTCAAAAGCGATACTATTGTTGGTTTAAAACCTTTTGTTATCTATTTTTATCCGAAAGATGATACCCGAGTTTGTACCGAACAAGCTTGCAGTTTTCGAGACCAATATGAGGATTTTAAGGCTTTAGGCGCTGAAGTTATCGGGGTAAGCAGTGATTCGACTAAATCACATCAAAAGTTTGCTGCTAAACACCATTTGCCTTTTCTTTTGCTTTCGGATGCTGATAAAAAATTGCGAAAATTGTTTGGTGTTCCCAATGATTTATTAGGGTTAATTCCCGGCAGAGTGACTTATGTAGTCGATAAAGACGGAATTATTCAATTGGTTTTTAACAGTATGTCGGGCAAAATTCACATCGAAAAAGCTCTTGAAATTCTCAAAAGGATGTAAGTTTGCCTAAAATTACGTCGATGCTGTTTTATCCATTACAATTTGAGCCGATTTTAAAAGAAAGAATTTGGGGCGGAACCAAATTGAAATCCTATTTAAATAAACCGATTACTTCTGATATTACAGGAGAAAGTTGGGAAATTTCTACAGTTGAAAATGACGTAAGTATTGTTGCGAATGGTACTTTTAAAGGGAAATCATTAAATGAATTGATAGCCGAGTATCCAACTGAAATTTTGGGAACGAAAGTTTATAACCAATTCGGGACACAATTCCCTTTACTTTTCAAATACTTGGATGCCCGTGAGGATTTGTCTATTCAAGTTCATCCCAACGATGCATTAGCTAAAAAGCGTCACAATTCCTTCGGCAAAACCGAAATGTGGTATGTGTTGCAAGCCGATGAAGAGGCCAGATTGATTGTTGGTTTCAAAGAAAATGCTTCCCCTGAAGAATATATTGAGCATCTCAACAATAAAACGCTGTTAGAAATTTTGGATACCAAAACAGTAAAACCGGGAGATGTATTTATGCTCAATACCGGAACTATTCATGCCTTGGGTGCCGGCATATTGATAGCCGAAATCCAGCAAACTTCTGATATCACGTATCGCGTTTACGATTTTGATAGGGTAGATACAAATGGCAATACCCGAGAGTTACATGTGGATTTGGCTTTAGAGGCTTTGAATTATAATAAAGTTGAGGCACAACGTTTCTATGAAAAGAAAGCCAATACTTCCAATCCGGTTATAGAGTGTCCTTATTTTACTACGCGCTTTATCCCGTTAGATGACAGTATTTCGATGAATAAAAATGGCGATTCTTTCACTGTTTTAATGGGTGTGGAAGGCAATTTTACACTAACTTTTAATGGTAATTCCTATAGTTACGAAAAAGGAAGTACTGTTTTGCTTCCGGCTTGTATTACTGATTTTCAGTTGTCTGGCCTAGCTTCAATACTAGAAATTTATATTTCGTAGTTGGTGTTCTAAAGATTTAATGTAATTTTGCCCAAATTTAAAATTTACAAGAAAAATGGGAAGTGTTAAAAATTTAAAAAAAGACATCAATTTTGTTTTGGGTGATATCATTGAAGCGGTTTACATCTATGAGATGACTACTTCGGGAAAACCTTCAGACAAAACCAACGCTATCATTGACGAAGCGATTGCGTCTTTTGACGGTTTAATCACCAAAGTAAACGCAAAGAATGTGGAAAATAAAAAAGCACATTTCAAACAAATCAATGCCGAATTAGAACAAGTTGCTAATCAGTTGGTTGAAAAAATCAATGCCTTGCAATAAGAAAAAACAATAAAAAAGTGCGGAAATATTTTGGAGAATTAAATTTCACTTTTATATTTGCACTCACATTGAGACGCCAGCATAGCTCAGTTGGCTAGAGCAGCTGATTTGTAATCAGCAGGTCGTGGGTTCGAGTCCCTCTGCCGGCTCAATATTAAAACCATCACTTTACAGTGGTGGTTTTTTGTTTTTAATATCTCCTTTGAAAACAATTCCATTTCTCTATCTTTGTCGGCTTTTTAAAAATTAAATTATGTTTGGAAACAAAGTGCTGAAAGGCGTTTTTTTAGTAGGATTAGGCGCTACAAGTTATGGAATGTTGGCCACTTTTGTCAAGTTGGCTTACGCTGATGTAAGTTCACAAGGAATGCATTATACTCCAGCAGAAGTCATCACGGCACAATTTGCCATCGGTATTTTTTTTATTTTGGGAGTTAATTTTTTTCAAAAGAGGGTCAAAGGGAATACAGTTGTAAAAGCCTCTTCAATCGATATTAAAAAGCTAATGTTGGTAGGAACTTCAACCGGATTGACCAGCATATTTTACTATTTGGCAGTAAAGTTTATCCCGGTTTCTATAGGTATTGTTTTGTTGATGCAAACGGTTTGGATGGGTGTTGTTTTGGAGATGTTTTTAGACAAGAAAAGGCCTTCTAATATTAAAATCATAGCCGTTCTGATTGTTTTGATCGGAACTGCTTTGGCAACCAACCTTTTTAAGGCCCAATTTGAACTAGATTGGCGAGGCATTGTACTGGGTTTACTCGCTGCGGCTTCTTTTACAACGACTATGTTTGCGGCCAATAAAGTAGCGACTTCGATTTCTTCGGCACAACGCAGTTTGTATATGCTTTTAGGAGGTGTCGTGGTGGTTATCATTTTTGCTTTATCAACACAAGACACACCATTTAACTATGACATTTTTTACAAATGGGGTATTCTAATTGCTTTGTTTGGGACCGTAATTCCTCCCATGTTATTAAATGCCGGTTTCCCCTTAACAGGTATTGGTTTGGGCAGTATAGTTTCAGCCCTTGAATTGCCGGTTTCGGTTATGATGGCCTACGTTCTACTCGATGAAAGTGTTGTTTTTAACCAATGGATTGGAATATTATTGATAATCTTAGCCATTGTCATAATGAATATTACATTTAAGAAAAAATAAATTAGTTTACCATTGAAGGTTTATTATTAAAAGCTTGTAATAATCAAACAATAAGTATAAAAGTATTTACTCTTTTCTCTTTATTTTTGTGGAATGAACTCACTTTTCCCAAAAGAAAAAATCACCTTTAATCTGCCCGATGCTGAGATTGAATATTATCCGGATTTCTTTGATTTGGCACGTGCCAATGAACTTTTCGAGAAATTAAAAGCCGAGATTCCTTGGCAACAAGATAATATCACAGTTTTTGGGAAAACGCATCCTCAACCCAGATTAACGGCACTTTTTGGCAACGAAGGTAAACCCTATAGTTATTCCAACATTATCATGCAACCCCATTCTTGGAATCCGTTGTTGGTATTTATAAAGGATGAGGTTGAAACCGTTTGTCCAACATCTTTTACCACGGTTTTACTTAATTACTACCGAGATGGTAAAGACAGCAACGGTTGGCATGCCGATAATGAAAGAGAGTTGGGTCGGAATCCTGTAATTGCTTCAGTGAGTTTCGGGGCAGAAAGAAGTTTTCACCTGCATCACAATACTCTCAAAGAGCAGAAGCTCAAAATTAATTTGCAACACGGCAGTTTACTCATTATGAAAGGGACAACCCAACATTTTTGGAAACACCAACTGCCCAAAACAGCGAAAGAAATCGGACCGCGAATCAATCTCACTTTTCGGGTTATTAAATAATTCAGTATTTCGTTATATTTGAAATAAAAAATCTGATGAACGATATCATTCAATATTTTGAGAGCATACCTTCTGCACATAGGGCAATGATTTTGGCCGGTGGAATAGCTTTCTTTTGGCTTATAGAAAGTGCCGTTCCGTTTGTTAAATTCGGTTATAACAAATGGCAACACGCCGGAATAAATATCTTTTTTACGATTACGACCATCATAATCAATTTTTGTTTGGCGGTAATTTTAGTCAGTACAGCACAATGGACCGTCGACAATCACTTTGGTTTGTTGAATTGGTTGCCCCAAATGAGCATTTGGATTTTTACCGTTGTAGGTTTATTACTTTTGGATTTAATAGGTGCTTATTTGCCTCATTATGTGGAGCACAAAACCAAATTCTTGTGGCGGTTTCACTTAATCCATCATACCGATACTTGGATTGATACGACTTCAGGCAATCGCCATCATCCGGGAGAAAGTGTAATTCGTTTTGTGTTTACTACTTTAGGCGTTTTGATTGTTGGCAGTCCGATGTGGATGATTTTTTTGTACCAAACCTTGTCAGTAGTGGCGACACAATTTACCCATGCTAACATAGCTTTGCCCAAAAAAATAGATAAAGCCATGAGTTATGTGTTGGTTTCTCCCGATATGCATAAAGTACACCATCATTACGTTTTACCTTATACAGATAGCAATTACGGAAATATATTTTCGGTTTGGGATCGTCTTTTCGGTACATTTCAAGTATTAGACAGGGAGCAAATTGTTTATGGCGTTGACACTCATATGAAGCCTGAAGAGCACAATAATTTGAAGAACTTGTTATCCATTCCATTTCAAAAAACGCGTTCACCCGAAACCGAAAAATAAAAAAACAGCAGAGCGATTAAAAACTAATTATTTTTTTTATTAATATTGAAATACCAATTAATCAGTTGAAATCTATTTAAAATAATGCTTTTACAGAAATGAAAAAAAGTAAGCTTGCAGACTTTGACAACGAACAAATTGAAAGAGTTGTCAGTATGGCTCAAGAGGAAAGAAAACCTTTTGAAGTGATAAAGGAAGAATTTGGTCTTACCGAAAATGAAGTAACCGAATTGATGCGCAAACGATTATCGAAAGATAATTTTGAACTTTGGAAAAAGAAAGCCACCGGCAGCAAGCCAAAGCCAAAACCGATTATTGACGATTTCGACGATGATTTAGACAGCAAATACTATATTAAAAATAAATTTGACTAAAACTTTAACTCTTGTTCAACAAGAGTTTTTTTATTTTATGCCGATTTTTGTTTTGATGAAAACAAATCCGTTTACCGAACAGCAAATCGATCGAATCATAGAAATGGCCTGGGAAGACAGAACGCCATTTGAAGCCATTACTTTTCAATTCGGTATTTCAGAACAAGAAACGATAGCGCTTATGCGTCGGGAAATGAAACCGTCGAGCTTTAAAATGTGGCGCGAAAGAGTACAAGGAAGAGCCACCAAACACGCCAAGCTTCGGGTAAACGGGGTTGACCGCTTTAAATGTTCTCTACAAAAACAAATTTCTCTCAACAAAATTTCAAAGCGTTAATCGGCACGATTTTAGTTAATCAATCCTAAAAATGTTAAAATCAATTGTAACTATTGGTTACCTTTGATGACTTATCCAAAAAATATAAATTTTACGATGAAAAAATTAATTCTGAGTGCCTTTGCAGTGCTGACTGTGTTTCATTTTACTGCAGTAGCCCAAAAAAAAACCGCAACCCAAGAGGTTAAAGTTGCCATAGATTTGAATCAAGTTAAAGAAGATAAAGTAATGGTAACGGTAACACCACCGAGCTTTAAATCGGAGGAAGTTGTTTTTCACATTCCTAAAACCGTACCCGGAACTTATTCTTCCGATAATTACGGAAAGTTAGTGGTTGATTTAAAAGCATTAGACAAATCGGGAAAAGAGTTAACGGTAACCAAAACCGATGACAATTCCTGGAAAATAACCAACGCCAAGGCATTGTCAAAAGTGACTTATTGGGTCAATGATACTTATGACACCGAGACCGGAAGAGGATTCGGAAAAGATGAGATTTTTTCACCGGCCGGAACCAATATCGATGAAGGCAAAAACTTTATGTTGAATAATCACGGTTTTGTAGGTTATTTTAATGATCAATTAGAGATTCCTTACGTGGTAACCATCACGCATCCGGCGACTCTTTTTGGTTCTACTTCTTTGATAGATTCTAATAAAAGTGACACGGTTGATACTTTTAAGACGGAAAGATATTTCGAGTTGGTAGACAACCCTATCATGTATTGCAAGCCCGATTTTGTTACCTTCAATGTTGATGGTATGGAAATTTTGTTCAGTGTGTATTCGGCTAACGGATTGCACACCGCTAAATCACTTTCAACCTATTTAGAGACGACAATGAAAGCCCAGAAAGCCTTTTTGGGACCTATCAATAACAACAAAAAATACACGGTTCTTTTGTATTTGTCCGATATGCAGAAGAAAGACGCTAAAGGTTTCGGAGCTTTAGAACACCATACTTCTACAACGGTTGTTTTCCCTGATATGATGCCGGCAGAAGCTTTAGGAGAGCAAATTAAAGATGTGGTTTCGCATGAGTTTTTTCATATAGTAACGCCATTGAGCATCCATTCAAAAGAGATTCAGTACTTCGATTACAATAACCCGAAAATGTCAAAGCATTTGTGGATGTATGAAGGGGTTACGGAATATTTTGCCAATTTATTCCAAGTGAATCAAAAATTGATTGAGGCAGACGAGTTTTATGAAAGAATGTTGGGTAAAATAAGAAATGCTTCGACCTTAAATGACACTATGCCATTTACTGAAATGAGTGCTAATGTATTGGTTCCTCCTTATAAAGATCAATATTTAAATGTTTATGAAAAAGGCGCTTTGATTGGCATGTGTATCGATATCATCATTCGTGAAAAAAGCAATGGCGAAAGAGGAATTTTAGATTTGATGCAAAAGTTGTCTAAAGAATATGGTCCGAATAAACCTTTTAATGATGACGAACTTTTTGCCAAAATAACTTCCTTAACCTACCCGGAAGTGGGCGAGTTTTTAGCGACTTATGTAGCCGGTCCGACTCCGATAAAGTATGATGACTTTTTTGCCAAAGTAGGCGTGGGTAAAACAATGATCAAAATGCCTATCAATCCGTTTTTAAAAGACCAGTCTACGCCTTACATTACCGTTGACGGGAAAACCAAAGAAATAATGGTCATTCCTGACGGTACTTTAAATGATTTTATGACGACTTTGGGAATCAAAGGCGGTGATATTATTTTGGCCATCAACAACAAGGATTACAATTTGGATAATATTTACGATATGATTATGGAAAGCCAAAATTGGAAAGAGGGCGACGCCGTAAGTGTGAAAATCAGAAGAGAAGGAAAAGTATCTGTAATAGAAGGAAAAGTTAAACTCTCGACAGAAGAAGTTGAAGGTTACGGACTTATCGATCCTGCCAAAGAAAATCTAAACAAAGCTTGGTTGACCGGAAAGTAAAATAAACCAGATTATGACATAAAACCTCAATTTGAACTTCAAATTGAGGTTTTTTTAGTATTATTGCCGCTCGATTTTTATCTTTAAATCGAAAGCAATACCGTTAAAATTTTATCTCATGCAAAAATCAATAGCAGTCCTACTTTCCTTGTTTGTTTTAGTAGCTTGTACCGAACAAAAATCAACTAAAAACTTTGTACTCAACGGAAACATTAAAGGATTAAAAAAAGGAACATTATATCTTCAAAGAATTAAAGATACTTTATTGGTACCAATAGACACCATCAAAATTGATGGCGATTCCCATTTTGTGAGTGAGTTTGATTTAGAATCTCCTGAAATGTTATACTTGTTTTTGGATCGAGGTGTAACCAATTCCATCGACAATAATATTTCTTTTTTTGCTGAAAAAGGAACCGTTAACTTAGAAACCAGTTTGGATTTTTTTGCCGCTGATGCCAAGATTACCGGCTCAAAAAATCATGAATTGTTTGAAGACTACAAAAAAGTAATTTCAAAATACAACAATCAAGATTTAGATTTGATTGAGAAAAAATTTGCAGCCTATAAAGCCGGAAATTCAGAGGAAGTGAAAAAAATAGAGGAAGAGCAAAAAAGCATCCTAAAAAGAAAATATTTGTACACTACTAATTTTGCTGTAAACAATGCAAAATATGAAGTTTCACCATACGTGGCTTTAGCGGATATTTATGATATCAACTTAAAATATTTGGACACCATCCAAAAATCTTTATCACCACAAGTGGCCAAATCACTTTATGGTAAAAAGCTTAATCAATACATTTCTGAGCGCAAAAAGTTTGAAAAATAGAGTACTTTTGTTTGTTATTAAAAGCAAATGAAAGACATCCTGCTCATAACGCCACCATTTACCCAACTCAATACACCATATCCGGCAACGGCTTATTTGAAAGGGTTCTTGAATACCAAAAACATTGCAGCTTTTCAAATGGATTTGGGCATCGAAGTTATTTTGGCGCTATTTTCCAAGCAAGGATTGACCAATATTTTTGAGGCTTCTCACATTCAAGATTTAGCGCCCAACCTTCAACGGATTTACAGTTTAAGAGCAGATTATATCCAAACCATCGATGCGGTTGTTGCTTTTCTGCAAGGCAAAAACCAGACTTTAGCGCGTCAAATTTGCAGCGGAAATTTCTTGCCCCAGGCCTCGCGTTTCGAGCAATTAGACGATATGGAATGGGCATTTGGTTCCATGGGTATGCAAGACAAAGCCAAACATTTGGCCACCTTATACCTGGAAGATTTATCCGATTTTATAGTAGCGTGTTTGGATGAAAATTTCGGTTTCAGCCGTTATGCCGAACGTTTGGGTAGAAGTGCTAATTCTTTTGACGAAATGTACTCGCATTTGCAAAATGAGTTGACCTACATTGACCACATCACCCTCGAAATTTTGGAAAGCAAACTTACTGAAATTCAGCCCGAATTGGTTTGTATTTCAGTTCCTTTTCCGGGTAATCTCTACAGTGCTTTTCGCTGTGCGCAGTTTGTCAAAAAGCAATTCCCGGAGCTAAAAGTGTCTATGGGTGGCGGTTTTCCCAATACCGAATTGCGGGATTTAAAAGACAAAAGAGTTTTTGAGTTCTTTGATTATATTACGTTAGATGACGGAGAATTGCCGGTAGAACTTTTAATGGCTAACCTGAAAAATCCGAAATCAGCCGAATTTAAAAGAACATTCCTGCTCGAAAATAACGAAGTCGTTTATAAAAACAACTCCCTTAAATCCGATTATAAGCAAAGTGAGGTCGGCACACCCGACTATTCCGATTTATTCCTAGACCGATATATTTCGATTATAGAAATGGCCAATCCGATGCACAGTTTGTGGAGTGACGGGCGATGGAACAAATTGACCATGGCGCATGGTTGTTATTGGGGCAAATGTACCTTCTGTGATATTTCTTTGGATTACATCAAATTATACGAACCGATTGCGGCCCAAATTTTAGTCGATCGAATGGAGCAAATGATTGCCCAAACAGGGGAAACCGGTTTCCATTTTGTAGACGAAGCGGCTCCGCCGGCTTTAATGCGCGAAGTAGCTTTGGAAATCTTACGCCGAAAGCTAACCGTTACTTGGTGGACCAACATTCGCTTTGAGAAAAGTTTTACCCGTGATTTGTGTTTGTTACTCAAAGCCTCCGGCTGCATTGCCGTTTCAGGCGGATTGGAAGTGGCTTCGGATAGATTATTGGCACTTATTAAGAAAGGAGTCACGGTCGAACAAGTAGCCCAAGTAACCCGAAATTTTACCGAAAGCGGTATTATGGTTCACGCTTATTTAATGTATGGTTATCCAACACAAACCGTGCAGGAAACTGTTGATAGTTTGGAAATGGTCAGACAGTTGTTTGAAGTGGGCGTTTTGCAATCGGGGTTTTGGCACCAATTTGCCATGACTGCTCACAGTCCGGTAGGCCAGTTTCCGGAAGAATTCGGAGTAATTCCTGAACAACGCGAAATTACTTTTGCCAATAATGATATTCAATTCAAAGATAAAACCGGTATCAATCACGATAAGTTCAGTTTCGGACTAAGGAAATCTTTGTTCAATTATATGCACGGAATTTGTTTTGAGTATGACTTGCAAGACTGGTTTGATTTTAAAATTCCGAGGACAAAAATAGCGCCCGATTTTATTTTGAATTGTTTGGAAAAGGAGGGAGGTTATGTCGTCAAACCATCTGCTAAAATAGTTTGGTTAGGAGGAAAACCTATTCTTGAAAGTTTTGTTAAATCTAAAAAAGGACAGTCTTGGGAAATGGCCCGACTTGTTTTTTTTGGTATACAAGAAACAATTGAAATCAATTTAGAAAAAGAACAAGCCGAATGGCTATGCCATACTATTGATACAATTAAGGTGATAAACCCAAAGGTAAACACTTTGGCCCAGCTCAAAACTGATTATGAAATGCATTTTGAAGATTTTGAGTTGTTTTGGTATTCAAAATCTCTGAAAAAATTGAAGGATTCAGGGTTTTTACTCGCGTTGTAACGAATTTAAAACTCTTGATAACTTGTTCATTAGTTTTATTTTCAGTTTGTTTATCGGCTATTTTTTAGCCTAAATTTATTTATACAAGTAATAATTATAAGTCGTGTTGAATGAAAGTTAAGAAAACCTTCCCCAAAATCCTTTGGTTGATCATTTCCTCAAGCATCTTTTTTATTATTCTTTATTTTGCTCTTTTTTATTACACCAAAAAAGCAGAAAAGCAAGTTTATAGGGATTCTGTAGAACAATTTGAAAATGAGATTCATAAGCTCCTTGATTTGGAGTCTAAACCTGTCTTGGTAGCCATTAATAATGATACCAATTGGGATGAATTTGTCAATTTTATAACCACAAAAGATAAAGTTTGGTTTGATGAAACCATAGGAAACGAATTGGAAATTTATGATGCTGATTATTTAGGGGCTTATGATGTAGAAAAGAAATTTATCATCAGAACACCTACACCAAACATCAAGACCTTAGATTTTATTCCCAAGCAAGCGATGGATTTGCTCGCTAAAGAAGGCATAAAAAAGTTTTATTTAAGAATTCCCGAAGGTTTGGTTGAAATTACCGGAGCCGCTATCCATCCTTCAGACGATCCGTTGAAAAATAAAACCAAAACATCGGGCTATTTTTTTGTAGTCAGATTAATTGACCAAGAATTCATCAAGAACTTGGAAGATATAACTAATTCAGAGATACAATTGGTTGGGCCGAATTATAATTTTTCAGAAGAGAAAAACAAAATATCATCAGTTGTACAATTAAAGGATTCCCAAGGTAGAGTCATTGGAGATTTGTTGTTTCAAAGAGATTTTGAGGTCTATTTTGAAAATACCATCAACTTGCTATATATCATTATTGTTGCCTTTTTAGTGATGTTGTTGATGAATTTAATTTATACCAGAAGATTGGTTTATTATCCGTTGTATTTGGTAAGAAGGGCTTTGGAAACCGGTAATAAAAAAGCCATTAAATTATTAAAGGAGTCTAATGGTGAGTTCAGCTATATTGGTAATTTGTTTGAAGAAAACAATAACCAAAAAATGGAGCTGATAACCGCTAAAATTAAGGCAGAAGAAAGCGATAGGCTGAAGACTTCTTTTTTGGCCAATTTATCACATGAAATCAGAACCCCGATGAATGCCATCAATGGGTTTACGGATTTGATTATAAATACGGATGTCAATGAAACTGAGAAGTCAGAATACCTGAGTATCATTGAAAAAAGCGGAAAAAATTTGGTTTCCATCATTGATGATTTGATTGAAATGTCTAAAATTGATTCGAATCAAATTACCCCCAATTTTACTTTAGTCAATTTAGAATCATGCGTTAATGAATTGTATGAAACCATTAAAGTAACCATTCAAAACAAAGATATCGAATTTATATTGATTAAAAGCTCAATACCGGCGGAGTTCAATATAGTGACAGATGACATCAAACTCAAGCAAGTGCTCATTAATTTGTTGACCAATGCTATCAAATTTACCGATAAAGGCATGGTGACTTTCGGCTACGAAATTGATGAAAAGAATCAGTTGATTCATTTTACAGTTAGAGATACCGGTCTCGGCATAGACGAGGAAGAACACAAAAATATTTTTGACCGATTCAAGCGTGTCGATAGCGACATTTCTATCAAAGTAGGAGGTTTAGGATTAGGTTTGGCTATTTCAAAGGCATACGTTGAGTTGTTAGGAGGCAAGATTGCGTTAGAGTCTAAAGTAGGTGAAGGATCAACTTTTTATTTTTCCATTCCGCTCAAATATGCTAAAGTGGAGAGCATCACCGTTAGACCGGTCAACAATCTTGATGCGGTTAAAACGGATGACAAGTTAATCTTGATTGCTGAAGATGATAACATCAATTTCTTGTTGTTCCAAAAAATGATGCAAAATAAAAACTACAAGATTATCAGAGCCATAAACGGTCAGGAAGCGGTAGAGATTTGCTTGAGCAATCCGGGTATAGATTTGGTTTTGATGGATATTAAAATGCCGATTTTGAATGGGTTTGAAGCCATTGAAAGAATTCAGCCCATACGCCCTAATTTACCGATTATAGCCCAAACAGCCTATTCTTCTTCGGAAGACAAGGCCAAAATTGAGGCGGCCGGTTTTATAGATTATATCACCAAGCCATTAAACAGAGAGCGTTTGTTTGAATTATTAATAATGTATTTAGAAGAAAAAGATCGTAATGAGTTATCATAAAATAGCGGTAATATTTTTTTTCGGATTGTTTTCGCTTCGTTCCAATTCACAAGAAAATAAAACAGTAGTTGATAGTGTGGCCCAAGAAGAGGAGAAGCGATTGTCTTTGAATTTGGATATTATTAACCGTTATCTTTGGCGTGGTCAATGTTGGGGTGGAGACTATGTTGCCGTTCAACCCACTATTGAATATGAGATTACCTCCAAATGCAGCCTTGGTTTTTGGGCCACGACCAATTTTAAAGGTGATTATTTTTACCCTGATGGGGAAACTTATTATAAAGGTTACCAGGAAATAGATTTTTATCTGACCTATCAAATTAATGATTTTTTGCAGTTCCAACTTTGGGATTATTACTGGCCTTCCGTGAGCAGAGTTGAAGGTGTTGACAACGGTTTTTTCAACTACAGTTACAACGGTTCTAAAACGGTTGATGCTATTTGGTATTTTGACTTTTCGGATGGATATCAATATCCTTTTAATGCCACCATCAGTACATTAGTAGCCGGAAATGATTTTCGTTATGACAGCAACGGAGAAAATCCGAAACAAAATTTCACAACTTATCTTGAGTTAGGCTATACGTTTTCATTTTTTGAAAATGCCAAATACAGTGTTCTTCAAAACATAGAGATAGCACCGCTTATCGGAGTAGTGTTAAACAACAAAGCCGAGTATTATTCTTATGCCGATTACGACAAGCCTTCATTGGTTAATTTGGGGATAACCGCTTCCAAGGAAATTGATTTAGGGAACGGAATATCTATGCCGATTTCTTTAAATTATACCCATAACGGTGCTTCCAAAAACACGGAGGCATTTGGCAGAAACTTTTGGATAACTACAGTAAGTTTTAGTTATTAAACCGGCTCGCCGTATAGGTCGAATTCAGTAGCGTCAATAATTTTTACATTGACAAATTCACCTGTTTTAACGTAGAATTTTGAAGCATCAATTAAAACTTCATTGTCAACATCCGGACTGTCAAATTCAGTTCTTCCGATAAAATGTTGTCCTTCTTTTCGGTCGATAATGCATTTGAAAGTCTGGCCTATTTTTTCCTGATTTAAGTCCCATGAAATTTGCGATTGTATGTCCATTATTTCGGCCGCACGAGCTTGTTTCACTTCTTCGGGTACATCGTCAACCAAAGAGTATGCATGTGTGTTTTCTTCGTGGGAATAAGTAAAACAACCCAATCTTTCAAATTTCATTTCCTGAACCCAATCTCTCATAGTCTCAAAATCTTCCTGAGTTTCTCCCGGATAGCCTACAATCAGCGTGGTTCTGATGGTCATGCCCGGTACTGCTGCACGGAAGTCTTTTAAGAGTTTGGTGGTTTTTTCTTTGGTAGTACCGCGACGCATCGATTTCAAAATATTATCGGAAATATGTTGGAGCGGAATATCAATATAATTACAGATTTTAGGCTCTTTTTTCATCAATTCCAAAACATCCATAGGGAAGCCCGTCGGGAAGGCATAATGCAAACGAATCCATTCGATACCCTCTACTTTTACCAAGTTTTCTAACAACTCAGCTAAGTTTCTTTTTTGGTATAAATCTAAACCGTAATAGGTCAAATCCTGAGCGATCAGAATCAATTCTTTGACACCATTTTTAGCCAAACCTTCTGCTTCTTTTACTAATTTTTCAATAGGTTGAGAAACGTGTTTACCGCGCATAATCGGAATTGCACAAAAACTGCATGGACGATCACAACCTTCAGCGATTTTTAAATAAGCATAATTTTTCGGGGTTGTTGTCAAGCGTTCGCCTAATAATTCATGCTTGTAATCGGCGCCTAGAGCTTTCAATAGAAGCGGTAATTCTGTTGTGCCGAAATATTGGTCTACATTCGGAATTTCTTTCTCCAAATCAGGGCGGTATCTTTCAGAAAGACAGCCGGTAACAAATACTTTATCAACTAAACCTTTGTCTTTTTTATCGGCATATTCCAAGATGGTATTTACTGATTCTGCTTTGGCATTATCAATAAATCCGCAGGTGTTAATCACCACGATATTTCCTTCTTGTTCATGCACTACATCTTTACCACTGGCTTTTAATTGTCCCATTAAAACTTCACTGTCGTAAGTGTTTTTAGAACAGCCAAGGGTGATGACATTGATTTTGTTTTTCTTTAAAGACTTAGTTCTCATAGATTTAATTCCGATTATTGGGAAAGCGTGCAAAATTACGCTTTATTTCTAATTTATTTGTTGCCTTTTGGAAATAAAAAAAACCATCTCGCTTTGAGATGGTTTAAATAGTGTGCTGTAAAAATCAGAAATTGATAGAATAGCTAAGCGTAATATTGTTGTTGTATCGGCTGATTCTCGCAGGATCAGTCATTCCGGAAGAAATTAAAGCTTGGTTGCTATTTCTGTGGTCGTAAGAATAAGCCAAATCCAATCGGCTTTCGCCAAAATTATACCCAATACCACCGGTATAACCGGTTAAGTCACCAAAGGTTTGGTCAACTTTATACGGACTTTCTTCAAAACGATAACCGGCTCTCAAACTCACTTGCTTTATTTTGAATTCTCCACCGACACGAACTTCTAAAGCGTTGTCTAATGCATTACTCATAAAAGAGTTGATGGAAGCGTAATCGTTTTTGGGTTTTATTCTGGTATTGCTGTAATCTTTTGTGGAAACATCAACACTCAATAATCCTCTTTTTCCGAAAATGTAAGCTACACTTCCTGTCCATTTCCCCGGTGTTTGAATGGTATAAGGTAAATAGACAATCGGGTCATGATAAGAAAAAGGGAACTCATTTCCGTCTTGATTATTGAGGCTTTGTGTACTAACGCCTTGTTGTAATTCATCGGTTAACCTGAACCAAGTCGGTGATTCATAAGCCAATCCGATTCGTAGGCTTTCAATAGGTTTTACGATGGCACCTAAATTAAAGGAGAATCCGGAACCGGTAGTCCAAAGTCTGTTTTCAAACAAAATTTCCGAAATAGTTGAACCGGTATCATAAAGCGGATTATCATTACTCTCATAAACAGAGGACAACTTTTCAATGTTTACAAAATGAAAATTTAAATTGGCGCCTAAGAAAATAATGTCTTTATAGGCAGCGGCAAAGTTTCCGGTTAGTTTGCCATTATAACCGGTAGTTAACACTTGGTTTTCTTGGTAATAATTACCGCCGGTTGGGATATTGGTGTAATAAGAGTTATTGGTCGGACTATTGGTTGAAGGTTCAAAAATATAAGTGTCATACCCTAAATAGGCTTGTTGCTCATAAAAATTCAAGTCATAATAATTGTAATCTGTCAATATATTGGTTGGAATTCCCTGTGCAATATCTACGAAATAATTTCCAATAGAATTGTAAGGATTGACTCCGGCAGAGAGCACACTGTTATTGAAATTATTGGCGTTTTCATAATTTAATCCTACCGCTATTTTCTTCCAATTATTTTTACTGTCTGCACCGTCTTTGAAAATGAAAACCGCACCGATTTGGTTAAGGTCTAAAGTACTGTCGGTATCATTGGTTGAAGTGCCGAAATAACGAGATTTGTTTTTGGCATTATAAATAGATCCGGTAACTGTAGCGTAATTGTTATTAAAAAAAACAGAACCTGCAGGGTTAACATTTAAGGCAGATAAATCGCCGCCAAGTGCACCAAAAGCGCCACTCATTCCTCTGAAGCGGGCAGTACCGGTCATGTTGTCTGTTGCTAAACGAATAACATCATCCGGAGTGATTTCTTGTGCTTGCAAATTGGAAAAAGAGATTCCAATGCATAATAATAGTAGATACTTTTTCATAGTAATTTTTTAAATTTTTATTCAAAAAAAACCTATGCTATAGTTGAATAAAGCATAGGTTTATATTTTTAAAGAGGGTTTATCTTCTACCGCCGCCAGAAGATCTACCGCCACCATAACTTCCGCCGCCTGAAGATCTGCCACCACCATAGTTGGTGCTTGGAGAGTAGGAACGGGTAGGAGCAGATTCTGTTCTTACGTTATTTCTCGGTTGTGAAGTATTTGTATTGGTTCTTGTAGGATTGGTGTTGTAGTTTCTCGGACTGGTAGAATTTGTTCTGTTCGGATTGTAATTTGAATTGTTTCTGGAAGGATTAAAACCTGAGTTTCTTGGAGATATTGCGTTATTTCGGCCTCCGTAATTTGAGTTGCTTCTTATTCCGTATCTTGAATTATTCAATCGATTACCGGCATAATACCCGTATGAGGAACCTCTTCTTCCGCCATTGTAGTGGTGGTAATAGTGGTTGTAATATCCGCCATACCAATTGTTGTAACCATAATATCCGCCATACCATGGGCTGTACCAAGGACTATACCAACCGCCCCAGCCTATATTCCAACCCGGCCCGTACCAATTGTTCCAGCCCCAGCCCCAAGAAGGACCCCAGCTGCTCCAACCCCAATAATTGCCATACCAATAGTTATTCCAATAACCCCAACCCCAATTGTTGTCATAGACATTGATGGTTACAGATTGGGCATTGTTTCCCCAACCGGCATTGTTTTCATTGTAGTTTTTGTTATTGGTGTCCGTTGAATCATTAGACACGGTGCTATAGGTTTCGATATTGGTAAATGCTTCGGCTTCCTTATTTAAGTCACTGAAGTATTCTTGGTATTTATTACTTTGAGAATTGTCATTATCTGCCACTTCTTTTTGCTTACTTTGCGAACTTCCGTAAACGCCATCAGAATCATAATAAGAACTGTTTTGATAAGAACCGCAAGAAGTTACAGAAATTGCCATAATCCCTAAGACGGAAAATAAGGACAATCTTCTACCGAATAAATAATAAGTTTTCATATCTATAGCATTTTTATTGTTGGACTATACAAAAATAGTTAGTTTTGTCGAACTATTTAGTTAAAAAAAGTTAAACAATTTTTATGCCAAACTATTCATTATGAGTAAGAACTTAACAAAGAGAGAAGAAGACTATTCCAAATGGTATAATGAACTCGTAGTCAAGGCGGATTTAGCCGAGAATTCAGGAGTTAGAGGCTGTATGGTTATTAAGCCTTACGGTTATGCAATTTGGGAAAAGATGCAAGCAGAATTAGACCGAATGTTCAAGGAAACCGGTCACAGCAATGCCTATTTTCCTCTTTTTGTACCCAAGAGCATGTTTGAGGCTGAAGAGAAAAATGCAGAAGGTTTTGCCAAAGAATGTGCCATCGTTACTCATTATCGATTAAAGAATGATGAAACACGCCCGGGAAAATTGATGGTTGATCCCAACGCAAAATTGGAGGAAGAATTGATTGTTCGTCCGACTAGTGAAGCTATTATTTGGTCAACCTATAAAAATTGGGTACAATCATATAGAGATTTGCCACTTTTAATCAATCAATGGGCGAATGTCGTTCGTTGGGAAATGAGAACCCGATTGTTTTTAAGAACGGCTGAGTTTTTGTGGCAAGAAGGGCATACAGCCCATGCAACAAAAGCAGAAGCGATTGAAGAATCAGAAAAAATGATGCAGGTATATGCAGATTTTGTCGAGAATTTTATGGCTATTCCTGTTGTCAAAGGATTGAAAACCGAGACAGAACGTTTTGCCGGTGCTGAAGAAACTTATTGTATAGAAGCTTTAATGCAGGACGGGAAAGCTTTGCAAGCCGGAACATCACATTTCTTGGGTCAAAATTTCGCCAAGGCTTTTGAGGTAAAATTTGCCAATCAAGAAGGTAAGCAAGAATATGTATGGGGAACTTCATGGGGTGTATCTACTCGCTTGATGGGGGCATTGGTCATGACACATTCGGATGATAATGGTCTTGTTTTACCGCCAAACCTTGCGCCAATTCAAGTGGTTATCGTGCCTATTTTCAGAACGGATGAAGAGTTTGAGACCATTACGCAAGCTGCGAATGAATTAGTTGCTCAGTTTAAGAAATTGAGAATTTCGGTCAAATTTGACAACCGAACCACTCAAAAACCGGGCTTTAAATTTGCCGAATGGGAATTAAAAGGGGTGCCGGTTAGAATAGCTATCGGACCAAAAGATTTGGAGAACGGTACATTTGAAGTAGCTCGTCGCGATACCTTGACCAAAGAGGTCATTGCCAAAGACGGCGCCGTAAATTATATCTCTGATTTGTTGGAACAAATCCAAAAGGATTTATTCGGTCGTGCTCTGGAATATAGAAACTCACACATCACGGAAGTCAATACTTTTGAAGAGTTTAAAGAGGTTTTGGAAAACAAAACCGGTTTTGTTGCTGCTCATTGGGACGGCACTCCCGAAACAGAAGAAAAAATCAAGGATTTGACCAAAGCCACCATTCGTTGTATTCCTTTGGATCAAGTAAAAGAAGAAGGAAAGTGTATTTTTTCAGGAGGCAAATCTACTGGTAGAGTGCTGTTTGCAAAAGCGTACTAATAAAAAAGCACAAAAAAATTGTTGCACTCTTGCGGGATTAAAAAATAGTTGTATTTTTGCAACCGCAT
>NZ_CAMLRU010000004.1 GCF_946482535.1 uncultured Flavobacterium sp.
CGCCAACCAAAATTGCTTTCGGACTATTAATTTCAGCTTTATCGGTACTGGTAATGGTAGCCGCAGTTCAAATCGGGAACAACGGAACCGAAAAGGTTTCGGTTTGGTGGTTGGTGGCCAATTATGGTGTAATTACTATAGGAGAATTGTTCTTAAGCCCGATGGGATTGTCGGTGGTTTCTAAGCTTTCGCCAAAGAACATCACATCTTTAATGATGGGCGGTTGGTTTTTATCAACTTCAATTGGGAATAAAATGTCAGGAGTTTTGGCCAGTTTATGGGATACTTATGATGACAAAGCCAATTTCTTTTGGGTAAATTTCGCGCTATTAATGTTTGCTACCTTATTAATGTTTGCCTTGCTAAAACAATTGAATAAAGTAATGAAAGAAAAAGGAATAAACTAAATATGACAACAATAGAAGAAATTCAAAATTTTAAAGGAAAGTATCCAAAACAACTTTGGTATTTATTTTTTAGTGAAATGTGGGAACGTTTTTGTTTCTACGGAATGCGAGGAATGCTTGTGGTTTTTATGGTGCAACATTTGGCCATGAACGAGAAAGTGGCTAATCTGCAATATGGAGCAACACAAGCTTGGGTTTACGCTTTTACCTTTATTGGTGGCTTGTTTGCTGATAAAATTTTAGGTTTGAGAAAATCACTTTTTTGGGGTGGGATTTTAATGATTATCGGAAGTGTGATTTTGGCCGTTGACCCCAAAAATTTCTTTTTTATCGGATTAGGCTTTACTATAGTCGGAACAGGATTTTTTAAGCCTAATATTTCTTCAATGGTCGGACAACTTTATAAGGATGGTGATCCACGACGTGATGCAGGATTTTCTTTTTTTTATATGGGTGTTAATTTGGGTGCGCTGATAGGTGGTTATATTTGTATTGCCGTAGCCGAAGGCTCTCTTTGGAAATCGTTAGTGCCTGAAAATTTAAGATGGAATGTTGGTTTTGGTTTTGCGGCTGTAGTAATGATTATAAGCTTGTTGACATTTACTCAAACTCAGAAAAGTCTTGGGAGCATAGGTTTGTCACCATTGAAAGGTTTGGAGGATTCTAAAAGAAAACTTTACGAAGTTCTGACTTTCGTAGGCTCATTAGCTATTGTTCCGGTTATCATTATCATGGTGGCGAATACCGTTTATACAGACTATTTTATGATGTTTATTGGGCCGGCCTCAATATTGTACTTGTTTTATGAAATGAAAAATTTCTCCGTTGTTGAGAATAAGAAGTTGTTAGCGGCTTTGGTTTTTATCATTTTTTCCATTTTCTTTTGGGCATTTTTTGAACAAAGCGGAGGCTCATTGAGTCTGTATGCAGCTAACAACCTCAATAATCATATTTTCGGATTACAATTAAGCCCTAATGGAGTTAATAATTCAGCCAATTCACTTTTTGTAATTGGTTTTGCAGCCTTGGTTGGTTTGGTTTGGCTTTGGATGGCAAAACGAAAAATTGAGCCTAACACGGTGATTAAATTTGGTTTAGCATTCGTGTTTTTAGCAGCCGGTTTCTGGATTTTTTATTATACTAAATTCTTCGCAGATATAAACGGAAGAACTTCTCTTGGGATTTTTACCTTCGGTTGGTTTATCATTACTTTCGGGGAACTTTGTTTGTCTCCAATAGGCATGTCAGCAATGACTAAATTATCTCCTCAAAAGACGCAAGCCGTAATTATGGGAATGTGGTTTTTAGCGAGTGCTTATGGGCAGTATTTTGCAGGTTTATTAGGAGCCAATATTGCAGAGGCTTCTGAAAATGCCACTAATTTAGAAAAACTAAACACCTATGCGGATGGTTACGAGCAATTAGCCATTTACGCTTTGATAGCTGGAATCGTACTTATTTTGATTTCGCCATTGGTAAAAAAGTTAATGCAAGATGTAAAATAGGCGACAGTAATTGGTACTGTTTTTGTATATATTTGTAAAAAAAAATAAGAACACATGAAAAAATTAATCCTTACGTTATTTCTGGTTTTAGGATCGTTAACCATACAAGCACAAGAATTAACTTGGCAAACCGATATGAATAAAGCCTTGGAAATTTCCAAAAAATCAAAGAAACCTTTAATGTTGTTTTTTACCGGAAGTGACTGGTGCGGTTGGTGTATCCGTTTGCAAAAAGAGGTATTGAAAACTCCTGAGTTTGCCAAATGGGCCAAAGACAATGTGGTTTTAGTCGAATTAGACTTCCCAAGAAGAACTCCGCAAACACCGGAAATCCAAAAACAAAATATGGAATTGCAACAAGCTTTGGGTGTGAGAGGTTATCCTACCGTTTGGTTTGTAAAAGCTACTAAAAAAGACGGTAAAATCAACTTAGAGCAAATAGGCAGTACCGGTTATGTAGCTGGTGGTCCAAGTGCATGGTTGGCAGGAGCCGATCAAATATTGGCACCAAAAAAATCATAATCTAATCGATTTAAATCTTATAAAATCCCTTTTCATTGGTATAGTGAAAAGGGATTTTTTCTTTCCGGCAAGTCGCTTCCCAAAGTCGAACATAACTTTTAAAATTGGAGGCATCCGCAACAACTTGTTGGGGTTTGTAAATCCTAATTAAACGGTTCATATTCAGTTTTGGAGAATTGGTAATGATGACTATATCGGGTTTTATTTCAGCTGAATAAACAACCAAACTGTCCATCAAGAAAATTTTTTTGCCTTTAAAAAAATAGAGGTTTTGAATAGGTTTTTTTTCTTTGGCTTGACAAAAATTACCCACCAAATAAGCTTGAATCGTGGGGTTATTTTCCAAGGTTGCCAAAATACTGTCATTGCTGTAAACCGTCACGGATTGGTTTATTCTTTCGGTAATGAGACTGCTTTTTTTTGAGTTAAAAACAATCAATTCTTTGGTGTTTTGAGTATTGAATTTGTTGCCGATATAAATACCTTGTAAGCCTACAATAGATAATAAAACTACTGCTAATTGCTTGAAATAAGGTTTCTTTAGCCAAATTATCACGGAACAAATTACCGCATAAGAAACCCAAAGCATACCAATAGTAAACGAAATGTTTCTGAGCACAAAATCCTCATTAGAAGCTACCCATTCGATTATGTTATTTTGCAATTCAATCAGGAATTCTAACGGTTTTACTATTGTATAAGGAACTTTCCCAAAACCAGCCAAAACGATAGCTATCAATCCTATTACCATAATAAGACCAAGTAAAGGCAACACTATAATATTGGTCACAAAAAACAAACCCGGAAATTGATGAAAATAGTAAATACTCAAAGGGAATGTGCCAATTTGTGCTGCAAAAGAAACAGTTAAGATGTCCCAAAAATATTGAGTGATTTTGTATTTAGGTTTCCAAATATCGGCTAGTAAGGGTTGTAACCAAAGGATAAAAAACAAGGCCAAATAGCTTAGTTGAAATCCAACATCAAATAAGAATGAAGGTTTCCAAAGTAAGATTAAAAAGATAGAGGCCAATAGGGTGTGAAATACATTCACGGTTCTTCTTAAGTGATGGCCAATAGCCACAAAGGAAAACATTGTCACCGAACGAACAATCGATGGCGCTAATCCGGCCAAAATGCCATAACTCCATAGTGATAATAAAATCAGAGAGAGTTTGATTATGCTGTTTCTCCTGGTATTGGCCAAAGGTTTCAGTAAAAAAGTAACAAATAATAAAATGAACCCAACATGCAAACCTGAAACCGATAAAATGTGAACCGCACCGGCCATTTGGTAATCTTTCAAGACTTCAGGCGAAATGTCTTGTTGTTGCCCAAGCAATAGCGCAATCATGATATTCAGTTCCTCTTTTTTGAATTTCGAAAGGGATAAGTTTCGAATGATTTCGGTTCTGAAATTGGAAAAACGTGACCAAAGTGTAATCTCCGGTTTACCGATGATAATTTGTTTTCCATCGGCATAAATTTGACCATAAATTTGCTGGTTTTCTAAATACCGACCATAATCAAACTGATGGGGATTGAGAGTGTTTTTATTTCTATAAATAGTACCATTCAAGGTAATTTGACTACCAATGGGTAAATCATGAATCCGATTAGGTTGTTTGATGTTGAGAATGATTTTTCCCGAACTTTCATGGTTGTCAATTTTAATTACATTGGCTGTAAACCGAATGTTTTTCGAGGTGCTTTTTAGTTTTTCATGAATTTGCAGCGTTGTTTTATGAGCTGTTTCTTTAGCTGTGTGATGCAGATAATGATTTGGATGTAAACGCTCATTGTGAAAAGCAGCAGTCGCTAATCCGATAAAGAAAGAAATCGACAAGATTAGTATGCCAAAGATAAACTTACCGCTTGTTTTTCTTTGGCCTTTTAAGTGAAAAGCCGTCATGGAAATCAATCCAATACCGATGCTTCCCAAAATGAAGCTTAAACCGGGTTGTGTTTTTTGGTATACTATGATGCCTAGGATAAAGGCAAAAGTTACTCGGGTTAATGGAAATTGTAAGATTTTCATGTAACTAAAGTACATAAAATTCTTATAAAATGAAAGAATTTACTCCAAAACCCTATTTATTTGTACGAAAGTTCTATTGTAATAAGGTTCTTTGGTAGAAGAAATAATGACACCGCTTTGGGTAGAAGAGTGAATAAATTTTACTTCCTCGGCAGTTACTTCCACCACCATGCCCACATGATTGATTCTTCTTTGACCTCGATTGATAAAGAAAATCAAGTCGCCTTTTTTGGCATTAGACAAATCAATTTTAGTTCCGACAGTGGCCATTTCGTGGGAAGAACGAGGTAAGGTTATGTCAAATTTTTTAAAGGTTGAATAAATCAAACCCGAACAATCAAATCCGGCTTTTGTGGTTCCGCCACCGCGATAACCTACGCCCAAATTATCAGAAGCACTGTTGATCAATTGTTTGATTAAATAACTGGCTTCTTCATTATCTATGACAATATCTTCGTCGTTTTGGTTGTTGATATTGGCCACTTTTTTAGTCACATTTGGCGCCGGAGCTTGCTTTAAGGCTAAGTCTTTGCTTTGGTTTTTCTTTTTCTTTTCGGTATTTTTTACTTCGGTTACCGCCAGTGCTTTGGGTTCGGTATACATACCTTTTTTTAAGGCAACTTCTTTCGAAGTAACGATGCTCGAAGTAGGTTTACAAGCCGTAAACAGCAATAAAAAAAGTGATATGTAAACGAGGTTTTTCAAATAAAAATTATTTTTTACAAAATTAAAAATTAGTGTTGGTAATCAAAATTACTTTAGGTCATTTATGATAAATTTAGCAGTTTTTTCACTCGCGCCGACACCTCCAAGTTTGGATTCTAATTGGTTGTATTTTTCCAACACTGTAGTTCTATGGTTTTCGTCGAGCAATTTTGAAAGTTCTTTTTTAAGGTTTTTGGGGTTACATTGGTCTTGAATCAATTCGGTTACGACTTCTTCATCCATAATCAAATTGACCAAGGAAATATATTTCAACGTGATGATTCTTTTGGCAATTTGGTACGAAATATAACTACCTTTATAACAAACCACTTCAGGGACTTTGAACAAAGCAGTTTCTAAAGTTGCTGTTCCGGAAGTAACTAAAGCGGCTTTGGCTACACTCAATAAATCATAAGTCTTATTCGAAATGAACTTGACATTTTTATTGGTCAAAAACTGTTCGTAAAAGTGGTATTCCTGACTCGGCGCACCGGCAATCACAAATTGGTAATCGCTGAAATCATCAACGATACTTAGCATTACGCTGAGCATTTTTGAAATCTCCTGTTTTCGGCTTCCCGGAAGAATGGCAATGATGGGTTTATCATCCAGATTATGTTCTTTTCTAAAGGCCGCTTCGTTTGTTTTTTCCCTATTGTGAATGGCGTCAATCAAAGGATGTCCTACGAAATCGACTTTAAAATGGTGCTTGACTTCAAAAAAGTCTTTCTCAAAAGGCAAGATAACAAACAGCTTGTCGAAATCTCTTTTGACTGCTTTGATTCGGTTTTCTTTCCAGGCCCAAATTTGAGGAGCAATATAGTAATGGGTTTTGATGCCACGAGCTTTAGCCCATTTGGCAATACGCATGTTAAAACCCGGATAATCAATAAAAATAATCACATCGGGATTGAATTTTTCGATGTCGGCTTTGCAAAATTTGATGTTGTTGAGTATGGTTTTCAAATTCATCACCACTTCGGCAAATCCCATAAAAGCCAACTCTTTGTAGTGTTTGACTAAAGTGCCGCCAACATTTTGCATTAAATCGCCACCCCAAAAACGAATATCAGCCGAAGCGTCTTCTTTATAAAGCGCTTTCATCAAATTGGAACCGTGTAAATCGCCCGAAGCTTCGCCGGCAATGATGTAGTATTTCATTTTATACTTGCATGTTTGTTATTTGAATAAAATGCAGTCGCTACGCTCATGTCATTTTTTGCGTGTTTATTTTCTATTGGTAAAATGCAGTCGGTATACTCGTGTCATTTGTAAAATATTATAAATCCCAAGAATTTAATTGTTGTATGGCATGATGTGCCGTCAAATCAAACTGCACCGGAACTACCGAAATGTATCCATTAGACAAAGCCCATTCATCCGTATCTTCGCCTTTGTCCTGATTCACAAATTCTCCGGTTAGCCAATAGTAATCTTTCCCGTATGGCGTTTGTCGCTTGTCAAATTTTTCCATCCAAATGGCTTTCGCTTGGCGACAAATTTTGATGCCTTTGATGTCTTCATATTTCAATTTTGGAAAGTTAACATTCAAAACCGTTCCTTCGGGTAATTTTTTGGTCAAAACTTCCAAAGCTATTTTTTGGAGAAAAGGTTTTATCGTTTCAAAATCGGCGTTCCAAGCATAATCTAATAACGAAAAACCTATGGCCGGGATGCCTTCAATTCCCGCTTCAACCGCAGCACTCATCGTTCCCGAATAAATCACATTGATAGAAGAATTAGAACCGTGATTAACCCCGGAAACACACAAGTCGGGTTTCTTTTTCAAAATTTCATTGACCGCCAATTTGACACAATCTACCGGAGTTCCCGAGCAGGCATATTCGGTAATGGTCGCATTCTCTGCCGAAACTTTATTCAAATACAAAGTGTTGTTAATGGTTATGGCATGTCCCATGGCACTTTGCGGACTGTCGGGCGCCACTACAATCACCTCGCCAATTTCCGCCATGACATCAATTAAAGCTCTGATTCCCGGGGCATTGATGCCGTCGTCATTGGTTACTAAAATAGTGGGTTTGGTCATGATTGTTTTTTTAAATTCTGTAACAAAGTAAGCTTATTGTTCGACATATGCTGCATGCAAAATTAACCATTTTAAGGCTTTACAACGCTACAAATTTTTATAACTTTGAAGCAATTGCTTAAAGGAGATGGTTGAATAAAACCATTTTAACAAAATTTTATCTGGCAAGGTCAATCTTGGCATGGTTTTTTGTTTAATTTAGACTAATAATTAATGAATATTATAATGCAGTTTATGAAAAGAAATTATAAAGCACTATTGGTAGTTTTAACACTATCAGTAGCCTTGTTGGGATTCAGTTTGTTCCCAAGTAAGAAAGAGTCAGATCCTGAAAAAGATAAATTGCTGATTGAGTTGTTGACTTTTGTCATAGAAAAAGGACATTACAGTCCGACTGCTATTGATGATAATTTTTCTAAAGGGGTTTACAAAGATTATTTGAATGCTTTAGATCCGTCAAAACGTTTCTTTTTGCAATCGGATATCGATGAATTTGCGCAATATGAAACCCAAATTGACGACCAAATTTTGAATAAAGAATTGGCCTTCTTTGAGTTGACTTATACCCGTTTGATGAAACGTATGGAGGAAAGTAAAAGCTATTACAAGGAAGCTTTAGCCAATCCTTTTGATTACAAAAAAGAGGAGTCTTTCAATACAGATTACGAACACATTCCCTATTGTAAATCGGTTAAAGAGTTAAAGGAAAGATGGCGTTTGCAAGTCAAGCTATCGGCGTTGTCGTCTTTGGTGGAAAAACAAAAACTGGAAGAGGACAAAAAGAATAACAAAGATTTGGCGAAAAAATCTGAACCTAAAACTTTTGAACAATTAGAAAAAGAAACCAGAGAAACTACGCTGAATAATTTGAATGACAATTTCAATTTTATCAAAGATTTAGACCGTGAGGATTGGTTTTCTATTTATGTCAACGCAATTTCGTCCCGTTTTGATCCGCACACTTCTTATTTTGCGCCCAATGAAAAAGAGCGTTTTGACTTGAGTATGAGCGGAAAGTTAGAAGGAATTGGTGCTCGTTTGCAAAAGAAAAACGACTTTACCGAAATCTCAGAATTGATTTCCGGCGGTCCGGCTTGGAGAGGCAAAGAATTAGAATCCGGAGATGTTATTTTAAAGGTAGCGCAAGCTGATGGCGAACCGGTTGATGTTGTAGGAATGCGCTTGGATGATGTGGTAAAAAAAATCAAAGGACCAAAAGGAACAGAAGTTCGTTTGACCGTTAAAAAGCAAGATGGTTCTATCAAGGTGATTACCATTATAAGAGACGAAGTAGAAATTGAGGAGACCTATGTGAAATCGAGCGTGGTGGAGAAAGACGGGTTCAAATACGGGATTATTTATTTGCCGAAATTCTATATCGACTTTGAAGACCAAAACAGTCGTGATGCCGGAAAAGATGTTGCGATTGAAGTAGAAAGATTGAAAAAAGAAGGTGTCCAAGGAATTGTAATGGATGTAAGAGATAACGGTGGTGGTTCACTAAAAACAGTAGTCGATATCGCCGGGTTATTTATCGAACAAGGTCCGATTGTACAAA
Source organism: uncultured Flavobacterium sp. (assembly GCF_946482535.1). The sequence goes on from NZ_CAMLRU010000004.1 coordinate 8,783, forward strand.
TTAAATCAGCAGCCGGAAAAAAAGAAGTGTTGTATGATCGAGATTCAAAAGTACAATGGGACGGACCTTTAGTGGTAATGATCAATGAGTTTTCGGCTTCAGCTTCTGAGATTTTGGCCGCAGCCATTCAGGATTACAAACGCGGCGTTGTTATTGGTAGTAAACAATCATACGGTAAAGGAACGGTACAGAATGTTATCGATTTGAACCAATTTGTTCGCGGCAGTACTTACGGAGATTTAGGCGCTTTAAAAACGACTACTCAAAAGTTCTACCGAATTAACGGTGGTTCAACGCAATTAGAAGGAGTAAAAAGTGATATTGCCATTCCGGACAAGTACGCTTATTTAAAAATGGGCGAAAGAGATATAGAAAATGCAATGCCTTGGGACAAAATTGACGCTGCCGATTATAAAATTTGGGACAAACAAAACAATTTTGATTTAACCATACAAAAGAGCAAAACCAGAATGCAAAACAATCCGCAATTGCAGTTGATTGATGACAATGCTAAATGGTTAGACGAAAGAAACAAAGAAAACGTATACAGTTTGAATATTGACAAATTCAAGGCAGAGCAAAAAGCTTTGGATGAAAAGAACAAAAAGTACAAACCTATTACGGATTATAAAAATGCATTTGAATTTAAGTCATTGCCTTATGAGTTAGAAAGTATGAAGAACGATCCGGTGCTTAAAGAAAAAAGAGAAAGATGGCACGAAAGTCTGTCAAAAGACATTTACATCGAAGAAGCCATTCATATCTTAAACGATTTGCAAACGGAAAACTCCAAAGGATTGTCTTCTAAATTGAAAAAAGATAAAGTAGTGAAGTCTTAATTACTACTGATAAAAAAAGCCACCAATTTGGTGGCTTTTTTATTTAGCGTCTCAATTTGTTAAGCTTCTTTTCAGTCTTGTCAAGGTCTTCTTGTAACTCTTGAATTTTGATTTGTTGTTTGCTTATTTTGATGTTTTCTTTTTCAATTTCAATATCGCTCAGCTTTCCTTTTCGTTTACTTTTTTCCAATTTGGCTTTCATCTTTTCAAGATCTTTCTTTTCATCATTAAGCTTCTCTTTGATTTTGATTAAGTCTTTTTCTTCGGAAGCAATCTTTTTTTGTTCCTTGGCGAATTGTTTCTGTTCTTTCTCCAGTTTTCTTTGTTCCTTTTCTAAAGCTTTGGCCTGCTTTTCAGCTGCTGCTTTCATTTTTTCAGCTTCTTTTTGTTTTTGAGCGGCCATTTTCTGAAGCGCTGCTGCTTGTTCGGGTGATAGTGTTGCAGCAGTTTCTTTTGCCTTTTGAATTTCAATCTGCTTTAATGCGATAGAGTCTGTAGGTTTGGCAATAGTGTCATTGACCACTTGGGCAGTCATGGAAAAACAGGAAAAAGCAAACACTGGTAAAAAAGTAAATTTCGTTTTCATGATTTGGAATTTTTAGTGTAATCCCAAAGTTACAAAAACCATTCCTAACTTACCATTCATTAACTTTATTGGCATCCATTTTAAGGAAGATAAAAAGCAAAATAGTAAAGCCCCATAATCCGGAACCGCCATAGGAAAAGAAAGGAAGCGGTACTCCAATGGTTGGAAAAACACCTACAACCATGGCAATATTGACAAAGAAGTGTATGAATAAAATCCCCGCAACACAATAACCGTAAACCCTACTGAATTTGGTTTTCTGTCGTTCGGCAAGATAAATAATTCGGATGATTAGAATAACAAACAAAGCAATGACAAAGAGCGAACCAAGGAATCCCCATTCTTCTCCAACTGTCGTGAAAATATAATCGGTATGTTGTTCGGGTACGAATCCGCCTTTGGTTTGGGTGCCTTCGAGATAGCCTTTCCCGAACCAACCTCCCGAACCGATGGCAATCTCAGATTGATTGGTGTTATAGCCTACACCTTTCATATCAACTTCTTTTCCCAAAAGAATATTAAAACGGTCGCGGTGGTGCTGCTTGAAAACATTCTCAAAAACATAATCTACAGAAAACACATAACCCGAAATTAGAATCAAAATGATACTGCTTAATATCCAATTGCGATCTATGATGCGACTTCGGTAATAAACAAACAGAATTACGGATAAGGCTATTCCTATGAGTGCCAGAGGTTTTATAATAAGTGCTAAAACAAATAAAATAATGGCTATAAAACCGGTCCACACATACCAAGAAGGCAAACCTTCACGATAAAGTACCAAAATAAAAATAGTATAGATTAAGGCACTTCCGGGATCAGGTTGAGGCAATATCAACATCACCGGTAAAAAGATGATTATCATCGCCTGTATTTGACGGTTGAAATCTTTCAAATTCACTTGAACATCACTCAGATATTTGGCTAAAGCCAATGAAGTAGCTGCTTTGGCAAACTCAGAAGGCTGTAAAGTAAAGCTGCCTATAGAATACCAACAGCGCTGACCGGCTATGGTTTTTCCAAACAAAAATAAGCCGGCTAAGGATAATAAAGCAATGGCAAAAATAATACTCGAATACTTTTCGTAAAACTTAGCGTCAATAGAAAGAACGATAAAAATGATTGGGATGGAAAAAAGGATGAACAAAAACTGCTTCCCGTAAATTTGACTAAAATCAAATATGGAAGTTTCTTCTTCAATGGAAGACAAAGAGGAAGAATAAATGTTGAGCCACCCTAATATCACTAATACAATATAGATGACAACACTTATCCAGTCTAAGTTATTTGTTACGCTTTGATTTTTCATCCTGACAGAAATTAATCTTTTGGAGGGTTACTCTTTTTAATTCCGTTGGTATCTTTTGCGGCAGGTTTTACCGGCGTTTTAATCATTTTATTGATTAAAGTATCCTTAATCGGATTGGTGATGTATTTGTTGTATTCAGCTTCCAGACTTCCTTCCAACATGCGTTTTTCCAAATCTTTTCGGGTGATTTTTCTCTTGATGTATTTTTCTATCATCAAACTGGTAATCGGACCGGCCCAACGAGAACCCCAATATCCGTTCTCCACAAATACAGCTATAGCAATTTTAGGATTGTCTTTAGGAGCAAAGGCCACAAAAATAGAGTGGTCTTGAAGTTTGACTCTCTTGCCGTTGATTTTGGCAAAGTTTTCAGCCGTACCTGTTTTTCCACAAATGTCAATTCCTTCGACATTTAATCCGTGAGCGGTACCAAAATTATACACATCAAATAAACCACTAATAACCGGATCAAAATATTTAGGATTGACCGTGGTTACATGTTTAGTACGGAATTTTTTGTCGATAGTACCGCCTTTAATTTTTTTAATGATGTGAGGTGTATAATAAAAGCCTCTGTTGGCCACAGTGGCAATCATATTGGCTAATTGAATAGGTGTCATTAGGACTTCACCTTGACCAATGGCATTAGAAACAATAGTTTTGCTCGACCAACCCCAACCCGGATACATTCTTTTATAGGTTTTGGAAGTTGGAATTTTTCCTCTTCTTCCGGTGGGTAAATCATAGCCCATAAATTCTCCCAAACCAAAACTCTTAAGGTGATTGCTCCAAGCGTCAACACCTTTCGGCGGATTGTTGAACTTGTCGATGATTCGCATGTAAGACGAAGAAAAATAAGTGTTACACGATTCATAGATGCCTCGATGCAATTGTAAAAAACCGCCATGACAGTGACAGCGCATAAATCGACCAGGAGCATAACTGAAACCATGGCTGCAAGAGAATCCGGTATTTTCGTCGATGACGCCTTCTTGCAATGCCACCAATCCGGTGAGGATTTTAAAAGGAGAACCCGGAGTATATTCGGCCAAAAGACCACGGTCATACAATGGTTTTGCAATGGAATCATGATACAACATGGTGTAGTTTTTAGATCGTTGTCTTCCAACCAAAATCGCCGGGTCGTAAGACGGTGCAGTAACCAAAGCTAAAATTTCTCCGGTACTCGGCTCAATGGCTACAATTCCGCCACGCTTGTTAATCATTAATTCTTCGCCATACTTTTGTAATTCGGCATCAAGAGTCAGATTAATGTCCTTTCCTTGTACAGCAATAGTATCAAAACGGCCTTCTTTATAAGAGCCAATATCACGGTTGTATTTGTCTTTTTGGATGTATTTTACGCCTTTAATCCCACGCAATATTTCTTCGTAGCTTTCTTCAACGCCTTGCTTTCCTATCAAATCACCGCTGTTGTAGTATTTATTTTTTTCTATAATACTTTCATTCACTTGGGTAATGAAACCAAAAACATTGGCGCCAAAAGAAACTTGATAATCTCTTAAGGAACGTTTTTGGATGTAAAAGCCATTAAATTTTCTTTGAATTTCCTGAAATGCAGCATATTCCTTTTTGTTGAGTTGTGACAAAAAAACCGAAGGAAGACGCGGACTGTAAACTTTAGCTTTGGCAATCTTTTTTAAAAACTCTTCTTTAGTAATGTTGAGCAAAGTACAAAACTCAAGGGTGTCTAAATTTTTAACATCTTTTGGGATTACCATGATGTCATAAGAAGGTTGGTTGGCTACTAATAGTTTACCGTAACGGTCATAAATATAACCTCTTTCCGGATAGTCATATTTAATTTTGATAGCATTATTATCTGATTTTAATTTCAAGGAATCATCAATCACTTGCAAATAGAACAATCGCATCACAAGTAAAAGGGTCACAACGAAAATGATTGTGGGCAACAAAACTTTTCTCATCGTTTACTTGGCTTAATGATATAAATGATAATGATACTGGTAATAATGGTGAATATCGTGCTTAAAATAGTACGCAATAAAATATCCCAAAGAAAGCTAAGCTTGAATACTTCTAAGGCAAACAATACGCTGTGGTGAAGCACAATAGCAATGAACAGAAATGAAAATCGTTCGGGTGTTAATACATCATTCAATTTTACTGTTTGGTATTCGTAGCTCAATCCGAAAGAAAATTTGAAGATGGCCGGTCGGAAATAAGCTAAAATAATACAAGATGCAGCGTGAACGCCACCCGAATTGCAAAACATATCCATCAACAATCCTAAAAAGAAACTGGCTAACAATAACCCGGTTTTGTTTCCGTTTACAGGGAAAAGAATAATAAACAATACATAAGGGAACGGATTGATAAAGCCAAACAAATCAATTCGGTTGAATATCAAAACTTGTGCAGCAAGCAACAAGATAAAACGGGCTATATTTCCAAGTAAAGCACTATTCATTTTTCTTGTTTTGACTTTCTAAATTAGAGATTTCTTCGGCGTCTTTGTTTTTAATGATGTACACATGGCCCAAATTGGTCATGTCATTAAACAATTTGATATCGAGGGTGTAATAGTTGGTTACATCATCGATATAAACTTTTTCAATAGTACCGATACCAATATTTTCAGGAAAAATAATCGATTGTCCACCGGTTACGATAGTGTCGCCTTTGCGAACACCAGCCAATCTGGGAACGTCAATTAACTGAACAAAACCGGTACTTTTTCCGTTCCAAACCAACGAGCCAAAGTGATTTGACTTCTTGATTTTAGCGTTAATTTGCGATTTAACGTTCAAGATACTAATGATGGTCGCGTAATTTTTGGAAGTATTTTCAATAATACCCACAATTCCGGCACTGTTGATTACACCCATATTAGGTTTGATTCCCGAGGCTGAGCCATTGTTGATGGTCAGGTAATTTTCGTGTACGCTATAAGAATTACGGATTACTTTAGAAACAATGATGTCCGTTTTCTTAACGCCTTTTATGGAGTCAATTTGCGGTAACTTAGTCGTGTCTTTTTGATTGAATAAAAGCGATTTTAATCGGGCATTTTCTTGAGCCAATTCTTCGTTTTGAGACCTTAAATTGAAATACTCGTCAATATTGTTGATCTTTTCATAAATACCGCCGGTAAAGAAATTAGCCGAGCTGATCATTTTACTTTTGTGGTAAGAATGTGATTGAATGGTTAGAGAAAGGGATATTACCAAAAGCAGCAAAAACAGTAAGCGATTACTGTTTTTTAGTATAAAATTAAAAATTTGCTGCATCGTAAAAAATTAAAAAATTTTTAAAAATCAAATCTCAAAACCCAAATCCCAAAAGTAAACGGTTAAATCTCAAAGTGGAAGTTGTAATTTTTTATTTGGAATTTATTTGATAAGTATGCTTCTGAATTTCGGTATGTTTTTTAGCGCCATTCCGGTACCGCGAACAACAGCTCTTAACGGATCTTCGGCAATATAAACCGGTAAATCAGTTTTTTGAGAAATACGTTTGTCCAAACCTCTCAACATCGAACCTCCACCGGCAAGATAGATACCTGTGTTGTAGATGTCTGCTGCTAATTCCGGCGGTGTTTGTGATAAGGTTTCCATAATCGCATCTTCGATACGTTGGATGGATTTGTCTAAAGCTTTGGCGATTTCTCTATAAGAGACTTCGACCTGTTTTGGTTTTCCGGTCAACAAATCTCGACCTTGTACCGACATATCATCCGGTGGCGTTTCTAAATCATCTGTAGCGGCTCCGATGGTAATTTTGATTTTCTCGGCAGTGCTTTCTCCTACGAATAAATTGTGTTGCGTTCTCATGTAGTAAACGATATCGTTTGTGAAAACGTCACCGGCAATTTTAACCGATTTGTCACAAACAATTCCGCCCAAGGCGATTACCGCAATTTCTGTTGTTCCACCTCCGATATCTACAATCATGTTTCCTTTCGGTTGCATAATATCAATGCCGATACCAATAGCCGCAGCCATGGGTTCGTGGATTAAGTATACTTCTTTTCCGTTTACGCGTTCACAAGATTCTTTAACGGCGCGCATTTCCACTTCAGTAATCCCCGAAGGTATACAAACAACCATGCGAAGGGCAGGCGTGAACATTTTTTTCTTTAAAGCCGGGATGCTTTTGATAAACATCGAAATCATTTTTTCAGACGCATCAAAATCGGCAATTACCCCGTCTTTCAACGGACGTATGGTTTTAATGTTTTCATGGGTTTTACCCTGCATCATATTGGCTTCTTTTCCTACCGCTATGATTTTACCTGATATTCGATCACGGGCTACAATTGAAGGGCTGTCAATTACAACTTTGTCATTGTGAATGATCAGAGTGTTGGCTGTACCAAGGTCAATGGCAATATCCTCGGTCATGAAATCAAAAAATCCCATAAGTCTTTTAAGGGTTTAAACGTTTATATAATTTTTAACGCACAAAGTTAAACAAATTAATGTTTGAAATGACGTGTTCCTGTAAATACCATTGCAACTTTATTTTCGTTGCAAAAATTAATGCTCAATTCATCTTTTATCGAGCCACCGGGCTGAATAACAGCCGTAATTCCAGCGTTGTGAGCCAATTCCACACAATCCGGGAAAGGGAAAAAAGCATCACTGGCCATCACTGATCCGTTCAAATCAAAACCAAAACTATGGGCTTTTTCAACAGCTTGTTTTAAGGCATCCACTCGCGAAGTTTGTCCGGTTCCCGATGCTACTAATGTACTGTTTTTTGCGAATACTATCGTATTTGATTTGGTATTTTTACAAATTTTTGAAGCAAATAATAAATCTTCTATTTCTTGCTCAGTCGGTTTTGTATTGGTAACGTAAGTCAAGTGTGATTTATTGTCTGTGATGTTATTTTTATCTTGGACCAACAATCCGTTTAAACAGGTTCTTACTTGTCTTTGTGGCAATTCTACATCGTGTTGTACCAAAATAATTCTGTTTTTCTTTTCCGATAAAATGGCAATCGCTTTTTCATCGTAACTTGGCGCAATGACTACTTCACAGAACAAGCTGTTGATTTCATTGGCTGTAGCTTCGTCAATATTGCCATTAGCAATCAAAACACCTCCGAAAGCCGAGGTCGGATCACCGGCTAAAGCCGCTAAATATGCCTCTTTCATATTGCTTCTTGTAGCCAATCCACAAGCGTTATTGTGTTTTAAGATGGCAAAAGTCGGGTCGTTTTCTTTGAATTCTAAAATCAAGTTTACGGCCGCATCTACGTCTAATAAATTGTTGTATGACAATTCTTTGCCGTGAAGTTTGGTGAACATTTTATCAAACTCACCAAAGAAAAAGCCTTTTTGGTGTGGATTTTCTCCGTAACGCAATACTTGTCCGTTGTCAATGCTTACTTTGAAAATAGTTTCATCAGTATTGAAATAGTTGAAAATAGCACTGTCGTAGTTAGAAGAAACATGGAATGCTTTGGCAGCCATTACTTTTCTTTGCTCTAAAGTGGTAGCACCGTTTTGCGTTGTAATTAAATCCAACAAAAGCGAATATTCATTAACTGAAGCAACAATTACAGTGTCTTTGAAATTTTTAGCCGCAGCACGAATCAGTGAAATGCCACCGATGTCAATTTTTTCGATGATATCTGCTTCACTCGCTCCCGAAGCTACTGTTTTTTCAAACGGATATAAATCAACAATCACCAAATCAATTTGCGGAATATCAAATTCCTGCATTTGAGCCACATCCGAAGCATTGTCCTGACGGTTTAAAATGCCGCCGAAAATTTTCGGGTGTAATGTTTTTACTCTTCCGCCCAAAATTTCTGGGAAAGAAGTAATTTCTTCAACCGGAATTACAGGAATACCTAAGTTTTTGATAAACTCTTCGGTACCGCCGGTAGAATATAGGGTTACATTTTGTTCGTGTAATTGGCGAACAATAGGCTCTAAACCGTCTTTAGAAAAGACTGAAATCAAGGCTGACTGGATTGTTTTTGGTGTACTCATGTTGTGTGTGTTGTGTGTGTCAAAGGACAGTTAGTTTTAAGGGGACAAAAGTAGTTTTTTTAATGCCAAAATTCAAGTGCGAATTGTAACAATATTTTGTTTTTTGACACCAATAGGGCAACGAACAAAATAATCGGGATTTTCATTATTTTTATGGAAATTTGCCTTTGACTAAACCGCCCATAAATGTTACTTTATTTAAGACTGCTAAAAGAAAGTTTTGCCTTTGCCATGAATGCTTTGCGCAACAATAAATTGCGTACCATGCTTTCTTTATTAGGCGTAACCATCGGAATATTTTCCATCATAGCGGTTTTGGCGGCTGTTGATTCTTTGGATAGAAAGATAAAAGCCGATTTGAGCACTTTGGATAAAAACACTATTTATTTAACGCCAATGTCTTTCGGGCCTACTGATGTTCCCAGGTGGAAAAGAGAACAGTTTCCTAAAGTAAGTTATGACGAGTACCAATATTTAAAGAATTCCTTGAATAATGTTGAAGATGTTTGTTTCCAATACTTTACCCTGAGTCAAACGTTAAAATTTGAGGGCAATACGGTTGAAAGTGTCAATATGGTTCCGGTAACTTCTGAGTTTACGGATATACAAAGATTGGAGTTTTCCACCGGGCGTTTCTTTAACGAATCAGAATCCAATTCGGGGAAACAAGTGGTGGTATTGGGTCATGATATTGCCCAATCTCTCTTTGGAGAAAGCGATCCGATTGGGAAATCAATCCGAATGTATGGCCAGCAATTCACGGTGATTGGAGTGACCAAAAAGAAAGGAGAGTCGGCCATTGGGTTAGGAGGTGGCGATGATACTTCGGCTTTTTTACCGTCTAATTTTTTGAGAAGAATATACGGAGATAACAATCCGAAGGTAACCGCGATACTAATTATTAAGCCCGAAAAAGGAGTAGATATAGATGCCGTTAAGGGAGAAATAGCCCAAAAAATGCGCGGATTTAGAGGAGTTAAACAAGGTGATATTGACAACTTTTTTATCAGTGTGCTTTCCGGGTTTACGGATTTGTTAGACGGTGCCATCAGTCAAGTTCGGATTGGCGGCATTTTAATCAGTATACTTTCCTTTTTGGTGGGCGGATTCGGAATAGCCAACATCATGTTTGTTTCAGTAAAAGAGCGAACCAATCTTATTGGGATTCAAAAATCATTGGGCGCTAAAAACAAATTTATTCTTTTACAATTCCTATTCGAGGCTGTTATTCTTTGTTTGATTGGCGGGATTATCGGATTGTTTATTGTTTGGTTATTGGCCATGTTGATGACCAATGTGCTGGAGTTTGAATTTGTCTTAGGGATAGGTAATATTGTGATTGGAACCGGACTTTCAGTGATAGTTGGATTAATTTCGGGAATTTTACCGGCGATTTCGGCTTCCAAATTAGATCCGGTGGAAGCGATTCGAAGTGGAATGTAATTTTTATTTGGTTGAAACCAAGGTATTTATTTGGCATAAAAAAAGACACAAAACCTAAATTTTGTGTCCTTATGAATTTATAAATCTTGAGTTTAATTTATCTGATTTCCTGATTCAAAATCAAATCGAGGTATAAGTTGATTTTATCTTTCAGTTCCTTTCTAGGGGTTATAAAATCGAGGAAACCATGATCTAAAACGAATTCAGCGGTTTGGAAACCTTCCGGTAAATCTTTTCCGGTTGTATCACGCACAACTCTCGGTCCCGCAAATCCGATCAAAGCACCCGGTTCAGAGATATTAATGTCTCCTAACATAGCGTAAGAAGCTGTTGTTCCTCCGGTAGTAGGATCGGTACACAATGAAATGTACGGGATTTTTGCTTCAGCTAACTGGGCTAATTTGGCTGAGGTTTTAGCCAACTGCATCAATGAATAAGCTGCTTCCATCATACGTGCACCACCCGATTTAGAAATCATCACAAACGGGATATTGTTTTTGATAGAGTAATCAATACCACGAGCAATTTTTTCACCTACAACCGCACCCATAGATCCGCCGATAAAAGCAAAATCCATACAGCAAACCACCAAGTCTTTCCCTTTTGATTTTCCGACAGCGGTGCGAACGGCATCTTTTAATCCTGTTTTGTCGATGGCATCTTTTAAACGGTCTGAATACTTTTTGGTATCCACAAAATTTAAGGGGTCTTTTGAAGTCATTTTGGCATCTAACTCTTTGAATTCGTTGTTGTCAAACAAGATTTCAAAGTATTCTTTGCTGCCAATTCTCACGTGAAAATCATCTTCCGGACTAACCCAAAGATTTCTGGCCAATTCATCTTGGTCAATGATTTTTCCGGTAGGAGATTTGTACCAAAGTCCTTTAGGAACGTCTTTTTTATCTTCCGTAGCGGTTTGAATTCCTTTTTCTGTTCTTTTAAACCAAGCCATATTTTTATAGTTATGAGTTAAAAGTTATAAGTTATGAGTTAAAAGTATCGACTTATCACTCATAATTCATAACTCATAATTTTATAATGTATTTACGTTATTCAAGTCGGCAAATGCTTGCTCTAATCTGGCGTTGAAAGTCATTTCACCTTCGCGAATCCATTTTCTCGGATCGTAGTGTTTTTTGTTAGGTGAATCAGCGCCTTCCGGACTTCCGATTTGGGTTCTTAAATAATCAATTTTTGAAGTCATATAATCTCTGATACCTTCTGTGAATGCAAACTGTAAGTCGGTATCAATATTCATTTTGATTACCCCATAAGAAATCGCTTCTCTGATTTCTTCTAAAGTAGAACCTGAACCGCCGTGGAAAACAAAGTCAACCGGATTAGCCCCTGTGTTGAATTTATTTTGAACGTAGTCTTGAGAGTTTTTCAAAATTTTCGGGGTTAATTTTACGTTACCCGGTTTGTAAACCCCGTGTACGTTTCCGAATGCCGCTGCGATAGTGAATTTAGGAGAAACTTTCATCAATTCTTCATAAGCGTAAGCTACTTCTTCCGGTTGGGTGTATAATTTTGAGCTGTCAACATCTGAATTGTCAACGCCGTCTTCTTCACCACCGGTGATGCCTAATTCGATTTCTAAGGTCATTCCCATTTTGCTCATACGGGCTAAATATTCCTTACAGATTTCGATATTTTCTTCGATAGGTTCTTCAGACAAATCAATCATGTGAGAAGAGAACAATGGTTTTCCGGTTTCGGCGAAATGTTTTTCAGAAGCGTCTAATAAACCATCAATCCAAGGCAATAGCTTTTTAGCACAGTGGTCAGTGTGCAAAATAACAGTTGCACCATAAGCTTCAGCCAAAGTATGAATGTGTTTGGCTCCGGCTATACCACCTGCTATAGCTGCTTTTTCTCCTGCATTTGACAATCCTTTTCCGGCATTGAATTGTGCGCCTCCGTTAGAAAATTGAATGATAACCGGTGCGTTTAATTTTGCCGCAGTTTCTAAAACACCATTGATAGTACTCGAACCGATAACATTTACAGCAGGAAGTGCAAATCCTTTTTCTTTAGCATAATTAAAAATTGCTTGTACTTCATCTCCGGTAGCAACTCCCGGTTTGATATTGTGAGCCATCGTTTTGTGTTGTTTTTAAAAGTTAAGGGTACAAAAATAATAATTTCTGTTTTTAGAAAGGATAATTTATTCCAATATTTAAAACGGATTTGTTGAAGCGCATTTCTTTAAACCATTTTTCGTTTTCAGCATTGGCCGGATTGTAGGTTTTAAATCCTAAATCCAAACGGACGATGAAAAAATTAAAGTCATATCTGAACCCGAATCCTGTCCCGAGTGCAATGTTTTCGAGCGATTTTAATCCGTTGAATTTATAGGCTTCTTCCTCAGTATTGTCTAAAACATTCCAAATATTCCCGGCATCTGCAAACAATGCTCCGTTTAATTGTTGGAAAATATTGAAGCGAAATTCTGAACTGAATGTCAGTTTCATATTGGCTTCATTAAAGTCCAAAAAGCTTCTGCCGGCACCCGGACCTAAACTATACGACTGCCACGCTCTGATATCGTTTGTTCCTCCGGCAAAATAACTTCGAGAAAAAGGAACGTCTTCAGAATTGCCGTAAGGAATGGCGATACCTCCAAAGGCTTTTACCGCCAGTACTTTTTTTCGGCTCAAATCCCAATGTTTGATGTATTCAAATTCGGTTTTGACGTATTGTGAAAACTCTACGTCTAAGAAAGTGTTAGCGCCATTTTGATTCTGCAACTGTTTTGAGGCACGGGCCAAAAGCGATAGTAAGTTTCCCGCCGATTCTACTTTGGCTTTAATGGCGTAAAATTCGTTGTCAAAGAAATCCTTTTTAGAGGTTTTGGTGTAGGTGATATTGGAGGCAAAAATCAAATTGTTTTCGGTCAACCTAACCCTTCTTTCAGCTATACTCAGAACCGATTTCAAATCATTACTGTTCAAACCTAAGCCGGGCGAAGTGAGTGCATCAATCATAAAAAGAACCGCACCGTCATCAATAATCAAATCACCATTTTCATCCAGGTATTGGTTAGGAGCCGGACCAATAGGATAATTTCCGGCAATATTGTTTAAGGTGTTATAGGTTGATTTGTAAACATTGAAATAGTTTGTCGGGTTAAGATTTTTGACAAACTGAATGTTAATCAAATCAAATTTAAGATTAGTATTTCTTTTAGGTGTCCAATTGTAAGTTAATGAACTGGTGAAATTTTGTTTGTCTAAACCGATATTGGTTTGTTTAGAATATCCCACACTCAGCGTAGTGTAAGGAATCATGGTTTTAGGAATAATTTTATCCGTTTTGAACGGTAAAAAAAGTCGCGGAAAATTCAACTTGGCATCTACACCAATCTCGGAAAGGTTAAAGAAAGTATTGTTGGGATTAGCCAAATCTTTTGAAGAACCGATGTTACCTCTGAATCCGATTTCAAAAGTTTCTGCTCCATTAAATACATTGCGAATACTTAAGAAGGTATTTCCTGTAATACCGAAATCTTGTATGTTGGAGTGGGTAAAGTCGGTTGAAAATCCGAAAGTGTATTTTTTTCTCGGGGTTAAAAATACATTGGCAATCAGACTGTTCTTTTGGGTTTTGTCTTCTACATATTGAATCAACGGGTAATTGAATACTTTAAGATTGCTCAAATATCTTGAAGTAACCGAAGTCCTGAAATCCGAAAAATAATTGCCTTTGGTTACAAAAATACCATCAGTTAGAGCTTTTGGGCGGTACTTTAATTTGTCGGTACTGTATAAGGTAAAGTCGTTATAAGTAGCACTATCTTTAATAGGAGCGTTGGGATTGATTGGGTTATGGTCTGTAAAAATATTGACCTTACTGATTTTATACAATTCAAAAGGTTTGGTTTGAATACTGTCTTCGGTTCTGACGGTTTCGTTTTCAATAACCATATTTACCGTAGGTCGGTGTTCTTTATTGATGGTATCTATGTCAAAAGTCACATAGTTTTGTTGGAATCGATAGGCACCATTGTTGCGGAAATCTTCGGTGATTCGCTTTTTTTCTTCTATAAAATTGTTGGTTTCGTAGCGTTGCCCGGTTTTAATGAGTGAATTTTTCTTTCTCAACTGATAAATAGAATCCAAAGGAGCGCTCGAAATGTAGGCATTGAGACTGTCAATAATATAAGGCTTGCCGGTTTTGATGTCGTAGCGCAATTTGACTTTCTTCTGACTGATACTGTCCACTTTGTATTGGGCAACTACGTCAAAATAACCTCGATTATAATAGTATGATTTTAAACGACGTAACGATTTTCTGGTACTGGCAGTATCCAAAATAACCGGTGCTTCTCCGGTTTTTCTCAAAAAATTATCTAGACCCGAATACAGAAAGGATTCTCCGAGACGCTTCACCTGTTTTTTAGAAAGCCAATGGGCTTTTCGATAATAGCGTTTGGGATTTTTAATCATTTTGGCTTTGAACAAAGAATCAGATTTTGGCTTAGCCAAATTAAAAAGGTTTAGCCTGAGACGATATCCTAAAATGGCACTATTCTGTTTTTGGTACAATTGATTGGTGACTTCTTCCAAATTGTTTTTTTGGTCATCAACATAAATGTCGTTTTTTGTCAGGAGTCTTTTTCCCTCCGGAACTCTTTTTGTAGTGTTACAACCAAAGATAATTAACCCGGTTAGAATAAATAGTGATATTTTTGTGATACTCTTTTTCAAGTGTTGCGAAATATTTAATTCAAAAATACAGTATTTTATGGTTAGTAAAAACCAAATAAAATTAATTACCAGTCTTCAACATAAAAAATACCGAAACGAGCATCAATTGTTTATAGCCGAAGGTGTAAAAGTAATACAGGAATTGTTACAATCAAATATTGTGCTGGAACATTTATTTGTCACAGAAAGTGTTTTTGAGACGGTCAATCTTTCCCAAAAAACCTTAATTAAAGAAGCCGAAATGAAAAGAATATCTGCCTTGGCTTCGCCAAGTTCTTGTTTGGCCATATTCAAAATTCCCAAGGAAACCAAGATAGCCGAAAAAGGACTGATAGTCGCTCTGGATGATATTCGAGATCCCGGAAATTTGGGAACCATTATCCGTTTGTGTGATTGGTTTGGCGTAAAACAATTGGTTTGCTCCAAGGAAACGGTTGACGTTTATAATCCTAAGGTAATCCAGTCAACTATGGGTTCTATCACCAGAGTTAATGTTAATTATGTCGATTTGAATGTCTTTATATCCGAGACTAAGCTTCCCGTTTTCGGGACTTTTATGGATGGGAAAAATATCTATAAAGAATCTTTACCGGAAGATGGGATTCTGGTTTTTGGCAATGAAGCCAATGGAATTTCCGCTTCTTTAGAAAAAATCATCAAAAACCGCATCGCCATCCCGAGATTTGGAGATATTCAACAAACCGAAAGTTTGAATGTAGCCACAGCTACTGCGATATTTTTAAGCGAATTTAGAAGAAGTCAATAATTGGAAAACTGTACCGATTAGTGGAAGGTAAAATTGATTAGTACCGCGCGCGTTTTTAACGATTCCACATTTCCCGTCCATGGGCTGTTCGGGTCATCATCTCGAATTAACTCATCGTTAAATCCAAAAACGCCTCTGATGGAAGGCGAAAATTTGAAGTATTCAAAATACAAATCAATTCCGAAACCAAAGGTGTAATTCTGAGTCCAAGGTTTTACCCTGAATTTTTGTTCCGAATTATCGTCTTTTGATTTTGAATTACTCGATAAGTTTAAGGTGCTACCGACTCCGCCAAGCAAATAAGGTCTGACATTTCCGGTGCGTAAAGAAGAAAACTTGAGCATCAACGGAAAGTCAATGTAAGTGGCCTTTACTTCTCTCAAAGCATCGCGGTCACTGGTAAATCCGGAATAGGTCAGCGTTCTGCTGGCATAATACAATCCGGGTTCGAAACGCAGTTCTACATATTCATGCAATCTCAAAACTCCAACCAATCCAACATTAAATCCGGTATGGCCTTTGACGTTAATATCTTGTCCGGGTATTTTGTAATCGGTTTTGAAATCAAAGGAACTAAAGCCTAAAAAATAACCCCAATAAACTCTTTGTTTGTCAAAGTTTTCCAAATTGACAATGGGGTCTTTAGAAAAGATGCTTGTCCCAAATTGCGCTTGAGCAGTAAGGCTAAAAAGGACAAAAAGGACAATTAATTTCTTCATTAGGATGCTTGCAACTTCAGTTTTTATTTTTTTGTGGCGGTGTAAATGGTAGCTACTCCAAAAGTTTGTGGCATGGCTTTACACTCTATAAACGAAACTTTTCGCAAAATATTGTTTAAGGCTTCTCCAAAAGGAAAATTGGCCGCCGACTCCGATAAGTAACCATAGGCGCTATTGTCTTTGGAAAATAGTTTTCCGATTAAAGGAAGAACGAACTTAGTATAAAAACCATATCCTTGTTTAAAAGGAAATTTGGTTGGTACAGAAGTTTCTAAAATGACAAAAATACCTCCCGGTTTTAAGACACGGTAAATTTCGGCCAATCCTTTTTCTAAAGTTTCAAAGTTTCTGATGCCGAAGGAAACGGTTACAGCGTCAAAATAATTGTCAGGATAAGGAATGTTTTCGCTATCGCCAACTACCATTTCTATTTTGTCGGCCAGGTTTTTGTCGAGAATTTTTTTCTTGCCTACTTCCAGCATACCCACAGATAAATCTAACCCAATGATTTTTTTTGCGGCAGTAGCTTCTGCCATCATAATGGCTAAATCTCCGGTTCCTGTGGCGATGTCGAGCGCATTTTCGGGATTTTTGGCTTTGACCAATTCAATTACTTTCTTTCTCCATTTGACATCAATCCCCATTGAAATAACTCTGTTCAAACCGTCATAGTTCCCCGATATGTTATCAAACATTTGGGTAACTTGCTCTTTTTTGCCTAGGGTGGATTCCTTATAAGGTGTAATTTGTTTTGACATGCTCGAATTTTCGACAAATATAACTTTAAAGTGACAAAGTAACAAAGTGACAAAGAGACAAAGTTTAAAAGCTGTCTCAAATATAAAGTTAACTATTTGACTTCGTTACTCTGTTACTTGGTCACCTCGTTACTTTCTTACAAACGTTTGGAAAGTAAAATCAAATTCGTGTCGCTCGTCTTTGGGGTGGAATTCTTCAAAAACCAACTGCCATTTCTTCAAATCAATTTCCGGAAAAAAAGTATCGGCTTCAAAAGTGTGATGAACCCGTGTAATATCAACTTTATCGGCTATAGCGATGGATTGTTGGTAAATTTGGCCGCCGCCAATGACAAAGATATCTTCACCTTTAGGGCAAACTTCAATGGCTTTTTCCAAGGAATCAACTACTATGCAACCTTCAGGATGGTATTCTTGTTGGCGAGAGATGATTACATGGGTTCTGTTGGGCAACGGTTTCGGGAAACTTTCAAAAGTTTTTCTGCCCATAATAATATAGTGTCCGGAAGTCAAGGTTTTGAATCTTTTGAAATCATCGGGCAAATGCCAAAGGAGTTGGTTGTCTTTACCAAGCGCATTGTTTTCCGCCACTGCGGCTATGAGTGTTATCATTATGTTGTAGGGTTTGAATTTTCCAAGTCGTTTTTAAGTTGCTCAATTTTTTTGGTTTGTTTGAGCATCAACTTGTCTATTTGGGCTCTTTCCCAGTTTTTATTCATAAAACTGTCAGTGATTAATACTTTGATAACATGAAAAATAAAAAGACTGCACCAAATGGCCACTATCCATATCCACCAATTGGTTTCGTCGTGAAAGTTCAACCCATGATTGGCGGTAAACAAAAACACACTGCCAATACCCAATACAATAAAGTGTTGAAACAAACGCTTTTTTTGGTTGATTCTGTTTCGGGCGTATTCGTATAATTCGTGTTGGTTGCTCTCCATAAGACGAAATTTGTGGTTTAAAGATAAAATTTATTTTTAAAATGATAAAATCTCATTTTGGGATAATGTATTACGAAACCGATTTCTTAATTACAGATGTAAAATTTAAGGGTGTTTTAATTATAAATCTTCTTTTAAATTGGGGATGTTTTTAGCAATCTCGTAAAAATAATTCGGCTTGTAAAACCTATAAAAAAATGGCTTTACTTTGTCTCAGTAATCTATAAATGAATTAGTTATGGCTATCAAGAAACAAGTTATAAAAACAAAACCGGTTGTTAAAGTTACCTTTTCAATCGAGGCAAAAGAAGCAAATACAGCAGCCGTAATCGGAGATTTCAATAACTGGAATCCGGCTGAAGGGGAATTGTCTAAATTGAAAAACGGAACCTTCAAGGCGACTTTTGATTTGCCAAAAGACAACTCTTTCGAGTTTAAATATTTAGTGGATGGTTCTTATGTAAACGATCCTGAGGCAGACAGTTATGCTTATAACGAATTTGCCGGTTCAGAAAATAGTGTGTTAGCACTATAGGTTTTAGTTTTGGTTAGGTGAAAATCCGTTTCGGTTTATATCGAAACGGATTTTTTGTATTTATTGAAATCATTATAAGATACCAGTCTTTTGAGTAACTGCTGCTGATTTTTCAATTTTTAAGAATGCTGCAAGTTTTTCAGCTTGGGATCTTAATTCGTTTACAGCGGTACTTTCCCATAATTCGCCTTTTAAATTACAGCCAATGGTAAACAAGTGAGGCTGTGCTTTTTCATGGCTGTTTATAACTTGAAAAGTGTCAGTATTGGTGACTATACCCAACTTTAAAAAGTCTTGTTTCAGGATCCCTTTTAGTAAACAATTCTTGAGAAAGCAATTTTCTGTATTCATTAAATCGGTTTCAGGACCGGTACAATTAATAACTCTGGATACTTTTAACGTTTTGACTACATTGTCTTTTTTGTCAAAATATTCAACCCTAATAAACCCGTTAGTTTCAGTGAGATTGAGTAATTTGCCGGAATTGATATTTAATTTTCCGTCAATTCTTAATTGCTGTAATTTGTCATGAGTATGTATTGGAATGCGATGACGTGCCACGCCCCACAAATGGCGTAATCTCGACATAAATATTTTTTTCTCCTCTGCCGTAAAGCGTTTCCAAATGTTTTGTGTAAATGGACGAAGCGAATCGATAACCGGTTCGGCAGTTGCACCATAACTTCTGACGGTTTTAATATGTTTATTGACCAAGCTAACCAAGTCAGTCAAATTCATATCTTCCCTCAATTCTTCTCCCAATTTGGTGTATTTTAAACCATTATGACGATGAGGAAGGATATTGAATCCGTTAGGTGAAATAGAATAGATTTCGTTTTTAAATCCTTGTTCTATCAAGCCTATTACAGTATCAACCATGGTCAGACCGTTACCAATTATCAGTACCGGTAAATCAGGATTTGTGTTTTGTACTGAATTGGCTTTCCACGGGTTTTGAAAGTAATTTTTACTTTGGTAGAAATCAACGTTTTTTATTTTTGGATTTCTTGGGATTTGATTTCCGGAGGTTATAACACAATCATCTACAGTGATGACTTGGTTATTATCTAACCAAAGCGTAACAGTAAGGTCTTGTGTTTGAAGGTCTACAACAAAACTGTCAATTACAGTTACATTAATGTTTTTAGATTGCGCTACTTTTAGTGCATTATCCCAGATGCTAACCAAATATTCACCATACAATTTTCTCGGTAAAAAAGAATTAGCAATAAGAACATTGTCCTTGTCTTTAAAAGCATCTTTGGTCATTACCCAATCCAAAAAATGGTCAGGTTGGTCCGGGAAAGCACTCATTTTTCCGCTAATCACGTTTAACAAATGCTTATCTGAATAGGGATTATAGGCAAAACCTTTGTTAAGAGTTTCTCTTTCGTTGATTATAATAATTTCGAAAGGGCTGTCTGATTTTTCAATAAGTTGAACCGCAGTCATGGTTCCTGAAAAACCGGCTCCAATGATTCCGATTGTTTTCATGGTTAATTTGTTTACGTGTTAAAAGTAAACAAAAATGAGTACCAAATGACTCTCGGCAGAAATTTTAAATGAATCTATTTTAGACCGCCACAGCGCCTTTAATATGCGGATGCGGATCATAATCTACCAAAGTAAAATCTTCAAAAGTAAAGTCGAATATGTTTTTCACTTCCGGATTCAGGATCATTTTTGGTAATGGTCTTGGTTCGCGCGATAATTGTAATTCTACTTGTTCGAAATGGTTGTTGTAAATGTGGGCATCGCCAAAAGTGTGGATGAATTCGCCAACCTGTAAATCACAAACCTGTGCAATCATCATGGTAAACAAAGCGTAAGAAGCGATGTTAAAAGGAACGCCCAAGAAAATATCAGCACTTCTTTGGTACAACTGGCAAGACAATTTCCCATCGGCTACATAAAACTGAAAGAAGGCATGGCATGGCGGTAAAGCCGCTTTCCCATTAGCAACATTTTCAGAAAATGATTTGGAAGTATCAGGCAAAACCGAAGGATTCCATGCGGAAACCAACATGCGTCGGCTGTTAGGATTGTTTTTTAAGGTCTCAATTAATTCGCTGATTTGGTCGATTTCTTCACTGTTCCAGTTGCGCCATTGGTGACCGTATACCGGACCTAAATCACCGTTTTCATCGGCCCATTCGTCCCAAATTTTCACGCCGTTTTCTTTGAGGTAGCCTATATTGGTATCTCCTTTTAAAAACCAAAGCAATTCATAGATAATCGATTTTAAATGCAATTTTTTGGTCGTTACCATGGGGAAACCTTCGCTTAAATCAAATCGCATTTGGTAACCGAAAACACTTTTAGTTCCGGTTCCGGTTCTGTCTCCTTTTTGGCAACCGTTTTCCAAAACGTGTCGCATTAAATCGTGGTATTGTTTCATGGCTATTTGTGGATTTGTGGATTTGGTAATTTGTTACGAATAACCGAATAACCAAATAACCGAATTAACTTTAAGACTCCCGTTTCGATATCTCATCACGAATCTTCGCCGCTTTTTCGTAGTCTTCATCTTGAACGGCTTTTTCTAATGATTCGTGTAATTCAGAAAGACTCATACTGACATAAATATCACCGGCATTCCCTTCGCTGTCTAATCCGAAAGTTTCCGGAGTAGATAACACGCCTTCGTCTTCGATGTTTTGATTTTCCAGTTCGGTCGGATTGGTGTTGAGGTAAATTCCGGCTTTGTCTAAGATGTTTTTATAAGTAAATATCGGTGCGTTAAATCGCAGGGCTAAAGCAATAGCATCCGAAGTTCGGGCATCGATAATTTCTTCAATTTTGTCGCGTTCGCAAATGATACTCGAATAAAAAACCCCGTCAACCAATTTGTGAATGATAACTTGTTTCACCACAATATCAAAACGATCGGCAAAACTTTTGAATAAATCGTGGGTTAAAGGACGTGGCGGTTTGATTTCTTTTTCCAAAGCGATTGCAATGGATTGGGCTTCGAAAGCGCCGATTACAATAGGTAATTTTCTCTCGCCGTCTACTTCATTTAAAATCAAGGCATAAGCGCCGTTTTGCGTTTGGCTGTATGAAATTCCTTTGATGGTTAGTTTTACTAAACTCATTATTCTTTAGTATCAAGTATTAAGTACAACGTACTAAGACTTTTTATGTTTACAAATACAAAAATGGTTTCCCGTCTAGCCCTGATGGCAGCAATCTCGTCCTAAAGACGAGATGCGGACAGCAGGAAAATGGACTGCAAAGTAACAAAAACTTTTCGCTTCTAAAAATGGAAAGCACAAAAAAAGAGTCGTTAAAAAAATAAAGTTTTCAACGACTCTTGTAATGAATTAATAACGGTTTATGAGTTTTGCGCTTTGAACTCTTTTAGTTTTTGCGTCAAGCGCGGCAAGATATCAAAGGCATCACCTACAATTCCGTAATCGGCTACTTTGAAGAATGGTGCTTCGGCATCACTGTTGATCACTACTTTCACCTTAGAAGAGTTGATTCCGGCAATATGCTGAATCGCTCCAGAAATACCAACAGCGATATATAAATTGGTGGCTACCGGTTTTCCGGTTTGGCCTACGTGCTCGCTGTGTGGTCTCCAACCTAAATCAGAAACGGGTTTCGAACAAGCAGTGGCAGCGCCAAGTACAGAAGCTAATTCTTCTAATATGCCCCAATTTTCCGGACCTTTTAACCCACGTCCGCCCGATACTACTACATCGGCGTCAGCTATGGTTACTTTTCCGGTGGTTTTTTCTACAGAGGCTACTTTTACGTTGAAGTCAGCATCGTTTAAGCTTGGTGAGAAATCTTCTTCTGAGGCTGAAGATGCACTTTCTACTAATCCGAAAGAGTTTTTGGCTAAGCTTAAAACTTTTACATCGGTATTGATTTCTGTGATGTTGAAAGCTTTATTCGAGAACGCATTTCTTTTTACTTGGAAAGGCGAAGTGCTTACCGGCAAACCTACTACGTTAGAAGCAAAACCCGCTTCTAAACCTACGGCTACCAATGGCGCCATGTATAAACTGTCGGTTGTAGAAGACAACAAAATTACTTTGGCACCTTCTTTTTGAGCGGCTTGTTTGACTACATCGGCGTAAGCTTTAGCATTGAAATTGGCCAACTTGTCGTTAGACACTTTCAATACTTTATCAACACCGTATTTGGATAAATCGGAAACACTACCGGCATTTACGGTTACAGCGGTTACAGTTGTTCCTAATGATTCGGCTACTTTTTTCGCATAAGACGCCAATTCAAAAGCAACTTTTTTGAATTTTCCGTCGGCCGATTCTGCGTATATTAATAATGACATAATAATTTTAGATTTTAGATTAACGATTTTAGATTTTTGAGTTGATAAAGAGTACAATCTGCAATCTTAAATCAACATTCTTCATTCTTAAATCACTTTTGCTTCGTTGTGTAAGGCATTTACCAATCCGTCCAAATCATCGGCTGAAAATAATTTCACGGCTGATTTTGGAGCCGGTTTTTCAAATTTTACGGCTTTGGTGTTTACATTGGCACTAACCGGTTCTAAAACCGTTAACACTTTGGTTCTTGCGGTCATGATTCCTCTCATGTTTGGGATGCGCAAGTCTTTTTCTTCTACTAAACCTTTTTGACCACCAATAACTAACGGTAATGTTGCTGCTATGGTTTCTTTTCCGCCGTCGATTTCACGAGCGGCTTTGGCAGAGTTGCCTTCGATGGTCAATTCGGTACAAGAGTTTACAAAGTTGTAATCCAACAAACCGGCCAACATACCCGGAACCATACCGCCGTTGTAATCTAAAGATTCTTTTCCGCAGATTACTAAATCGTAAGCGCCTTGTTTTACGACTTCGGCCAATTGTTTGGCTACAAAAAAGCCATCAGTAGGCGTAGCGTTTACACGAATGGCTTCGTTGGCGCCAATCGCTAATGCTTTTCTTAAAGTGGGTTCGGTGTCGGCACCACCAACATTA
>NZ_CAMLRU010000005.1 GCF_946482535.1 uncultured Flavobacterium sp.
AGCGAAGAGCAACACGCTCAAAACAGACGCTCAGAATTCTTGATTGTGAAGTAATCATTTACTACTAAAATATAAAAACCCCGTCTCATTGTTTAACGAGACGGGGTTTTTGTTTATGGTAATAAATATTTATTC
Organism: uncultured Flavobacterium sp.; assembly: GCF_946482535.1. The sequence continues at coordinate 136 of NZ_CAMLRU010000005.1, forward strand.
TATATTCTCAGCTCTAAAGCTTCCTTCAGTTACGGTAATTGTGCCGCCATTTCCATCTTCCCCAGTGAATGAAAAAGTACCTTTAATAACGTCTGCGTTTACCTCAGTAATAATCATTGTGCCGGTTTCATTATCGGAGTATACATCTCCGTTAAAATCACTGTAGCTTCCTCCGTAAGAGTCAACATTGGAAGGCTCGTCTGTTATTGTGTAAGTTCCGTTTGAAACAGCTAATGGGGTAAATAAAGTCACAACTTTCCCCGTATCACTATCATTTCCCGTAATTGACTTAGCCAAAGAATTGATAACCATTGGATCAGCAAATTCTACCCAAGTACCGTTTACTTTACATTTTAAGTAAAAGTTTGAAGAAGAGCTGTTGCCGCTATCAGAGCTACAGTTGAAAGAAATAGCTCCGGCGATTGCCAATAGCGTTAGCATTGCTGCCTTTTTGAATGTTTTCATATTTTTATTTTTAATAAATTGATTCCAAAAGTATTAGAATTAATCCTAGTCTTGACGAGAACGCTAAGATATTTATGAGAAAGTTATTCTTCCTTATTTTAAAAATGTAAATATGCTGTCACTATAGAGTTCAATTTCCTTAAATTATTTTCTGTGTTTGACACCAATCTTATTTGACCTGGTGAAGTTGTTAGTATTATTAACTTTACAAAAGACAAAACCTAACTAGCCCCGATGGAAGTGGTACCAAGTATAACGGACAGCGGGAATAGGGATACCAAGAATGCCCAAGCCTTTCGCTCTATATTAATTCAAATAAAAAACCACTCCTTTTGAGAGTGGTTTTTAGTTAAATTATTTTGGGTAAATTATTCTTTTACAAAACGTTTAGTTGTGGTTGAAGTTCCGTTGCTTACTTCAATTAAGTAAGTACCGGCTTTTAACGAACCAACGTATACATTGTTGTTTTCAATTTTGCCTTTTCCTAATTCTTGTCCCATTAGGTTGAAAATTCTGAATGAGGCTTCCCCGTCAAGGTTGGCAATGTTTAGGATATCTCCTTTTATCGGGTTTGGATACAAGTTGAAAGTTAAAGCAGCAGTTGTGTTATCTTCAAATCTTGCTGTAGCCGTAATGTTTACGGTATAATCTTCTACTTCACCATCTGCAAAGATTTCACAAGACGTTGGAGAAGCGTTATACTTCATAGATACACGCATTCTGGTTTGACCTAACAAAGCCGAAGCAGGAACGGTGAAACTTCCTGAAATAGGAGTCGCTTTAGTTTTAGTTCTGTTGAATACTTGTTCACCTGAATCAAGGAAATCTCCATCGCGGTTGTAATCAATCCATACTCTGTAAGCTTCACTGTATACCGTAGCTGTCCAAGCCGGTGTAATGGTGATGGCATTACTGGTACCACGAACTAAATTCGTAGAAAGCGCTGTAAAGTTACCGTAACCGCCATTGTTACCTGATAAGTTGTTGATGGTTCCCAATTGAACTCTGTTGATGTATTCATCGGCAGTGTTGTTTCCTCTTGAGGTACAATAAGTCACCGATGGTGTTAGAGTGGTAACATTGACAGTATTACTGGCCGGAGAAGCATTGCCTGCCGCATCTTTAGCAATCACATAGAAAGTATAAGCGGTTGAAGCGGTTAAGCCGGTTGCTGCATAAGTGGTTGCAGCCGTTGAGGCTAAGAAAGAACCGTTTCTGTATACATCGTAAGATGTTACCGCTACATTATCAGTTGCTCCTGACCAAGACAAGTTAGTTGAAGAAGAAGTCGTTCCTGAAGCGCTTAAAGTAGGTGCAGTAGGTGCGGTTGTATCCGGTGTAAGCGTAGTTACATTTACGGTATTACTGGCCGGAGAAAAATTACCCGCCGCATCTTTGGCAATCACATAGAAAGAATAAGCTGTAGAAGCGGATAATCCTGTAGCAGCGAATGTAGTTCCTGTAGTAGAAGCTCTGAAAGCGCCATCTTGGTAAACATCATAACCGGTTACTCCGATATTATCTGTAGCACCCGACCAAGATAAGTTGGTTGAGTTGGCTGTAGTTCCCGAAGCACTCAAAGTAGCTGCAGTTGGTGCAGTAGTATCCGGAGCGGAATTGGTAATGGTAAAGTTGGCATTAGACACATCAAAGAAAATATGATTAGTACCTTTTACCATGATACGATTGGTTGTTCCGGCTAAATTAGGAATAGTAACTGCTTGTGTCCCGTCATTTGGTGTAGCTGCTAATAAAGTGTATGGATAAGTAAATCCGCCGTCTGTAGATAATAAGATATCGACATTAGCACAATTTACCCCATTAGCAGTAGTTCCGGCTACATTCCATGTAACAGTTTGTGAACTGTTTCCGGCATAAGATACGGCGGTGTTAGGAGCGGTAACGTTAAACGGACCGGCAGTACCATTAACGGTAACTACCATGTCATCACTGTTATTAGCTGGACCACCGGCTCTGTTGTCGCGAACGGTCAATCTGAAATTCATCGTTCTGGCAACTGATGGTAATGCTTCAACAGTGATTTCGCTTCCTGCGGTAGTTGTTGCACCGGCTAAAACAGATTGAATTCTAGGGAAATATCTAACCGGAGACGTTGAGGAATTGTAAGAGCGGAAAGTTGGACCACTGGTACGAGTTGCACTGGCGGCAGAACTTGTTCCGGTAGCAGTGCTGGCTGCATTGTCAAATTGTTCCCAGTTATAAGTTAAGGCATCGCCATTCGCGTCTGTTGCTGTACCGGTTAACATAAACGGTGTGCTTTTAGGAATAGTATAATCTAAACCGGCACCGGCTGTTGGTACAGCATTGCCTGTAGCAATGTTCACCGAACAAGTTTTGGCTTTGATGTTGTTGGTTACTTGTTGGATGCTTACCGCATGGAAATAAGCATCAGAGTGAGGTTGGATATCTTGAGCTGTAATTCCGGCATAACCCATGATAGTAGAGCCACTTCCCGGTTCCATATTGGCACCTGTTCCTTCATTACTCATAGAGAAAGTATGGTTGGCTCCCATTTGGTGACCAATTTCGTGCGCTACATAATCAATATCAAAATTATCTCCCATCGGGATTCCGTCAGCAGGCGAAGTAATTCCTTTTCCTTTTGAACCATCTACACAGATACAACCAATACAACCTGCGTTTCCACCACCACCGGTAGCACCGAATAAGTGACCGATATCATAATTGGCTTCCCCGATAACCGAAGTTAAAGTAGATTGTAATTGCGCGTTCCATTGCGACATGCTTGAAGCGGCTGAATAAGGATCGGTTGAGGCGTTGGTATAAATAACCAAATCAGTATTGGCAATAATAATTAAACGTGAGCCAAAATCTTTTTCAAAAACTCCGTTACAACGAGTGATAGAGTTGTTGATAGCTGCTAATGCTAATGCTTTGGTCCCTCCAAAATATGTGGTGTATTCACCGGTACATGACATGGCCAAACGGAAAGTTCTCAATACGGCATCATCCGCATTTGGTCTTAAAGTGGCCGCATCCATTTGTGGTGCTACTTCATCAATAACCTGACATTCAAATGGCGTTAACGATTGAGCTCTGTCTATTTTTCTGTAAACCGAATAAGTGGTTAAATCTTGAGATATAGGCTCAATGAAAACAGCAGCTTTATCTGCGTTTAAAGTCATCGATTTAAATCCAAGTGGAGAAACGCTGAAATGCGCAGTCGAAGTGGGATTGTCAATTCCTATTCCGATATAAGATTTAATCTCCGGGAAACGAGCGGCCAAAGCCGGGTCAAAAGAGGAATTTTCATAAACACGGTATCTTTCTAAAATTCCACCTTCATTAGGAATAGAAATCACTACTTGTGATCTTCTTGCCGAAGCTGAACGTTGAGGAGCATCTGCCAAGACGGTTCTTAATCCTTCTAAATTTAGGCTGAAAAGTTGGTTTTCGGGTAATATCATTCTGCTTTCCAGCGGAATCATATCAATTTTTTTTACGGTTGGAATCCATAGTGAGTTTTCTGTTTGAGCAAAAGCTACACTACTGATAGTCAACAAAAAAACGGCGAGTAATTTGTACTTCATAATTTTTTAATTGGGTTATATTACGGGTCAAATTTAGAATTAATTTTTACACAACAATGAAGAAAACGCTAAATGGACTAACAAATCGACAAACAACATTAAAAGGCGTTATGGAATAAACAAAAAAATATTTAAAAAGGTATTAAATTCGAAAAAACTGACAGAAGCAATATTAATTTGAATTGAAAAAAGTATTTTTAAAAAAAATTACTCATGCATTTTAGTTATTGGGAACTTAAGAACTGGTTTACGGATATCGATTTTGCCATAGTCGGTAGCGGGATTGTTGGACTACATTGCGCCTTAGCTTTGCGCGAAAGATTTCCGGAAAGCAAAATATTGGTACTTGAAAAAGGAATTTTACCACAAGGTGCCAGTACTAAGAACGCCGGTTTTGCTTGTTTTGGAAGCTTGTCCGAGATTTTAGACGATTTAAAATCCCACAGCGAAGAAGAAGTGATTCAATTGATTCAAAAGCGATGGAACGGTTTGCAATTGTTGCGTAAAAATCTCAGCGATACAGCCATAGATTTCAAACCTTTCGGCGGCTACGAATTGTTTCTAAAGGATGATGAAAGCAGTTACAATGAGTGTTTGCAGAAGTTGCCATTTGTAAATGAAATACTGAAACCGATTTTCAGAAATGATGTTTTTGCCAAAGAAGTAGATCGCTTTGATTTTAAAGGCATACAGGAATACTTAATTTTTAATCCTTATGAAGCCCAGATAGATACCGGAAAAATGATGCAGGCACTTTTGCAAAAAGCAGTAGCGAATAACATCATGATTCTGAATCAAGTTGAAGTGACTTCGTTTCAGGAACAAAATAACGGTGTTGAAATTGCACTTGGAGATTTTAGTTTCTGCGTCAAAAAATTATTGTTTGCCACCAATGGGTTTGCCGGAAAGTTAACCAACAATCAAGTGAAAGCTGCGCGTGCCCAAGTCTTAATCACCGAACCGATTCCGAATTTGGATATCAAAGGGACTTTCCATCTCGATAAAGGCTATTATTATTTTAGAAATATTGACGACCGTATTCTCTTTGGCGGTGGCCGAAATTTAGACTTCGAAGGCGAAACCACCACCGATTTAAATCAAACCAAATTAATCCAAAATCGTTTGGAGGAATTGTTAAAAGAAGTAATTTTACCTAATACCGATTTCAAGATTGCCCACCGTTGGAGTGGCATTATGGGATTGGGTTCAAGTAAAAGACCTATTGTAGAACAGTTGTCCGAGAATGTCTATTGTGGTGTGAGATTGGGTGGAATGGGAGTGGCCATTGGCAGTTTAATAGGTCAGGAATTAGCAGATTTAGTCAAGTAATATGATAAAAAAGATTTTTAATTGGCTCAAAAAAGCCATGTTGTGGTTTTTGGGATTGTCCATCTTAACCGTGATTATTTTTAAATGGGTACCCATACCAATAACCCCATTAATGATTACTCGCGTCATCGAAAATAAAATCGATGGGAATGATGCGGTGCTGAGTCATGATTGGGTGCCGTTAGAAGAAATTTCACCCAATTTGCAAAAAGCTGTAATTGCCAGTGAAGACGGCAATTTTTTAAAGCACAATGGCTTTGATTTTGCGGCGATGCAAAAAGCATTCAAGAACAACCAAATAGGGAAAAGATTAAAAGGCGGCAGTACCATTTCACAACAAACCGCCAAAAATGTTTTCCTCTGGCAAGGCAGAAGTTATTTACGCAAAGGTTTGGAAGCCTATTTCACGGTTTTAATCGAACTAATTTGGGGCAAAGAACGCATCATGGAAGTGTATCTCAACAGCATAGAAATGGGCAACGGGGTTTATGGCGCAGAAGAAGCAGCTCGAGTTTGGTACCAAAAATCGGCAGACAATCTCACCAAAAGAGAAGCCGCAGGAATAGCCGCCATTTTACCCAATCCGAGAAAATACAAAGCCACGAATTCCTCTTCCTATATCGAACGCAGAAAAGACCGAATCATGAGAGTAATGCGTCACATCGGCAAAATAGAATATTAAAAAAGCCGTCTCGAGAATCGGGACGGCTTTTTCGTTTATTCAAAATCCTCTAGTAAAAAAGCGGTTTGTATTGTTGCCAATGCTTATAAATCAAAATGGTATTAAACAATAAAATAACAATGGCAACCGGCAATCCTGAGATGCCTAAAAATAAATGAAACAGTAAAATGTTAATAGATATCGGTGCCAATAATATTAAGGCAAAGGCCACCCATTTTTTCAATAAAAGTAAAAGGCCAATCACCATTTCTAAAACACCCAAAACCGGAAATATATAACCCGTTGCATTCAATGAACTCATAAAATCTCCGGCCGAACCGGTCGGTTGTTCCATGGGAAGAAAATAAAATAACTTGTTGGCTCCAAAAATAACCAGTGCCAATCCTAAGGCGATTCTAACAATTTTAGTAAACATTGAATTCATAAGCGGATAGTTTCGGATTAATAATATGATAAAAATAACATTAAAATTTTAGAGTTATAACATTAAAAAAACCAATTTATTAACAGATTGTCTGTATTTGTTAATATTCTTTGAATTATACTTATAGCTGTAACATTATCAAAAATAATTTTACTAATCAGTCAACTAAAAAAACATCTTATGCAAGCTCATGAAATAGATTACCATATTTATGGTGAAGAAATGCAATACGTAGAAATAGAATTGGATCCACAGGAAATCGTCATAGCCGAAGCCGGAAGCTTTATGATGATGGACAACGGTATCAAAATGGAAACTATTTTTGGCGATGGTTCGCAACAACAATCCGGTTTGTTCGACAAATTACTTTCCGCCGGAAAAAGAGTGCTTACCGGTGAAAGCCTTTTTATGACGGCTTATATCAATCAGAATAACACCAAAAGCAAAGCTTGTTTTGCGTCTCCTTATCCGGGCAAAATTGTACCAATCGACTTGACCCAATTTAACGGTAAATTTATCTGTCAAAAAGATGCCTTTCTGTGCGCCGCCAAAGGTGTATCGGTGGGAATTGAGTTTTCGCGCAAATTAGGCCGCGGACTTTTTGGCGGAGAAGGTTTTATCATGCAAAAAATTGAAGGCGATGGGATGGCTTTCGTTCACAGTGGCGGAACCTTGGCAAAGAAAGAATTGGCCTCAGGTGAAATCCTAAAAGTAGACACCGGTTGTATCGTTGGATTTACCAAAGATGTTGATTACGATATCGAGTTTATAGGCGGGATTAAAAATTCATTGTTCGGCGGAGAAGGATTGTTTTACGCCACACTTCGCGGGCCGGGAACGGTTTACGTTCAATCTTTACCATTCAGTCGATTGGCTGACAGAATTATTGCTTCGGCACCAAAAGCCGGCGGTAGTGGAAGAGAAGAAGGAAGTTTACTAGGTGGTTTAGGCCGAATGATAGATGGAGACAATAGATTCTAGAAATAAAAAAGCGGCTCAAGCCGCTTTTTTTAAATCATAAAATTAATACCCAGAACAATATTCCGACCGATATTCGGAATGCCGTCGGCTTTTAATCTTGACAGATGCGAAACATAGGTTTTGTCAAAAATATTATTGGCATTCAAATTCATATTGAAATTGGTTTTGCCCAAAACTATCTTGCCGCCCAAACTCAAATTCACCAAAGTATAATCGTTGGTTTTGGTTTCAAAGTCGCCGGTATTATTTTGGTCGAAAATACTCTCGATATTTAAAGTAGCAAATCCTTCTTTCCACCAGTTTTTGATTTCAAATTCACCACGTAAAGTATTGTTCCATTTATTGGCCGGAATTAATGGCAAGGAATCACCGTTATCTTTTTCGCCAATCACGGTTTCAAAACTGCTGTACAAATGCAACCAATCCAAAGGATGCGGATGGAAGTGAATTCCGGTTTCACCACCATACAATCGGGCATTGGCCTGAACGTAATCGTAAACATTATTGCCGTCAATCACATTGCCATTGGGAGAAATAAAGATATAGTCATTAATATGGTTGTAGAATCCATTGACAAACAATTCAAAGTGCGAACTTTTGTATTCCAAATTCAAATCGGTTTGAACATTTTGCTCATTCTTTAAATCGGCGTTGCCAATTTCGTAACGATTACTGCCTTCATGTACGCCATTCGAAGTCAACTCGGCCAAATTCGGTGCTCGAAAACCTGAAGCCACATTCAAACGCAGGGTGAAATCTTTAGCCAAATCGGTTTTGTAACCCAAAGAAGCATTGAAACTGTCAAAGTTTCTTTCGATGCCTTCAAAATACCCTTCTTCGCTAACAACACCGTGGTTTTCGGTTGTTATTTTTCGGTTGTCAAAACGCAATCCGGCTTGGATTACATTGCTTTTCCATTCGTAATTGGCCGTCCCGAAAACCCCAAAATCATTCGTGACCGCATTCGGAATTAATAATTCTTCCCCAAAATTTCGATTGTTTTGGTTCATTCCTTGAACGCCGACTATGGTTTCTACTTTACCCAATTTCGGCAAATAATACTTCACATCGTAATTAAAGGTAGACAATTCCATATGCAAAACGGCTACGTTGCTGTCTTCAAATTCGCTTCGGTCATTAAAGATATAACCCAAATCGGCATCCAATTTGGAGTTTTTGAAATAGAATGTATTGTGCAAACTCAGGATATGATTGTCAACACCTTGTCGCGGATACAAAATAGTTCTACTGTTTGATTGTTCAGCGATACCTTCTTCGGGAATTCCCAAGTTCAGTTTGTTGAAATTATAACGCAAAACACTCGAAAAAGTCGAATTGTTGTAGCCTATGCCGGCTTTCAAATCGGTTTCATTAAAACGGGTGTTGGTCACGCGGTCACCGTCGGGAATTTCATAATCAGCATGAGTGTTGTAACTGCCGCGCACTAAAAATTTCCAATGCTCGCCCGAAGTTTTCAACCCTAAAGTAGTGTTACTTCCCAAAGTATTCGAAAAAACTCTTTGTCCGAAATCGGTTTTAAAGTCGCCGGCTTGGGCAAATTTTTCGGGATTAAAATACAAAACACCGCCCAAAGCATCTGAGCCATAAAGCAAGGAAGCCGGACCTTTAATCACTTCCACACTTTCGACACCGGCATCGTTTAAACCCAAACCGTGTTCTTCTCCGAATTGCTGATTTTCTAAACGAACGCCTTGTGTATAAACCAAAACCCTGTTGCCGCTCAAACCGCGAATCACGGGTTTACCTATAGATGTTCCCGTTGAAACTTGCGAAACACCCGGAATAGTTGCCAAACCTTCAACTAAAGTGGCCGCGCCTTTTTGTTGCAAAGCTTTTACGTTTTGATGCTCGACTTTCATCACGTTTTGGGATTGTATTTTGTTGAAAGCGGTTGAAACAATCACCTCGTCCATATGCGTGATGCTTTCCTCCAAAGTGATGTCTTGTGTGGTTTCTTGGGTCGAAATTGTAACCGAAACGGTTTTTCTTTCAAAACCTACCAAGGAAAAACTGATTTTAAAATTTCCCACGGGAATATTGCTCAAAGTATAATTTCCGCTGTCGTTGGTGATGGTTTCTTTGTGGATTTCGGGTATGGAAACGATAACATTGGCCAAAGGTTTTTGGTCTTTATCGGTCACAGTTCCGCTGATTTTATTTTGTGCCGAAGCAACGAAAGATAATCCTAAAGCTAGGATTAGATAGAATGATTTCATAAGAATGATTTTATTGTAAATGAATAGTAGACCAAAAGATTTTGATCCTTAAAAAGCTATTTATACAATAAAAGAGGGTGGCGCCCGAAGCGCAAAAAGCGAGCCTCGAAATTTTTGGATAATTTCTTTAGAATAACAAAAAGAGTAGGAAGTGACTACTGCTGTTTTTGTAAATTCAAAAGATTTTACCGGTGTTGGCGTATAACTGCTGAAAGCAAATTCGCAGACAAAACATTTTTCCAATCCGTCATGACCGTGCGTCAATTCTGTTTTGTGGTCGTGGTGGACGTGATGGCATTTTTTTTCAGAAAACTGTTTGGCCAAATGCTCAAAAGAGTGAAAAGACTGAAACAATATTGCGAACAATATCATCAATCCCATCAACGCATTCGTCAAAAGTAATTTTCTTTTCATGGTGGCAAAGGTAATTGATTGCCAAAGAAAATCCGCCCGATTTTAACAAATTTTAGGATTTGTAAAAATAGGACGGATTCCTTTTACTAGTCGCTTCCGTCTCGTCAATAATGACGAGAGAAATCTATTATACCAGTTTATTCGCTACCAAATATTCTGCAATTTGAACCGTATTGGTGGCAGCGCCTTTTCTTAAGTTGTCGGCTACAATCCACATGTTTAAAGAGTTCGGTTGACTTTCATCACGGCGAATTCTGCCTACAAACACATCGTCTTTGCCTTGGGCGTATAACGGCATCGGATAAGTATAGGTATCGGTATTGTCTTGAACGGTTACACCGGCTGTGTGGTGCAAAATATTTCTAACTTCGTTAACGTCGAAATCATTTGAAAATTCCACATTCACAGCTTCACTGTGTCCGCCAACAACCGGAATTCGGATAGCTGTTGCGGTTACTGCGATGGTTTTGTCGCCGATGATTTTTTGGGTTTCGCGCACCAATTTCATTTCTTCTTTGGTGTAATCATTCTCCTCAAAAACATCACATTGCGGAATGGCATTGCGGTGAATTTGGTATTTATAAGCCATTTCTCCTTGAACGCCGGCGTATTCATTTTCCAACTGTTGTACCGCTTTCACTCCGGTTCCGGTGATAGATTGGTAAGTGGAAACCACTACGCGTTTGATGTTGTATTTTTTGTGCAACGGCGCTAAAACCATGACCATTTGAATGGTCGAACAGTTCGGGTTGGCAATGATTTTGTCTTCTTTGGTCAATTCAGAAGCATTGATTTCAGGAACGACTAATTTTTTAGTCGGATCCATTCTCCAAGCCGAAGAGTTGTCGATAACCGTAGTTCCGGCTTCGGCAAATTTCGGTGCCCAATCTAAAGAGGTTTGTCCGCCCGCTGAAAACAAAGCGATATCGGCTTTCATGTCTACTGCTGTTTGTAAACCAACCACTTTATACTTCTTGCCCTTAAATTCGATTTCCTTACCTACTGATTTCTCAGAAGCTACGGGAATTAATTCGGTTACGGGAAAATTTCTTTCCGCCAATACTTGAAGCATCACTTCGCCAACCATACCGGTGGCGCCTACTACAGCAACTTTCATAATAAATACAATTTAGATTTGATAAAATTTGAAGTACAAAAGTAATGAGAAAACCACTTCAGCTTTCGATTTTACTATAAAAATTACCGAATTCTAAAAGGAGTTGTACCTAAAAAAGAAAAACCGCCTCAATTAAGAAGCGGTTTAGTTAGAATATATAATGTAGCGGTACTACTTTTTAAGCAAATCTCTGATTTGAGTAAGCAATTCTTCTTGGGTTGGTCCTGCCGGAGCAGCCGGAGCAGCTTCCTCTTTCTTTTTGGCTTTTTCAGCAGCTCTAAGCACAGTAAAAATAAACAAGGCAATAATAACAAAGTTAATCACAGCTTGTACAAAATTACCATAGGTCATAACCGCAGCGCCGGCTTTTTTGGCAGCCTCGAGGTTTTCGTAGCTTTGACCATTCAGAGCAATAAACTTAGTAGTAAAATCGATACCGCCGGTAATGACACCTACAATCGGCATGATAATGTCATCAACGGCTGAGCCTACAATTTTTCCGAAAGCGCCACCAATTACAACGGCAGTGGCCAAACTTAAAACATCGCCTTTCATTAAAGACGCTTTGAAATCGCTAAAAAATCCCATAATTAATTTGTTTTAGATGATTATTGTATCACTAAATTAGTTAATTTTTTATATGATTCGTAAAAAATTTAAAACTATTCCCTAAAAAATACTCTTTTAACCCGTTGAGAAATTCCGGTCAATATTTCATAGGAAATGGTATTTAATTGCTTGGCGATGTGGTTTACCGATGGATTTTCGCCAAAAATAATAACCGATTGACCTTCTTTACAATCGATACCGGTAACATCTACCATCAGCATATCCATGCAAATACTGCCGACAATTTTGGCCGGTTTGTCATTAATGACCACATAACCCACGCCATTACCCCAGCTTCTGCGAATACCGTCTGCGTAACCAATAGGAATAGTGGCAATTTTGGTTTCTTTTTCAGCCACAAATCTTCTGCCGTAACCTACGCTTTCACCTTGGTCAATCGTTCTGATTTGAGAGATAACCGATTTTAAAGTGCCTACGTTTTCTAAGTATTTTTGCTCTTCTTCATCGTTGGAAATGCCATATAATCCTATGCCTAAACGAACCATGTCGTATTGCGCTTCGGGATAATTGGAGATTCCTGAAGTATTTAAAATATGTCGAATCGGTTTGATTTTTAATTCGGATATCAATTGTGTGGACAGTTTTTCAAACAAAGCAATTTGCGATTGGGCAAACGCATCGTGTTTCAAATCGTCACTCGTGGCCATGTGTGACAAGATGCTTTTAATTTGAACCGTTTCGTTACCTTTTAAAATCGAAATCAATTCGGTTAAATTTTCTTCTTCAAAGCCCAAGCGATGCATTCCGGTGTCGATTTTAAGATGAATCGGGAAGTTTTTGAGTTTCTTTTGCTCGGCAATTTTCAGAAAGGCTTTCAATCCTTTAATCGAATAGATTTCGGGTTCTAATTGGTGCTGAATGATGGCCGAAAAACTGGTCGTCTCCGGGTTCATGACCATAATCGGCACGGAAATTCCGGCACTTTTGAGCGCTATGCCTTCATCGGCGAAAGCCACACCCAAATAATCTACTTTGTGGTGTTCGAGTAATTTGGCAATTTCAAATCCGCCATTACCATAACCAAAAGCTTTGACCATCACCATCATTTTGGTTTTCGGAGCCAATTTCGATTTAAAGAAATTCAGATTGTGGCTAACCGCATTCAGATTGATTTCTAAAACGGTTTCATGTGTTTTTTCCTCGAGCATCGACACGATTTCTTCAAAATGAAAATCGCGCGCGCCTTTGATTAAGATGGTTTCGTTTTCAAAATTCAATCGGTCAAACGCATCGGCAAATTCGGCTACATTCTTAAAAGTAGTGCCATTGATAAACTTGCTTTTATACTGCGAAATGGTTTCGCCTATGCCAATCACACGGGTAATTTTGTTTGAAATAATCAACTGCGAAACTTGAGAATACAACTCCTCATTATTTAAGCCGCTTTGGAAAATATCCGAAAGAATAATGGTTTTCTTTTTGTGCTGTTTTTGGTGTTCCAAAAAGTCTAAAGCAATTTTCAACGACTGAAAATCGGAACTGTAACTGTCATCTATTATCGTACAATTGTAAACGCCGTTCTTTACTTTTAAACGCATTTCCACCGGATACAATTGCGCCATTCGGGTTTGAATCACTTTTGGATTGTAGCCGAAATACAGCATCACCATCATGCAGTGAATGGCATTTTCCACTGAAGCTTGGTCTTGAAACGGAATGGTAATCGGGAAAGTGTCTTCTTTGTAAGTGACTTGCAATTCGGTCAAGTCTCCGATATTTTTTTTGGTAATATAAACATCCGCACTTTTGTCGTCGGAACACCAACTGAAAGTTTTTATCTTTTGGTTTACAAATGCGCTGATGGTTTTATTCTTATTCAAAATCAAAACATTTACCGAAGTAAAAAGCTTCAGTTTTTCTTTGATTTTTTCGGCGACGCTGGGAAAACCTTCATCATGTGCGGTACCAATATTGGAAAGAATTCCAATGGTTGGGCGGATGATTTTTTGGAGTTTCTCCATTTCGTGCATCTTCGAAATCCCGGCTTCAAAAATTCCGAGGTTGTGTTTTTCATTTATTCCCAAAATCGATAGCGGTACGCCAACTTGTGAGTTGTAACTTTTAGGGCTGCGAATGATATTGTAATCCGGACTCAACAAAAAATTCAGCCATTCTTTAATGATGGTTTTGCCATTGCTTCCGGTAATTCCGATAATCGGAAAATCGAATAAACTTCGGTAATAGGAAGCGAATTTTTGCAAGGCCTCCAAAGTATTTTCCACCACCAAAAAATTGGCTTTCTCAGCGACTGTCTCAGGAATATGGGTTACCACAAAATGTTTAACCCCTTTTTCAATCAGTTCTTGAATGTAGGTGTGGCCATCATTATTAGGTCCGGAAATGGCAAAAAACAAAGTGTTTTCACCGTTTTGCAATGAGCGACTGTCAATAGAAATTCCGTCAATAACGGCTACCTCATTTTGACCAACCCAATGGGCCTTGATGATGGGAATGATATTTCGTAGGGTTAGTGTCAAAGGTTTGGGATTTACTCTTCTTTAGATAAATGTTCGGGGTCTTTTACTTCCATGTTTTCGCGCATGGCTTTGAAATAGGCGGCGCGACTCAAAGGTTCGTATTCTTCGGTTTCACCCAGCAAAACCAGTTTATCGCTGTCGGTTTTTCGGAAACTGTAATGGGCTAAATTTCCGGTTCTGGTGCACACGGCGTGGACTTTGGTTACATATTCTGCGGTAGCCATCAAAGACGGCATTGGCCCGAAAGGATTGCCTTTAAAATCCATGTCCAAACCAGCGACAATTACTCGAATACCCGAATTGGCCAAATCATTACAAACCGCAATAATTTCGTCATCAAAAAACTGCGCTTCATCAATACCGACTACATCGCAACCTTGTGCCAAAATACGGATATTAGCCGCAGCCGGAACCGGCGTGGAACGGATTTCGTTTTTGTTATGGGAAACCACCATTTCTTCGTCGTAACGAATGTCTATGGAAGGTTTGAAAATTTCCACTTTTTGTTTGGCAAATTGTGCTCTTTTGAGTCGGCGAATAAGTTCTTCTGTTTTACCCGAAAACATCGATCCGCAGATGACTTCAATCCAACCAAATTGTTCTTTATGATTTACTGTATTTTCGAGAAACATTTTGTATTTTTCTTGCGCTAAAAATGAATAGTTTTTATTACTTTGTATCAGTAACAAACCGAGGTAAAAAATTTCTATTTTTACGTCGATTCAAATGTAGAAAAATTTTAATTACCGTTACTTTTTCCCAAGGTTAAATAATTAGGTTGAAAGTAAAATAACAAAAGACATTAGCTTACTTTATATAATATCGAAAAGATGAAAAAACGATTAGAAGCCGAATTAATCAGCATTGCCCACCGAATTTTGAAATTGAAAAACAAGTCGGAAGTGGACCAACTTTACAAAGAAACCCAAAAATTGTATGAAACCCTGACGGTTTTAAAGTTTTACCAAGACAATTTTGAGTTGGTTAAAGAGGATGTTGAGACTTCGGTTTTAGAAGAAAAATTAGCGCATAACCTTGAGGAGGAAACACCACAAGAAATAGCACTCGAGGTAAAAATTACGGAAGAGGCAATCGAAGAACCTGCGGCAGAAGTTGAAGAAGAAACGGAATTGATTTCAGAGGAAACTCCAGAAGAAGCCGAAGAAACCCTGATTTCTCAAGAAGTTGAAGAAGAAGCCGAACCGGTTTTAGAAGAAGAAATGCAAGAATCGGAAGCCGAGGAAGAACTTGAAGTCGCCGAGGAAGAACCCATGTTCAAACCTATCTTTGAATTGGCGGAAGACGAAGAGGAAGAAATTGAACCGGCAGACCCGAGCGATAGCGAACTGGCGAAGCAAACCGCTTCAGAGGTAAAACCCGATACTAAACATGTAGCCTTGGAAGATTTATTGGGCGAAAATTATGTCGACCCCGTTTTTGTAAAACCCAATGAAGTAACCCTTTTCGCAACTGAAACCAAAGAAGAAGCTAAAGAAGAAACCATCGAAAAACCAACTTCATTAAATTCGGCATTTTCCAAAACCATTGAGATTGGATTGAATGATCGAGTGGCTTTTGTCAACAATCTGTTTGGCGAAAGCAATGAAGATTTCAACCGCGTGATTTCTCAGTTGAATACATTCGATACTCTTGAAGAGGCTAAAAATTTCTTAAATGAAATGGTGATTCCCGACTATGATTATTGGGTTGGTAAAGAAGATTATATTGAGCGTTTCATGGCAGTTGTGGAGAATAAATTCAAATAAATGTCCAAACTCTACATAGTTCCCACGCCCATTGGCAACTTAGAAGACATGACTTTCAGAGCCATTAAAGTTTTGAAAGAAGTTGATTTGATTTTGGCGGAAGACACTCGCACCAGCGGGAAATTGCTCAAACATTTTGAGATTGCCACGCACATGCACAGCCACCACATGCACAACGAGCACAAAACGGTGGAGAATTTGATTAAGCGATTGCAAGCTGGTGAAAGTATTGCACTCATTAGCGATGCCGGAACACCGGCGATTTCCGATCCTGGATTTTTGTTGACCAGAGCTTGTGTAGAAAATAATATTGAAGTCGATTGTTTGCCCGGCGCCACCGCTTTTGTACCGGCTTTGGTGAATAGCGGTTTGCCCAATGATAGATTTGTATTCGAAGGATTTTTGCCCGAAAAGAAAGGCCGACAAACCCGTTATTTGGCATTAGCCGAAGAAACCAGAACGATGATTTTTTACGTGTCACCACACAAATTGGTTAAAACTTTGGCCGAATTTGTACAATATTTTGGAGAAGACCGACCGGTTTCGGTTTCCAGAGAATTATCGAAACTACATGAAGAAACCATTCGAGGAACTGCTGCTGAGGTTTTGAAACACTTTGAAACCAAAGTACCCAAAGGAGAAATTGTAGCGGTAGTTGCCGGTAAAACCGAAACAAAGTCGAGCAAAAAAAATCACGATTAATTTTTGGGCGTTGCCTCGTTCTTCAAACGAGGCCGGGTTTTCCGCGCTACACGGTAGCCAGCTCCAACCCCTAACGCAATTGCTTAATCAACAACCAAATCCGTAAAAGCAAATTGTTTTCCGCTAAACAAACCTTTATCCGACAATTTTAAATCGGGTATCACCAGCAAAGCCATAAACGAAAGTGTCATAAAAGGCGCTTTTAAAGTACTGCCCAATTCTTTGGCCATCGCATCAATTTCCTGATACAAACGCCCGGCTTCCCAACCGTTTTGGTCGCTCATAATACCGGCCACCGGCAATGCCAACGATTTTTTATCGGAACCATTGACAGCACAAATACCGCCGGTATTTTGAATAATCAAGTTTACTGCACTCAAAATTTCTTCATCCGAAGTGCCAACGACCACAATATTATGGCAATCATGGGCGACCGAACTGGCAATCGCTCCTTTTTTCAACCCGAAATTTTTGATAAAAGCCACGGCTACCGGAGCATTTTCATACCGATTGACTACCGCCATCTTCAATACATCATGCTCTGTATCGGAAACCAAATTACCGTCCAGAATTTTAGGCGAACAATGAATTTCATTGGTAATCAATTGCCCTTCTAAAGCTTCGATAACCCGAATCGTTTTGGCTGAACTCGGCACTTCAAAATCGCTTAAAACTTTAGCCGAAGTATTAAAATTATTGGGTTTGTCAAAGGCTACAGGTTGAACGAAAGACTGACTGTTTTCGGCCACCAATTCGCCATTGATGTACGTTTGCAACACTTTAAAATGGGTTAAATCTTCCACCACGATAAAATCGGCAGGGTCATTTTCTTTCAATAAACCAACGGCCATTTTGTAATGTTTAACCGGATTGATACAAGCCATTTGCAGAATTTTGAAAACGTCAAAACCTTTGGTAACAGCACGAGCACACAATTGGTTGATATGGCCTACAATCAAATCATCGGGATGTTTGTCATCGGAACAGAACATCATGTTTTCATAGTGATTGGGCAATAAATCGATTAAAGCTTCAAAATTTTTAGCCGCACTGCCTTCACGGATAATCACTTTCATTCCTAGCGACAATTTCTCAGCTGCTTCTTCATAAGTAAAACACTCGTGATCGGTTGTAATTCCGGCAGAGATGTATTTTTGAACCGCTTCGCCTCGCAAGCCGGGCGCATGACCGTCAACGGGTTTGTTGTAATGTTTCGCCCAAGCTATTTTTTTTAACACTTCTTCATCGTCAAACAAAACACCCGGATAATTCATCATTTCGGCCAAATAATAGATATCGGGATGTGCCATCAGTTCTTTGATTTGTTCTGAATCAATGACCGCTCCGGCAGTTTCAAAAAAGGTAGCCGGAACACAAGATGGCGCACCAAAGTGAAATTTTAGCGGGACTTTTTTGCCGTTTTCAATCATATAATACACACCGTCTTTGCCCAATACATTGGCAATTTCATGCGGATCGGAAATGGTGCCAACGGTTCCGTGTAGTACGGCTATTTTGGCAAATTCGGAAGGAACCAGCATCGAGCTTTCAATGTGGATGTGGGCATCGATAAATCCGGGAAGGATATAGTTTTTGACGTTGTGCTGTTTTTCCGTCAAGGAAATAATTTTCCCATCGGCCACGGTAATTTCTCCCGAATAAATTCTTTTGTTTTCGATATCGACAATCTGACCTTGAATTTGCATTTTTATACCATTTGAAATTCAAATGTAAAGAATAAATACGCTAAAACTGTAACAAACCTGCAGTTGCTTTTCCTATTTTTGTGACTGACAATTCTGAAATTCATAATTCAATATGCGCTGGACTTTAAAACCAAAACCTTCAACCGATAAAGTGAAAGCTTTGGCCACGGTATTAAAAGTTGATGAACTTATTGCAACGCTTTTGGTACAAAGAGGGATTGAAACTTACGAAGCAGCGCGCCAATTTTTCCGCCCGAGTTTGGATGATTTGCACGACCCGTATTTAATGAAAGATATGGACAAAGCGGTTTCGCGAATAGAAGCAGCTATTGTTGAAGGAGAGAATATTTTAGTTTTTGGGGATTATGATGTTGATGGTACGACAGCGGTTTCTTTGATGTCGAGTTATTTGAAAAGCTTTTATCCTAATGTAGCGACTTATATTCCCGACCGATATGACGAAGGTTACGGGGTTTCTTATAAAGGCATTGATTTTGCCGACGACAATGGTTTTTCCTTAATCATTGCGCTCGATTGCGGGATTAAATCTATAGATCATGTGGCTTACGCCAAAAATAAAAATATCGACTTTATTATTTGTGATCACCACCGACCGGGAGAAGTTTTGCCCGAAGCAGTAGCGGTTTTAGACCCGAAAAGGGCCGATTGTAATTATCCTTATGATGAATTGTGCGGCTGTGGTGTTGGGTTTAAACTCATTCAGGCTTTGGCACAAAACCGAAACCAAACCATTGAAGATTTGGTTCCCTATTTAGATTTAGTAGCCACCGCCATTGCAGCCGATATTGTTCCGATTACCGGGGAAAACAGGGTATTGGCTAAGTTTGGCTTGGAAGTCATTAACAGCCATCCGCGACCGGGAATTAAAGCTTTGATACAGAATGTCAAGAAAAAAGTATTGACCATAACCGATGTCGTTTTTATCATTGCCCCGAGAATTAATGCTGCCGGAAGAATCAAACACGGCAATGAAGCAGTGGCTTTGCTCACGGAATATGATTTAGACCAAGCCGAAATTTTCGCTTCCGAAATCGAGCAACACAATTCCGACCGAAAAGATTTAGACAAACAAATTACAGCAGAAGCTTTGTTGCAAATCTCTGAAAACAAGGAAACCGAAAAATTCACTACCGTTGTTTACCAAGAAAACTGGCACAAAGGCGTAATCGGCATAGTAGCTTCTCGCTTGACGGAAACTTATTATCGCCCGACGATTGTTTTTACCAAAAGCGGCGACAAACTCGCTGCATCGGCACGTTCGGTGAAAGATTTTGACATTTATAATGCCTTAGAAGCTTGTGCGGAACATTTGGAACAATTTGGCGGACACATGTATGCGGCCGGAATGACTTTGAAAGAAGACAATTATGCCGCTTTCAAAGAAGCATTTGAAAGAACCGTTGAAGAAAGCATACATCCTGATTTACTAACGCCTGAAATTTCGGTTGATGCGGAAATTGATTTAGCGGATATTAATGAAAGATTGATTAGAATCTTAAATCAATTCGAGCCTTTTGGTCCACAAAATATGACTCCGGTTTTTATGTCGAAAGGTCTTAAAGATACCGGCTATGCGAAAGGAATTGGTGCCGATGAAGACCATTTGAAATTGTTTGTTAAACAAAATAATTCACCGGGTTTTGGCGCTATTGGTTTTGGCTTAGGAAAGAAATTGGATTTGGTGAAAAATCAGCAACTTTTTGATGCGGTTTATTGCATCGATGAAAATGAGTTCAACGGAAATGTGTCGGTTCAGTTGAGGTTGAAAGATTTACGGTAGTTTATTTTTTTTGTCATTTCGACGAAGGAGAAATCACATAACACTAATAAGGACAAACTATTTATTACGCAATTATGTTCAACTCTAAACAAGGTTTTCATACTTATTACGTTTATATCATTACCAATTCTTATCGATCCACTTTCTACATCGGAATGACTAACAATCTGAAAGAAAGATTGAAACAGCACAAAGAAAATATTGAATTTGGCAATAAAACTTTTGCTTCAAAATACAATTTAGAATTTTTAGTCTACTATGAAAAATTCACATGGGTGCAAGAAGCTATAGCTAGAGAAAAAGAATTAAAAAAATGGAGAAGAGAAAAGAAACTAAATTTGATTCGGGAATTTAATCCGGAATTTGAATTTTTAAATCATCACTTCAGTAGTATGGCTTAGCAATATGTGATTTCTCCTTTGTCGAAATGACAAGTGATAATTGTCGAAATGACAAGAAATGTTTGCGGTAATTAGTATTCCTTCAACTCGAAATTCTCCCCATCAAAAACGCCATAAGTAAAATAGCCAATCCAGTCACCAAGGTTTACGTATTCTGCGTTCTCGCCTACTTTAATTACCATCGGCAGATGTCGGTGACCAAAAATGAGGTAGTTGTAATGTTTGGTTTCGAGTTTACGTTTGGCGTATTGCACCAACCATTCGTTTTCTTCACCTAAAAATTTAACATCGGCTTCGCCTGAAATCAGTTTGTTTTTTACCGATAAATATTGGGCTAATTTAACCCCAATATCCGGATGCAACCAACGATAAAGCCATTTGGAAAACGGATTGGTAAACACTTTCTTCATGCGTTTATAGCCTTTGTCGCCCGGACCTTTGCCGTCACCGTGGCCAATTAAAAACGTTTTGCCGTTAAATTCATATTCCTGATTGTCGTGGTACACCGGAATGTTCAACTCTTTTTCGAAATAATCATTCATCCACAAATCGTGGTTGCCCACAAAAAAGTAAATCGGGATGCCGCTGTCGCGAATTTCGGCCAGTTTGCCTAATACACGAACGAAACCTTTGGGCACAACCGTTTTATATTCGAACCAAAAGTCAAATAAATCGCCCAACAAGAAAATCACTTCAGCATCTTTCTTAACTTCATCCAGCCAAGCTACAAATTTTTGTTCCCGCGGGAAACTGGCTTCAGCAGTTGGTGCGCCAAAGTGTTGGTCGGAAGCGAAATATATTTTTTTGTTGGAAGAGATTTGCATGAAGATCAATTAAAGATTATCCGAAGCATACCATTCGGCAAAAGAGGTTTCGGTTTCTTGCAGTTTTAGCGAATGCAAAAGTATGTCTTTGGGCAAACGACTTTTTATTTTTTGGGCAAAATCGGTGACCATATTTTCGCTGGTGGGTTGGTAATCAACTAAAATTACGTGATGTCCGCGATTTTTTAATTCGGCTGCTAACTCAACATGCGGCGTATTTTTATTAAACACAGTAGCGTGGTCAAAAATATCTACAATTTCTTCTTTCACTATTTTTTTCAAATCCGAAAAATCAATCACCATCCCGAATTTTACATTGGAAGTATCCGTAATAGGCTTACCGATTACTGTTACCGACAATTTATAGCTGTGGCCATGCACGTTTTTACATTTGCCGTCATAGCCGTAAAGTGCATGTCCGGTTTCGAAAGAAAATTGTTTGGTGATTCGGATGTTACTCATGAAAGCAGTTTTTACGGTGCAAATTTAGTAAAATATTACTAGAGCTCGTCTTGTCTTTTTTTGGCTTTGCGATACATCAACCAGGCCAGCCCAACCAAGACAACAAAAGGCAGTACATAGCCAATCCAAACCCCGATTAAATAACCGTTATCGGGAGCGTTTTTTATTTTTTCATCGATATTGACTTGCTGAAGTAGTGAAATGAGTGTCATGGTTTATTTTTTAAATTCGTTCAACGCATTTTTAGTAAAGTCGGAAAGCACCAATTTCCCGGAAATAGCAGCGCGTTCATACAAAAGGGTATCCCAATTTTCAGTACCTTCCCAAAATACTTTTTTCATTTCGGTTAAGGCTTCCGGATTATAACTTGCTAATTTTTTGGCGAAAGCCAAAACCACTTCGTCTAACTCTCCATAGCTGTCAAAAACATCGGCATAAAGTCCTTTTTCAACGGCCCAATCGGCTGTTTGCCAAGTGTTGGGTTGTAAAGTTAGTTGCGTCATAGCCGTTTTCCCGATTTTTCTGGAAACTGCCGGTTCAATTACAAACGGCCCGATACCAATGGCGATTTCGGATAATTTAATGGAAGCATCTTGGTAAGCAAAGGCAAAGTCACAAGCCGAAGCTAAACCCACACCGCCACCAACGGCTTTCCCTTGAATTTTACCGATAATGAGTTTGGAGCATTTACGCATCGCATTAATGACATTGGCAAAGCCGGAAAAGAATTTTTTCCCAGTTTCAAAATCGGTTATGGAAAGCAATTCGTCAAAGGAAGCACCTGCGCAGAAAGTTTTGCCTTCGCTTTGCAAAATGATCACATTGACATTGCTGTTGTTACTCAGGTTGTTGAGTTCTTCGGTTAGTTTTTGTAATAAATCACTCGGAAAAGCATTGCTCGCCGGATGGCTAAAAGTTATCGTGGCAATTTTGTCTTGGAATTCAACGGAGATATTGCCCTTTGTATTGTCAGTCATTTTTTTAAAAGTTTAAACAAATTTACGTAAAAATAAAAGGTTGCCTTTTGGGCAACCTTAATTTATTTTTGATATTGATGTTACGGATTTTCTTCAAACTCTTGGTCTTCATTGGCATGCGCCGCTCTTGAATTTATAGCTACATTATCTTCTCCTACCAAGAAAGCCACAAAATTGATATTGGCCGCATTAGCTACGTTAGCAGGAACCGGAATAGAAAAGCTTTTGGTAATCGTACTTCCTGCGGTGGTATTTTCGGTAATCGCATCTCCAAGAATATCCGTCATTGCCGCTCTTAAAACGTGATTGTGAACATAGGCCGGAATAGGATTCACGTTATCATAATAAGTGGTATAGTTGCGTTGCATGTAAACAAGATTGTCTTCTAATAAATATACCACTAATTTTAAATTGGAGTAATTCAATGCAAATTTGATATTTACATCAAGGTTCACCATTCCGTCTTGAACAGTAGAACTCATGGCAATACCCATCCCCGAGTTGTTTCCGGTCAAATCAATTGCTTCTTGTGTATTGGTTGGTTCCGGAAAAGTCCAAACAATCATTCTGTTCAATCTGGAAACCGGCAAAGCCAATGGGCTATCCGGTAAAATTAAATTTTTAAGAGGTGCAATTCCTTCAAAATGATAAGGGTCATTGCCGTTGTGAATAGCCACTGTAACTACTTTATCGCTTTGTGCTTTCACTTCATCAATAGCATGGGCAACTCTGGTACAATTGCCACACCATGTTCCCGTATAATCTTCAATCAAAACTCTTTTTTTGAAATAGCCTGAAATAGGAGGAGTGTCTACACTACCATCAGGAATATTTTCAACTACTGTAGTATCTCCACAAGAAGTTAAAAGAGCCGAAAGGAAGAATAAGCTTAAGTAAAATGATTTCTTCATAATTATTTATTTCAAAATGAACATTATACTGCAAAAAAATAAAAAAAATTTCATATTGTATCACATTATTCATTTATTTGTCAAAAATAACTACCTAACCATGACAAAATTTATTATTTGCGCCTTTTTTATAGGATTAAATCTAAAGGCACAAACCAATTTACCCGATGTAATGCTCTCCAATTTAGAGGGAAAAAAAATAGCCATTGCCAAAGATTATGCGGAGCAAGACAAACTGTATGTTTTATCTTTTTGGGCCACTTGGTGTACCCCTTGTATCAATGAGTTGGATGAGATTAATGAAGTTCAAAGCGACTGGAAAAAAGAGGTTAATTTTGAAGTTTTGGCGATTTCAATAGACGATTCGAGAACGCAAAAAAGAGTAAAACCATTGACCAGCGGAAAAGAATGGGACTTTACCATACTTATGGATTCCAATCAAGACTTAAAAAGAGCATTATCCATAGTCAATGTTCCATATACCATAGTGGTTAAAAACAATAAGATTGTGCATGTTCAAAACGGATACGTACCCGGAAATGAAGTGGAATTGCTTGAAAAATTAAAATCACTAAAATAGATGAAAAAGGCAGTTTGTTATATTTCCCTTTTGTTGTTTCCTATTCTTTCTTTTTCACAAACTAACGGTATTTTCTCGGGAGGATTTGAATCTAATGCCCAATGGTATTTGAACGATAAAGGGCTCAAAGACGAGTTCAATAATCCCACGACTCATCCCGATGAACCGATTAGATCTAACAGTTATTTATTTTTAAATTACAAATACAAAAATTGGTCATTCGGAATTCAAGGAGAAAGCTATGAGCAAAACGCGTTGCTAAACATGAATCCAGAATACAATGGAACCAATGTGGCGACCTATTTTATTCAGTACAAAACCGAAAAAATTGACATTACTGCGGGTTATTTTTACGAGCAATTCGGCAGCGGATTGCTATTGAGAAGTTGGGAAGACAGAGCGCTTGGAATAAACAACGCTCTAAGAGGCGGAAGAGTGATTTTTAAGCCAATGAAATTCATTACTTTAAAATCAATTTACGGACAACAAAGAACCGGTTTTGATGTGGCCGACAGTAAGATTTACGGGCAGGATGTTGAGTTCGATTTGAAAGAGCTTTTCAAATTCGAGACTTCTGATTTGACTTTAGGGTTTAGCTATGTCGGAAGAGATGAAAAAATAGACATTCCGGATCAAAAATTCAACAATTTAACCAATGCTTTTGCCGGAAGAATAAACTTTACCCACAATTCATTTTATGCCTCAACTGAAATGAATTACAAATCGAAAGATGCGGTAGTTCAGGTCAATAATCAGGTCAACAACAGGTTGGTAAAACCGGGTAGCGCTTTGTTATTCAATACCGGTTATTCCAAAAAAGGATTTGGGATTGATGCTACTTTCAGAAGATTAGAAAACATGAGTTTCTTTTCGGAAAGAGGCGCTAAAGGGAATGATTTCAATGATAAAATAATGAATTTTATTCCGAGTTTAACCAAGCAACAACATTACAATTTGGCCAATATTTATGTGTATCAAGCACAGCCGGGGGTATTTTTAGCCGATGAGGATTTGGTTAAAGCCGGTGAAATAGGAGGGCAGATAGATGTTTTTTATGATGTGAAGAAAGGGACAGCATTGGGCGGAAAGAACGGAATGAAAATCGCTTTTAATTTTTCTAACTGGAATGCGTTAAGCGGAAAGTTTTATATTTTTAATCCACAAGATTATGATACAGATTTCTTGAGTTTCGGTAAAAGATACTACACAGATTTCAGTATGGAAATTATCAAAAAATGGAATAATAAATGGCATTCTGCTTTTAGTTATATCAATCAATATTATAACAAAAAGATGGTCGAAGGCACCGATGGTGTTATCCATACCAATATTTTAGCTGCAGAAGCTACGTATAAATTTACACCAACAAAATCTTTACGTGTAGTAGGCGAACATATGTGGGCCGATTATGATAAAAAAAATTGGGCAGGTACAACCGTTGAGTTTAATATGAACTCTAAGTGGTCATGCTATTTTTCTGATTTGTACAATTATGGAAACGACTTGGAGTACCAACAAAATCATTACTATAATTTTGGCGGAGCTTTCAGAAAAAAATCTACTCGAATTGCTTTGAGTTACGGTAGACAACGCGGAGGATTAGTTTGTGTAGGCGGAGTTTGCCGAAATGTTCCGGAAAGTTCAGGAGTATCATTATCCCTAAATACCTCTTTCTAAAAAAATGGAAAAACTAAAAAACATAAAAGGATTATTACTGTTAGGATTTTTATGTTTTTTTATTTCCTGTAATGATGATGAGTACACGCCGGTTTCTCCGGTGACACTTGACTTGGCTGAGGTTCCTTATCCAAAACTGTCGGATTATCACTTTTTTGAAGGAGATTTAAAAAATCAAAGTCCTTCCTATGGTGTTTTGCCTTATAAACCGATCAGCGAACTTTTTACGGATTATGCACAAAAGAAGCGTTTTATTTGGTTGCCAAACGGACTAAAAGCTACTTATGACGGCGATGGTAACGTACTAAATCTTCCGGTGGGATCAGTGCTTATTAAAAATTTCTATTACAATAATGTACAGCCCAATAACACTACAAGAATAATTGAAACCCGACTGATGATTCGTCAGAATGAAGGTTGGATTTTTGCTGAATATGTCTGGAATGACGAGCAAACAGAAGCGTTCTTAACCCTAGCCGGTTCTCAGACGCCCGTTTCTTGGCGCGACGAAAATGATGTAATCAGAACTATCAATTACAGAATTCCATCAGCGGCGGTTGATTGTAACCGATGCCATGGTTTATTGACCGGCGAAGTAACGCCTATCGGGATAAAACCTCAAAATCTGAACAGTAACTTTAATTATTCGAATGGGACTAAAAATCAATTGAAAAAGTTAATCCAAATGGGTTACTTAGAAGATAATTTACCCA
The DNA here is from genome assembly GCF_946482535.1 of uncultured Flavobacterium sp. The sequence continues at coordinate 26,984 of NZ_CAMLRU010000005.1, forward strand.
ACAATATTGTTACCGTTGTAGATTATAAAGAGGCTTCTAATCCTTTAGAATTAAGAGTTCGATCTTATTTTGATGCCAATTGCGCACACTGTCATAAAGATAATGGCGAAGCAGATCATTTTTCCTTGAGGTTTGATTTTCCTTTAACGACAGATATAGAAAATATGGGTGTTAGCATGCCTGCCGAACATTCATTAGCCGGCTATATCGGAAAAATCGTTTATCCGAATAATGTGGGTCAGTCCATCTTGCATTATCGTGTCAATACAGAAACGGATAATTTTTATATGATGCCACCCTTGGGAAGAACCATCAAGCATACAGAAGGCGTCCAACTCATAGAAGATTGGATAAATTCGTTATAAAAAAAGGCTCCAAATATTGGAGCCTTTTTTTATATAAAATGATATCAATTTAATTCTTTATGATTTTTTGAGTAGCAACCTTACCTTCAGCAGAAGTGAATTTCAAGACATAAACACCTTGGCTTAAATTTGAAACATCCACAGTTTGAATTCCGTAGGCTAATTTAGTTTGGTTAACCAATTTTCCGGTGATGTCGAATAAAGTCATTTGACTCGGTGTAAGCACATCTAAAGTTAGCTCATTTTCAACTAAAGTTGATTTCACTATTACTCCCGAAGTTTCCAATTGATGGATGTCATTAGTTGACAAAGAAGGATCGTATCGGTAAGTCATAGTAATAGAGTTACTGAATTCAGCTCCAGAGCTGTTGATTTGATAAAATCTGAAAACATAATCTTTTGGAAAAGTTCCGCTTCCCGCACTGGTGTTCAAAAGGTGGTCAAACTCGCCATTCATCCCATTAGGAGCCAATACTACCGGAATACTTGGGTAAACTTCTCCGGCTTCAACATAAGAGAGACATTCATTACCAAAACAAAGTTCAAAACCTGTCCCGTCATTGTTTACCAAGGCTTCACAACTTATTTTTACATTGGTAGTGGTCGTTGCAGATAAGTTCCTTACATAAAAATCCATTTCAGCTGCCGGAAATGCAATAGTATTGAAGGCTACTATTTGACCGTCTGTAATAGGAGTACCATTATGTCTGGATAAAGAAATTTGAGCAAAACTCGAAATCCCAATAAAAATGAAAGCTAAAGGTAAAATTCTTTTCATAACTTGTTTTTTTAATCGGCAGGAAACAAGAGTTAGTTTCCTGCCGAATGAATATTTAGTTTAATACTATTTTTTGTGTTTTGGTAGCATTTTCTCCGCTGATTTTAGCAAAGTATACACCGTTTTGCATGTTTGATAAATCAATCACAGTTTCACTGTTAGCTTGGGTAACACTTAAAATGTGTTTGCCGGTAACATCAGTAATTTCAATGTCAACCGGAATATCAGTTGCTATTCTTACGATACCGTTTGATGGGTTTGGATACAATTTAATTTTTGATACTGTATCAAAGTTAGCATTCGATAAAGCATCAGTTGCATATTTTGCTTGCATGATTGCTTTAGTAGCCGGATTTTGAATGAATACAACTACTTCTAAATCATCTAATTCTTCTATGAAAGTAGTGCTTAAGTCAACTTGTAAATTAGTTGTAGAAGCTACATCATGAACACAAGAAAGTGTAGTTCCGTTTGCATCAGGCATCATTTTCATCATTACATTGTGGAATTCTACCTCACCATTTGTAGCAGCATTGTTGTAAGTGTTTTTTTCTACCACTGCGGCATACAATTTATAGGTACCGGTTACAAATGGCGTAACATCTACCTGAACATTCATGGTGTTTCCTGATAAATTTCTTGTAGTATTGATGGTAAAATAAGAAGGAACACTAGCGGCTTGTGTCAATTTTGTTGCTAATTGAGCACTAGTATTAAATGCTCCTGTCACTTCATTGTTGGTGCCGTCTTTTGAGTCAATCAATAAAGTTGGTGCGCCACTGATTCCATAATAACCAACTCTTGTACCTGTTTCTGTTGTGTAATAAGGATCACCTGAGCCCGGCCAGTTAACTTGATAGCTAATGAAGGCAAATTCACTTTCATAACCGGCTAAGAAACCATTAAAGCTGTTGGTGTTAAATGAATAACAAGGACCACAAGTTGAACTTGAAAATTTTTCGTAAAGCGGAAAACGGGCTGCAGTGCCACTGTAAACCGAAATAGGTCTTGTAATTAAATTATTGGTAGCATCACCGTCATTACCATTGTTATTGACATTGCTGATCCATAATTTCAAAGAATATAGTCCGGGTGTTGTATTCCAAACATCATTTTGTGTAAAGGTGTAAGTTTGTCCGGCAGCAACACTCAATCCTGAGAAAGTTTGTGTGTAAATAGCGCCATTATCAACTTGCCAATTAGCATCAAAAGAAGTCACAGTAGAAGAACCAGAGTTTTTAAAAGATCCGGAAACTGTTGTAGCACCAACCGGCACGTAAGAGTTTACATTCATCAATCTCAATTCACCGTCAATAGCCGGGATTTGCTCAACTGTAACCTCGTCAATAAAAATATTGTTTCCGTATTGAGAGGTGCCTAAAAAATGAATGTATCCGGTTCCGGTAATTGTTCCGGGAATATCCATAGAATAAGAATACCATCCGTCTTCAGTTTCTGTTGGAGCCAATGATCTTGAACGATTCACAGTTCCTAATAATGTTCCGCCCGGACCACCGTTAGTATTGTAGTAAAGTTTTACGTTGTCTGCATCGGTCGCATAAGCATTGTCTCTGAACATTTTGAATTTTACTCTGTAACTGGCACCCGAAAAAGTGATAGCCGGAGACGTTAATCTGGCCGTAGTTCCGGCAGCTAAGTTATAAGAGTAAAAACGAGCCATACCTGCACCGGCATATGGTGAACAAGCAGGAGCACCACCGGTAGTTCTTCTGGCCCAAGCAGTTGTTGCACTTGCTGTCCAACCTAAAGCGGTGTCAAAGTTTTGTGAAGCTATTATTTGTGCTTCTGAAAGAACAGACATCAAAAGAAATGTCAAAAAGAGTGTAGTTTTTTTCATAAATGATTGTGGTTGTTTAGTTTAAAGGCTATTAAAAGCTCTGCAAGTTTACAAAAAAAATTACATTAATAATAATAAATTTATTTTTTAAAAAATTTACACAGATATAGACAAAATAATTATATTTGCTCCCTACAATTTTGGGGATGTAGCTCAGTTGGCTAGAGTGCTTGACTGGCAGTCAAGAGGTCGTGGGTTCGAGCCCCATCTTCTCCACAAAAAAGCCTGAATCACTGATTCAGGCTTTTTTTATTTCTCGTTCTTCAAGTCTTCGGCTACTTTTTCCAACTCGGCATACCAATCTTCTCCGAATTTTCGGATCAAAGCTTCTTTGACGAATTTATAAACCGGCACTTGCAATTCTTTTCCTAAGGTACAAGCATCGTTGCAAATGTCCCAACGGTCGTAATTTACGGCTGCAAATTCGCTGAAATCTTTCACTCTAATCGGATATAAATGACACGAAACCGGTTTTTTCCAGTTGATGATACCTTGATTATAGGCTTGTTCAATGCCGCATAGTGCCGTTTTACCGTCGAAAATGACATAGGCGCAATCTTTATTATCAATTAGAGGCGTTTCTAAATCTTGGTCGGTTCCAACCACCCAAGTGCCTAATTTTTCTATCGCTTCAATCCCTTCTTTTCTTAGAAAGGGTTTTACTTTCGGATAAATTTCTTCCAAAATTTTGGTTTCTTCTTGGCTCAAAGGTGCACCGGCATCACCATCAACACAACAAGCACCGTGACAAGCCGAAAGGTTGCACACAAAATCTTTTTCAAGGATATCTTCAGAAACTATTGTTTTGCCTAATTGAAACATGAATGGATTTAGGATTAGGAAATTATGATTTAGGATTTTATTCTTTTGCAAAAGTAACTATTTTGCATTGAAACTTCGGGATGGGATTTGGGATTTCCATTTTGGAATTTGTTACTTTTGAAAAAAGTAATTTATGAATTTAGATTTTAGAGAAATAGCGACCACCACCATGGTGCTTTTTGCGGTGATTGATATCGTGGGAAGCATTCCTGTGATTATCGATTTGAGAACAAGATTTGGGCACATACAATCTGAGAAAGCGTCTTTGGTTTCTGCCGGAATCATGATTGCTTTTCTTTTTGTGGGAGAAGAGATTTTGAAATTAATTGGAATTGATGCCAATTCGTTTGCCGTGGCCGGTTCGTTTGTCCTTTTCTTTTTGGCTTTGGAGATGATACTCGGCATCAGATTGTACCGTGATGAAGAAGCCAATTCCGCTTCAATTGTCCCAATTGCTTTCCCATTAATCGCCGGAGCCGGAACCATGACGACCTTACTTTCTTTGCGTGCCGAATTTCAATCCATCAATATCATCATTGCTATTTTGTTGAACATCTTGTTGGTTTATGCCGTACTGAAATCGTCCTCCAAAATTGAAAAAATGCTCAGCAAAAACGGCTTGAGCATCATCAGAAAAGTATTCGGCGTAGTTTTGTTGGCTATTGCTGTTAAATTATTTGCCGCGAATGTTAAAGGACTATTTGCATAATCTTAAAAATTAGTATTTTTGCCCCATAAATTTATCCCATGAAGATTTTCACCAGCATACTTATATTTCTTGCCGTAGCCCTGATATTGGTTAATATTTATTTGCTCGACTTCAACAATCCGTTTGAAGGCGACAGTATGGTGGCTTTAATCGGAATAGCCGCTTCTTTTTGTGCGGTCCTAATCCTTTTGATTTTTAGAATGTCCAAGAAAATTGAAGACAAACTAAAAAACTAGCGTTTTTCAAATTCTAAATTCGAAGCG
>NZ_CAMLRU010000006.1 GCF_946482535.1 uncultured Flavobacterium sp.
TTAACTCCGGAAACAGTTCCTTGAAGAGCTTGTTCAACTTTGAAGGGCTTTAATTCTTCAATGGTCTTTGCTGATACTACACTTACAGCTCCTGTCACATCTTTTTTCTTCTTACTTCCGTAACCAATAACCACTATCTCTTCCAATTTATTAGCTTCCTCGGTAAGTTTTACGGTAACATCAGTACTCTTATCTACCTTGAGTTCTGCTGTTTTGTATCCAACATAGGTAAATACTAAAGTAGAGCCAGGTGAAATGTTTGACAATTTAAATTTACCGTCAAAATCAGTGGAAGTAGATGGTTTCTGATTTTTTACGGTAACATTGACCCCGGGTAGTCCAACTCCGGTTGTAGCATCGATAACTGTTCCACTAACCTCAATAGTCTGGGAGAAGCCCAGCGAGGTGAAAAGCATCAGAACAATTAGTAATAATTTTGGTTTCATATTAATTTGGTTTAAGTTTTATAAAATTATGGTTATCGATAATTAGTATGGAAAAAACAACCACAACAAAAAATATACATCTTAAAAAAACAGGTGCTTTTTTCAGGATATCAAAAAAAAGCAGTCTGTTTACCGAGAATGAAGCAATCTAAAGATAGCTTAAATATCTGTTACCAATGCTTAAACTTAGGCCCTCTCAAACGTTTTTGTTGAGGTAATGTATAGTTTTAAAAATGATTTTGATGAGGCAACTAGATGGAAAGGATATACTCAACAAGCCCTTGTTCGTGAGGCAAATCCATTTTCTTTCTCAAACGATATCGTTTAATTTCAATACTTCGCACTGAAATGTTGAGCAAAGGAGCTATTTCTTTGGATGATAAGTTCAAACGCAAATAGGCACACAACCTTAAATCATTTGGCGTTAGAGAAGGATGCGCTAATTTTACTTTTTTAAGGAAGTCTTTATCGGCATTATCAAAAGCTTCTTTAAAAACGTTCCAAGTATCTTCTTCATTGATATTCTTGTTGATTGTTGTTATAACCGACTTAACACTGCGATTGCCCTCTTCTGAAGTTTTTTTCAAATCTTCCTTAATCAAAGCCAACAATTCGTTCTTTTTAATAAGATTCATGGTAGAAACAGCCAACTCTTTACTTTTACTGTCAACATCTTTTGTCAATTGTTCGTTGCGTAACTTCATAAGCTGTTGTTCATTTTCCAACTCTTTAATTTCTAAAAGAAGGTTATTTTCCTCTATGAGCTTTTCTCTTTGTCTTTGGTAATATTGTTTGTATTTTTTGTTAATAAAATAAGCCAAATAAATTGAAAGTAATATGTAAATAAAAACAGCTAAATTGGTTGCATACCAAGGCTTTAATATTGTAAAAGTATAAGTTGCAATGTTCTCGGGAGCCGTATTGGCTATTTTGGCTTTGACTTTGAAAGTATAAGTTCCGGGAGACAAATTTTTAAAACTAACAGAGGCTTTTGAATTCCACTCACTCCACTCCTCTTGAATTCCTTCCATTAGGTATTGGTATTCGGCGTTAATGTACTTATTGTATTTCGGAACCGTATAACTAAAAGTCAAATTGTTTTCATCATGGCGAAATTCTCCATTATCGGCAATAGAAGTGTTAACAGTATTTTTATTAAGCTTGTTACTGGTCACCGAAGTTATGGAAACACTGTAATTTTTAAAGCTCAAATCATCAACATTAAGGGTGTAATAACCATCAGTAGTTCCCGTTAAATATTCGGAATCTCCTATTTGTGTGATATTTTCATAACCCAACATTGCATTACGAAGTGAAGCCGGAATAGGAATCGCATTTTTCTTCAATTGAGAACTTAATTTTCCGGAGGAAAAATAATGGATGTAATTTTTAGTAAACACCCATAATTTATTAGATTGATCAACAATCATTTTTCCGGAAATATATTCATCATTTTCAAAAGCTTTGCTCAATAATGCATCTTTTTCAAAGGTTTTTGTCTTCGGGTTTAATTTAAAAACTCCTTCTTTGTATGCATAATAAATCACATTATTATACTTGATTAAACTGGCGTTTTTTCCTTTAATGGGCTTAGCGTAAGTAAAAACTTTTTCAGCTTTTTCCAGCGAAGCATTACAATGAAATCTGAAGACGCCTTTGTATTCATGACTAATATAGAAATCCAAATTGGGTGTCAACTCAAAATACTTAGAAGAATAATCAAAACCTTTGAGTTTGTTTTTATATACCCATTGGTTATTTATTTTTTGTAAAACTGAAATCCCAAAATAATTCCCCTGAAATAAGATATCGCTTCTATTGGGCAAAGTTTCAAATTTCCATGTTCCTGATTGGTAAAATATATTTTGTGCGATACCGTCTTTAATTAGGAAGGTACCGGAATCATGACCGCAAAACAGTGTTCCGTCATGAGCAAACAATGACCATACTTGGCCTTTAGTATTGGGAACAAATTTAAATTGCTCTTCCGATTGATTGGCTTTATAAAAAAGACCTTGATTGGTTCCGATATAAAGTTTGCCGTTAAAAACAATTGAGGCATATACTGTACCCAACATACCGGTATCATCGGAATAGCTTTTTATTGGAGATTGTAAATTGATACAATTGATACCGTTATCCAAACCTATCCAAAGATTATTATCATGGTCTTCGAAAAGTGATAAAGCGGTGTTGTTACTAAGCCCTTTATTTTGCGTGATGTGAAAACGCAAAGTTTTTTCTTTCGAGAGTATCAAAATACCATTAGAAACTGTTCCTAAAACATACCCGCCATCACTTAGCTTTTGACAACTGTATACACTACTTGACATCAATTCTGCATCAACATTAGTTTGAACAGAGCGAATGATACCATTATTAAATTCAAAAAAACCTCTGTTTTGGGTGAGAATTGAAAGTCCGGATGCTCCTTTAAAAAGACCAACAATTTTATTGGCTGAAATTATTGGGTCATTAGAGATTAATTTACTTTTCCCGTTTTCAATTTCAAACAAACCATCAGAAAATGTTTGATAATACAATCCGTTTGTCGTTTTGAAAGCCTTGATGATGTTACTTTTAGGAGTGATTATAGTAAACTTAAGCGTCTTAGTATCATAAACATAAATTCGATTTAAAGATTGAAAAAGCACCCATTGATCAAAATGCAATATGGTCCAAAACTGCTCATCATCCAATATTTTATGCTTAATGCTATTACTCAAAGAGAAGTATTTTAATTGTCCGCTTCTTTGTCGTTTCCAATAACCAAATTCCATGTAACATCCGGTATACACTTTGTCATTTATAACTTTAACCGATCTTATAATAGTTTCATTAGGAGAATTATAAATCGTCCAGTTTGACCCGTTAAATTCAAGCAAACCCTCATTATTGGCAAAAAACATAAAATGATTATTGTCTTGAGAAATCATCCAATTTTGATTTCCTGCAGCATAAGCAGAAGGCGAATACTTAATTATTGGAGGCAATTCTTGTGAATGCCCTAAGAAGGATAGAAAAATAACAAAACAATAAACAGGACGAGCTAATAAACGAGGTAATATCATCGTAGTTGTAACTAATTTGTAAAAGTAAATATATAGAATAAAATATAAATCCGGTAAAATCCCCTAAAACTAAAAGAGGCACATTTATTACTAAACGCGCCTCTTTATTTAAAAAAAATTACTTACTCTTTAATAAACTGTTTTCTAACAGATTCGCTTCCAATTTGAACCGAAACAATATAAACTCCTTTGGTCAAATGGCTAACGTCAATACTTGTCTGATTTGAAGTTGCATTTTGTTTAGTCACTAACTGACCTAAAGTGTTATAAATTTTAATTTCACTCAATTCTGAATTACTGAAAATATTCAAAGTTCCTTTTGCAGGGTTTGGATATAAATTGAAAGAAACTATATCAAACTCATTGTTCGAAAGAAATGGTGTTCCATAACTTACATCATCAAAATAGTATGTTTTCTCACCAGCTACAGAACCAGGAGTCAAGAAATTAAAGAAAATTGATGCCATGTTGTAAGCAAAAGCAGGATTGAATGCTGCCGTACCGGAAGCTTGATTGTTAAAATCAAATTCCATAGTTTGCCATCCGTTAGCGACTGTTGTATTGGTTTGTGTTTCACAAGATTGAGTCGGCTGACCTGAAACTTCAACTTTAAGACGAACCGGAATACCGGCATCAGGTGACCATACTCTTACATACATTTTTCGGTTGGTAGAAGTAAACGGAATCGGAGCACTGAATCCTGCGTTTGTCCCAATTGTTGTACCTGCCCACAATTCTGCGGTATTGGTTTTAATACTTTGAATAACCGTATTAGTTGGTTGTGTAGGGTCTGCTACTTTAGTAGAAACATTTCCGCCAAAATCAGTAACAGTATAGTTCATTGCATTGCCTTCAAATGTTACCGGAAGATTAATTTGTGCCAAACATGCATTAGGGCAAGTACCGCCACAATCTATACCCGTTTCTGTACCATTTTGAATGCCATCAGTACAAGTTGGCGCTACACCTTGTTTTGCCAAAATAAAACGCCACCATAATCCGGTTCCGACATTAATATCTAAAGTTAACAAGTTTGGTGTTACAGAAGTGACCAAATAAGTTATAGAAGCAGGAGCATTTGCCGGATTGGTAAGTTCACCTCCGTTATAAGCTTTTGGAAGACCCAAATAAGCTCCAACACCGGTTAGGGTTACTGTGTTAGCCGATGTATTGTATGACCATGTTGCTGCATTAGCACCATTGTGAGGAGCCACAGGAGTTCCACAAGCATCTGCACCGCCTTGCCAGCCTTCAATCCAGGTTTGTGTTCCAAGTACATTGTTGAAAGTTCCATTAGCATTGAAAACATAATCATCATCAAAGAAACAAGCTCTTGTAGTGACATCTCCAACAGAATTAGCGTAATAAGCACCACTACCTTGAGTAGGACCAACAGCAAAAGCACCGGCTTGAGGACTCATTCTCCAAGTTCCCGTTAAACTGTTTGTAGAAGCACACGGACTACATGAACCTCCGCAATCAACACCGGTTTCATCACCGTTTTGAATACCATCATTACAAGTAGCTACTGCATTCTGTTTGGTTAATTTAAAACGCCACCATCCACCTCCAATAGAAATGTCTAGTGTCACAGTTGATGCTGTAAATGAACTAACTGTATAAGTAATCGAAGCAGGAGCTCCGGCGGGACTAGTAAGCTCACCTCCATTATAAGCTTTTGCCAAACCTAAGTAAGCACCAACTCCTGTTAGGGTTAAAGTGTTATTCGAAGAATTGTAAGCCCATGTGGCCGCATTTGAACCATTGTGTGGCGCTACAGGTGTACCACAAGCATCACCTCCACCTTGCCAACCTTCAATCCATGATTGAGCACCCAGGACATTATTAAAGGATCCGTTTGCATTGAATACATATTCGTCATCAAAATAGCAAGCTCTGGTAGTAACATCTCCGGTAGAATTTGACCACCATGAAATGTCTCCCTGACCGGGACCAACTCCAAGAGCACCTGCTACCGGAGTCATTTTCCATGTCCCCTCAAATGTTTGAGCAGTTCCGAAAGAAGCACTCATGAGAAGAATAAATAAAGTAATTTTTTTCATAATATTTTTGTTTTATGGTTTCAATTCAAATCTATTACATATATGTTGTAATCATATTTTGTTTAACTATATAAAAACTATACAGCTAAAAATCTTTCTCAATCGTTTGAAATATGAAGTAAATATGTGATTTATGAAGATTTGCACTCCTTTTGCAATTGCTTGCTGAAAAATAAAATGTTGTGGTAATGTTGAGTTATAACAGACTTTTAAAAAGATTTACACAACACAATCATCATCATTTTCTAAAAAAATTAACGCTAAAAAAATACATTTCATAAAATTTAATAGAATTTATTATGATTTTCAAAGATGAAATTTAGAGTTTGAAATGCTAAAATCACAAACTGGTTTGTGTCTAAATCCTAAAGGAAATGATTAACTTTGCGAACATTCCCTTTTTTGCTATGAAAAGTACAGAAATTGCTACACTTGAGCCTAAAAAAAACATCCTTATTAAAGGCGCACAAATTCACAATCTGAAAAACTTAGATGTGGTCATACCACGTAACGAATTGGTCGTGATTACCGGTTTATCAGGTTCAGGAAAATCGAGTTTGGCTTTTGATACACTTTATGCCGAAGGCCAACGCCGTTATGTGGAAAGTTTGTCCTCTTATGCCCGACAGTTTTTAGGCCGATTAGACAAGCCTAAAGTTGAATACATCAAAGGCATTGCTCCGGCAATTGCTATAGAACAAAAGGTTAATACGACCAATGCGCGTTCGACTGTTGGTACTTCAACAGAAATCTATGATTACTTAAAATTACTTTTCGCCCGAATCGGAAAAACTTTTTCCCCAATTTCCGGAAATGAAGTTAAAAAAGACACGGTTACCGATGTAGTGAATGCAGTAAAAAAATTTGATTTAAACTCCAGATGGTTATTGCTTTCTCCCATTCATTTAGAACAAGGAAGACAATTGGAAGACAAACTCAAAGTGTTGCTCCAGCAAGGTTTTGCTCGTATTTTAGTCGATAACGAAATGGTGCGATTGGATGAAATCGACCAACATTCATTAGACAATAAAGACATTTTACTCATCATCGATAGGATTGTGGTAAACGCCGAAACTTCAGAAGATGAGGACTTTTATAATCGTTTGGCCGATGCAGTTCAAACTGCTTTCTTTGAAGGAAAAGGCATTTGCTATCTCCAAGAATCAGAAACCAAGAATCGATTGGAATTTAGTGCCAATTTCGAATTAGACGGTATGACGTTTTTGGAACCTAACATTCATTTATTCAGTTTTAATAACCCTTATGGTGCTTGCCCTACTTGTGAAGGTTACGGAAATATTATCGGAATTGATGAAGAATTGGTCATTCCCAATACCTCGCTTTCCATCTACGAAAATGCCATTTTTCCTTGGCGCGGTGAAAGTATGAGTTGGTACCGAGACCAATTGGTTAACCATGCCTATAAATTTGATTTTCCTATTCACAAGCCTTATTTTGAATTGACCGAAGAGCAAAAAGATTTGGTTTGGAAAGGCAATAAATTCTTTACCGGTTTGGATGATTTCTTTCAGGAATTGGAAGAGAAGAATTATAAAATACAAAACCGTGTGATGTTGTCTCGCTATCGCGGAAAAACCAAGTGTAATACTTGTAAAGGGAAACGTTTGCGAAAAGAAGCCAATTACATTACGGTAGGTGGCAAAACTATAGCCGAATTGGTCGATATGTCTATCAAAAGGTTGATTCCTTTCTTTGCCGAATTAAATCTTTCCGAATATGACGCCAAAGTAGCCAAACGTCTTTTAATTGAAATCAACAATAGGTTAGCTTTCCTAAGTGATGTCGGTTTAGATTATTTGACCTTAAACCGAAATTCAGCCACGCTTTCCGGCGGTGAATCACAGCGTATTAATTTGGCTACTTCTTTAGGTAGTAGTTTGGTTGGTTCGATGTATATTTTAGACGAACCGAGTATTGGTTTACACCCGAAAGACACCGAAAGATTAATCAAAGTATTAAAAAACCTACGCGATTTAGGAAACACTGTAATTGTGGTAGAACATGATGAAGATATCATGAAAGCGGCCGACAGAATCATTGATATTGGTCCGGAAGCAGGTACTTTTGGCGGTGAATTAGTTGCCGAAGGTACATTTGATGAAATCCTAAAAGCGGAATCGTTAACGGCTCAATATTTAAACGGCCAATTGGAAATTTCTGTACCGAAGAAACGCAGAAAATCAAACAACTTTATCGAAATCAAAGGAGCTCGTGAAAACAACCTGCAAAATATCGATGTAGCTTTCCCGTTAGAGAGTTTAACAGTGATTACCGGTGTTTCGGGTAGCGGAAAAAGTACCTTAGTAAAGAAAATATTGTTTCCGGCCATGCAGAAAAAGCTGGAAGGCATAGGCGACAAAGCCGGGCAATTCAGTGAATTATCCGGAAGTTTTTCTCATATTAAACACATCGAATACGTTGATCAAAATCCTATCGGAAGAAGTTCGCGCTCGAATCCTGTGACTTATATCAAAGCCTATGATGATATTCGCGATTTGTATGCCAAAGAAAAGCTGTCTAAAGTTCGCGGTTATCAGGCCAAGCATTTTTCTTTTAATGTAGATGGCGGAAGATGTGAAACATGTAAAGGCGAAGGTTCGATAAATGTTGAAATGGTTTTCATGGCTGATGTTTCTCTGCCTTGCGATACTTGTGGTGGAAAACGCTTTAAGAAAGAAGTTTTAGAAGTAATGTTCGAAGGGAAAAACATCGATGATATTTTGACCATGACCATAGATGACGCCATTCTATTTTTTGCCGAAAACAAACAAACCAAAATAATTCAAAAATTACAACCTTTACAAGATGTGGGTTTAGGCTATGTACAATTAGGACAATCTTCCTCAACCCTTTCCGGCGGCGAAGCACAACGCATCAAATTGGCCTCTTTTTTAGTGAAAGGCGTAACCAAAGAAAAAGCATTATTTGTTTTTGACGAACCTACTACAGGATTGCATTTTCATGACATCAAAAAGCTATTGGCTTCGTTTGATGCTTTAATCGAAAAAGGCCATTCCATCATAGTCATTGAACACAATTTGGATTTAATCAAATGTGCCGATTGGATAATTGATTTAGGTCCGGAAGGCGGTGAAAACGGCGGGCAACTATTGGCTGTCGGAACTCCGGAAGACTTGGTAAAAAATAAGAAATCAATCACTGCCGAATATCTAAAAGACAAACTATAAAAAAAGCCTTCCATCGGAAGGCTTTTTCGTAAAGTAAATTTATTCTACTATAATTTTTTTGGAGATTCGATGACTATCGGTTTCTAAAACTGCTAAATACATTCCTTTAGGCAAATTAGCAATAGAGATTGATTCAATCAAATTGGCATTTTCCATTTGCTGATTCAACACCACTTTACCCTGCAAATCAATCATGGAAAAAGTATAATGACTATCGGTTAAATTCCCTAAGCTGATATTTAAAAAATCTTTGGCCGGACTCGGATAAAAACTCACTTGATTAGCGGCTGTCACTTCATTCGTTTCTAATGTTGTAGAAGCTACTGCAAAATGCAACATCGCTCCGGTAGCGGCTTTGGCAATATTATAAACGTAGTGCGGATCCATATTGACCAACAAATCGGTTGACGTGTGGCGGTGTGGTGTTTCATTTCTTTCAAAGAAACCGGTGATGATTTCATTATTGTCTTCAAAAGGCATATAATCTGAGGCGTAAGCGTAAGATAAATAAGTGTTTAAAGGCGAATACAATTCGGTACAAGTAATCAACTCATTCGTGAAAGTATTAGATGCCGCATTGTTAGAGGTTGGGCTTCCGGTATCTCTTTCACAAGTAATGGTATCATTGGTCATATCGGCTCTTCCTCCTACTTCATCGATATTAAAAACCAAGCGAATGTCCATTTTCGGATTGGTAGCATTAACCACCGAAGAAACAAAATGTTGACTTCCGACCAAACCGTCTTCTTCCCCACTGAAATTAATAAACTTTATAGAATATTCCGTTGGGATGTTTTGGAGTAAACGCGCTACTTCAAAAATAGTGACTACGCCGCTTCCGTTGTCGTTGGTTCCTTTACCGGTAATGGTGTCATAGTGACCGCAAATGATAACAAATTTATTCGGATATAAAGTCCCAATTTTAGTTACTACTAAATTTTTACAAGTAGCCGTTCCATTGGTAAAACTGTATTCTTGCATTTGAGCGGCAGTATAACCATAACTCAAATATTCTTCTTTTAACCAGTTGAGGGTATTTTGCAAAGCGGTTGTTCCTCTTCTTTTAATTCCTAAATTTTCAAATTCAGTAAGATTGTTCAAAATATTAGCTTCAGAAACTTGGTCGACTATAGTTCCGTAATAAGGAACATAAGTTTGGCTATGAGCATTAGTCCATAAGAGAAAAAAGGAAAATGAAAACAGTAGGTTTTTCATTGCAGTTTTAATAGAATAAAAGTAGTTGTTTTAAAAAATCGTCAGCAAATGTACTAAAATTTTAAACATATTCAATAGCTAAAAAAACAAAATGCAAAAAAAATAAAGCTTATAAACCATTGTATATCTGCACATTAAACCTTCTTAATCAAACCTTAAGAATTTCATCACCGCTTTTGGCATATGAATTGGAAACTACCTTTCAACAGCAATTATTACTGTTCGAAGACGCTGAAAATCGAAAGAGTAAGCAAAACTCAAATTTGTATTGATTATGAAAAAAATTACCCTTTTAGTAGCTACTGTTTTACTGGTTGGAAACGTAGTGAATGCAACAGAAGAAAGAACGAGATTTAGCTTTGAAGAGCCAATCTCATTTGTAGAAAGAGGCGTAGAGTTTTTTGTTTTTCCAAATGGAGACTTTGATTTTAATACTCGTCCACAAGACAGCGAAGGGGATTATTTTTACAAGACTGCCGGAAAAAGAGGCGCTAAAGCTTCTACTGCCATAGGTCCTGTAAATTACGGAACCCGAATTGAACATGATAGTTTTGGCAGAGTAAGACGAGTTGGTAACACCTTTATCAACTACGACAATAGAGACAGAGTAAGCCGAATTGGTTCAGTATACATGAGATACAACCGATATGCATTGACTCAAATTGGAGGAATGAGAATTGTCTACAACCGCAGAGGTGACATTGTAGATATGATTGGAAGCATTAAAGGTTTCAGAAATCAAGGGTATGTTTACCACAACCACTATGATTATGACTACGATTATGCTGCAAACGATCCAAGAAATGAAGATGATTATTACTACTACAAAGCAGATGGCACTAAAGCCAAGATTGAAGATAGAAAATAAATAGTTAGTTGTTTTGGTTAGGTTTTGATGAAAAAAGTCCCGCAAAGTTTACACGATGCGGGATTTTTGATTTTATAATCATTTGGACAGATTAGTGACCGCCACTTACTTTTTTATCAAAGTCGATTCCCTGACTTTTCAAAATACCACTTACTTTCCAAGCATAGAAAGCCAAATAAGCAAAACACAATACACCAACAATATAACTGGCATGAATGGTAGTAACATCGGCAACATAACCTTGTAACCAACTTACCAATCCACCGCCCATAATCATCATGATTAAAAAGCTGCTTCCTTGACTGGTGTGCTTTCCTAACCCGCTGATGGCTAACGTAAAGATACATGGCCAAAGCGTACTACAGAATAAACCAACGCTGGTAAACGCATAAACGCTTACCATTCCGTCTGTGGCCATTCCAACTAATAAAGCGGCTATTCCTAATACCGAGAAAATCAACAACATTCTCGCCGGATTTCCTTTACTGGCCATATCAGCAAATATCAATACCAAAATAATCAAAGCATAAACATAGAAAGGTGTCAAATCGTGGTCCATGAATTTATTAACAGCCAAGAAAACACCAAAGGCCAAATATGGCGCTATAAATCTCAATATTTTTTGGGTATTCATATTGTCAGTAAAAGCTTCAACGGCTCCGGTCCAACGACCAATCATCAAACTGGCCCAATACAAAGAAATAAAAGGTGCTATATCTTTAGTATCAAACCCTAAATCGCCTTCCATATAAGCCGGTAAGTTACTCGCCGTAGACACTTCTACTCCAACATAAACAAAAATACCAATCATACCCAAAAGCAATTGAGGATATTTCAAAGCCGAACTTCTGGTGTTACTTACCTCACCTTCTTCTTCAACTACTGCAGCAGGTTTATCAGGTAAAGAAGAAAATTTCAATAATACGGCTACTAATAAAAATGCGGCACCAAGTACCAAATAAGGTGTTTTTACACTTTCAATGCTCATTTCAGTATTGCCTGAAATAGCCGAACCAAAAATGGCAAAACTCACAATCAACGGACCGATTGTAGTTCCCAAATTATTAATTCCACCGGCTAAAGTCAAACGTTGTGAACCGGTATTAATTGGTCCTAAAGCAATAGCCAACGGATTGGCGACCGTTTGCTGCAAGGAAAAACCAAGTGCCACTATAAATAATCCTGAAAGCATTAATGGAAACGAACCGGTATTAGCCGCCGGATAAAATAATAAGGTTCCCAAAGCAGAGATAACAAGACCTAAAGCCAAAGAGTTTTTGTAACCAATTCTGTTGATTAAATCGCCTTTGGTCAAATAGGAAATTATCATGTAAATAATTGAACCTACAGTATAAGCCACATAAAAAGCTACCGATACCAATTGACTTTCCCCTTGGGTTAAATCAAAAGCCTTCTTAAAAACGGGAATTAAAATATCGTTACTCGCGGCAACAAATCCCCAGAAGAAAAATACGGTGACTAGAGGAATAAATTGTGCCCAATTGGTCTTAAGATTTTGTGTACTCATAATTATAGTTTTTGGTTTGGTTGTTAATTGTTATTGTTTGTTTAAAAATTAGGTCAATAAATTATCATATCCTTAAATTAATACGGACTTGATTGGATAAATATACATTTATAAGTAAAACACAAGTGATGACTGTGAAATTAGTTATTAACGAAAACGATTTCTTAAAAGCACTTTTGCGAATTTTTCAAAAATTTACAACGTTTGCGATTGTTGATAACTAAACTTAATCAGCTTTTTTGATTTCGCTTTTGGGTCCGATGCCGTTATTATTGAACGCTTCAATTTGGAAATAATAGACATCTGAACGGTCCAAACCATTAAAGTAGTATTCTGTTTTGCCGTAAACCATGATTGAACCGTATAATTTATCAGGAGATTTGCCGAAGTAAATTACATAACCATCAGCGCTGGCTTCTTGTTGCCATTTGAACCATACGTTTCTTCTTTCTCCTTTGATTTTCGGCCCTGAACGCAATGGCACAAATCCTTTAACTTCACCGGGTTTATCGCCGCTTCCTTTACCAAAAACTCTAAAGCCACTGATGGCAAATTTACCGGTTGGCATGCCGATATTTTCCAGTTTTAAATAACGTGCTGAAGCCGGAGAAGATAATTCGATATATTCATGCGGCACGTCTTTAGTGCTTTTGCTTTTATCGATTAAGACTTTCCAGCTCTTGCCGTCATTGGAAGTGTAAATAATGTATTTATGTCCCAAGGTTGTTTCCGGCTTGCCCATAATATCCGCATCTTGATCGGCATAATTAATCTGAATGGCTTGAATGGTACTTTTTTCACCCAAATCAGAAATCAAATATTCGCCTTTGTTTCCTGTCTTGGCCGACCAGTAAGTTTTGATATCTTCATCAACCGAAAGATTCGCCTGAAAACCGCCAAGTGTTGAAGAAACTTGAACCGGTTTATTATAATTGAGTAACATCCAACCGGCAAAGCTTTCATTCAAATGACCTTTATTTTCCGAAGGCAAAAAGGTTGGATAATCTCCATAAGCTGTATTCGAATACAAGACATCATCTTGATCAAATCCGGCAGGCCAAATGCCCAAACGACGCTCGAAATTATTTTTGACACAAACTCCAATCGTAGAAACATGCCAATATTGATTGTTGGCATCGGTAAAAGTGGCTCCATGTCCGGCACCACGAGCAAAACCGCCCGGTTTATAAGAAAACGGATTGTGAGATTGGTATTCAAAAGGGCCAAGCGGGTGATTTCCCACGTAAACTCCATCGGCATAACCGCTGAATTCAGTTCCGGGCGCACCGTATTGCAGATAATATTTACCGTTGTGTTTGGTCATAAAAGCACCTTCGGTAAAAGGTTGCAGAAAAGTATTGTCATTGTGTTCGCCAAAGCGTTCCCAGCCGTGTTCATCATCGTTTAAAGCCAATACCGGAATTCTTTCGCCTTCGGGTTGGAAAGTTTTGCGATTGAGTTTCATTCCATACAACGGATACAAATTACTCGAACCGTAATATTCATAAACTTCGTCGGTGTCTTTGTCCCAAAAGATTTGCGGATCCCAAGCGGCTGCTTCCGATTTGTGAATGAGTTCCTTCCACTCGCCTTTGGCCGGATTGGTACTCATCCAAAGCGGGAAATCTTTGCCGTGTGTTGAACCAACCACCAACAAGGTATCATTGACAAAAGACAGCGAAGGGGCACACAATTCGTCATAAACCTTATGTTCCGAACGAAGAAATTTACGCGAAATAAACTTCCAATCCAACATATCTTTACTATGCCAATAACCCCATTGATTAGTGGAAAAAAGGTAGTATTCTCCCTTGAAGAAAGTTATTACAGGATCAGCGGTAGCTCGGTGTTTTCCCTGTGTCACAAAATTGGGAATCGGACAATAACCATAATCAATATTAATCGGATTGCAATACGTTTTTTGTTGGGCAATGCCATAATTTGAAATAAATAACAATAGCAGTAAGGCAATCCGATGTTTCATATAAAGCAGGTTTTAATTAATGGGTACAAAACTAACCGCTGTTCCGCCACCGGACGCCAAAACTAATTTCAGTTTGGTTTTAGAAGTCACAGTCATGTTTTTGATTTCGTAGCTGATAGGGTTTTTCTCCCAATGAGCGGTTTTACTGTCTTGGTAAATGATAGCTTTGTATTTTTTATTTGAAGAAAGGAAATCTAATTTGATTTCGGTAGTTCTGGCATTTTCATCTGTGATGGCTCCTAAAAACCAATTTTCTGATTTTTTGTCTTTACGAGCAACGGTTAAGTAATCTCCAGGTTCCGCTTCAAGGTATTTTGATTCTTGCCAATCTACTGCAACATCTTTGATGAACTGAAAAGCATCGGGATATTTTTCATAGTTTTCCGGCAAATCAGCAGCCATTTGCAGCGGAGAATACATCGTTACATACAAAGCCAACTGCTTGGCCAAAGTGGTATGCACTTGTTCCTTTTTAGATTTGTCATAAAGGCTCATTTTGATTTCAAAAATACCCGGTGTATAATCCATTGGTCCGCCTAACAATCTGGTAAATGGTAAAATGGTTTCGTGCATAGGCGGATTTCCAACACTCCAAGCATTGAATTCATTACCTCTTGCAGCTTCGGCCGCAATATAGTTTGGATAAGTTCTGCTGTAACCGGTTGGACGAGAACTTACGTGTGAGTTGACCATCATTTTGTAATCGGCAAATCTACGGGCTACGAAATTGAAATGATTCACCATGGTTTGACCATCATGAAATTCGCCACGCGGGATAATTCGACCCACATAACCAGATTTGGCCGCAGGATAACCATACTCTTTCATCAAGTTTAAAGCGCGGTCTAAATGTCTTTCATAATTGGCGACTGAACCCGAAGTTTCGTGGTGCATAATCATCTTAACACCTTTGGATTTGGCATAAGCGTTGATTTCGGCCAAATTATAATCGGGATAAGGTGTGGTAAAATCGAAAACATCTTCTTTCCAATTGCCGAACCAGTCTTCCCAACCTACATTCCATCCTTCGACCAAAACACCGTCAAAACCGTGTTTGGCAGCAAAATCAATATATCTTTTGGTATTGGCTGTTGTGGCGCCGTGTTTGCCACTGGCAATCAATTCTCTGGATTCTGTATTTTGAGCATTTTGGCTTCCGGCATAATCCCAAGTTGACTTGCCCACGTGCATTTCCCACCAAACACCGACGTATTTCATCGGTTTGATCCAAGAAGTATCTTCTATTTTTGAAGGTTCATTCAGATTTAAAATCATTTTGGAACTTACAATATCTCGTGCATCATCGCTAACCATAATTGTTCTCCAAGGGGAAACAGAAGGCGTTTGCAAATAAGCTTTATCACCAATAGCATTGGGAACCAAACGAGACACTAAGGCATTGGTCGTAGGATTTAAATCCAAATGCATAATCGGATAATTCACTACAGCGGCTTCAAAAATATTGAGGTATAAACCATCCGCTGTTTTCATCATTAGTGGTGACTGTACAACATACTTGCCTGCAATTGACTTTAATCCTATTCCGTTATTTAAATCAATTTTATCAGCGTTAATTTCCGACAATAAAGTCTCATTATAGGCATACTCCTGACTGTCAAAATCTCCCGGAATCCAAAACGTTTTGTGATTACCGGTCAGGTTGAATTCTGATTTTTCTTCTGAAATGATAAAATAATTTAAGTTGGCTTGCTTTGGAAATTCATATCGAAATGCCATCCCTTCATCATAGATTTTGAAGCTGATATTCACTTTTCTGTTGGTTCCCATTTGGAATAATGAAACCCTCATTTCATTGTAATGATTAACTATGTTAGATTGCTCACCCAGAACCGGTTTCCAAGTTTCATTGAAAGTAATTGTTTTTACAGAATCTATCTTAAAATTGTTCGCCAAATCGGTATCATTTTTAAGATAAATTCCTAAAAGGCTTTTTGAAACTATCGGTTTGTTTTTGTAAGTCAACGTATAAGAAGGTCTGCCGTTGTCTGTTAATTTAAAATCGAGCCTTAATTGTTTTGAAGGCGATTGGACTGTTTGCGCTTGAAGACAAAAAGCAGACAGTAGTAACATTAGGATAATCGTATTTTTCATAAAGAATATTTTTGCGAAAGATAGCAATAACTTATTACTTTTAAAAAACCCTTTAGTCTGTGACCAAAGGGTTTTCTTCGAAAGGCACATAAAATTAATTAACCAAATTAAATTCTTTTTTATTAGTGGTATCGGAATTGGTTCCTATAAACACCTCAAATTTCCCGGGTTCTACCACTAGCTGCAAATCGGAATTATAAAATTTTAAATCTTCTATGGAAATGTCAAAAGTTACAGTTTTTGTTTCACCTTTTTTGACGTTTATTTTTTGAAAACCTTTTAGTTCTTTCACCGGTCGGGTTACTGAACCTACCAAGTCTCTGATGTATAACTGTACAACTTCTTTACCGTCAAAATTGCCGGTGTTGGTAATGTCAACTGAGGCTTTAATCGTTTGATTGGCCTTCATTTCTGTAGAAGACAAGTTTACAGCCGAATAATTGAATGTGGTATAACTCAAACCAAATCCGAATGGATATAGCGGTTCATTTCGTACATCTAAATAATTGGAACGGAACTTTTCAAATTTTCCGGCTTTATTTCCTAATGGTCTTCCGGTGTTTTTATGGTTATAATAAATGGGAATTTGCCCCACATTTCTGGGCCAAGTGGCTGTTAATTTACCGGAAGGATTGACATCACCGAAAAGCACATCAGCAATGGCTAATCCTGCTTCACTGCCTGGAAACCAAACGTTTAATATGGTGGAAACTTTTTGACTTTCCTCTACTAAAACCAAAGGTCTTCCGGTGAACAAAACCAAAACGACAGGTTTTCCGGTTTTTAGCAATTCATCAAGCAATCTTTTTTGCACAATCGGCAACTCAATATTGGAACGACTACTGCACTCGCCACTCATTTCGGCACCTTCTCCAAGTACGGCTACTAAAACATCTGATTTTTTAGCTACTTCAAGCGCTTCTGCAATCAATTCTTCATCAGTTCTGTTGTCTCTGACATAGGATTTCGGATTGTGTGGATTGATATTAATTTTTTCTTCTTCTGCCGTTGAGAGGAAATTACAACCTCTGGCGCTAAGTATGTTAACATTTTTCCCTACGGTACTTTTCAAACCTTCTAAAATAGTAACTGATTTGTCAAAATTGGCAGCTACGCTCCAAGTTCCCGGCATATTATTTTTGTTGTCGAAAAGTGGTCCGAAGAGCGCAATAGTACCTGATTTTTTTAAGGGCAAAATATTAGCATCATTTTTTAATAACACCATAGATTCTGCCGCAACTTTTCGGGCAAAGTCTCTGTTCTCTTTTGAAAAAACAACTTTTTTAGCCAATTCAACATCACAATTTTTATACGGATTTTCGAATAAACCCAAATCATATTTTGCGTTAAGAATTCGGGTAACGGCATTGTCAATATCACTCATTGGGATTTTGCCTTCCTCATAAGACTTTTTTAATGTAGACAAAAATCCTTCGCCAACCATATCCATATCAACACCGGCTTTAAGCGCTAATGAAGAGCAATTTTGCAAATCACCCATACCGTGATCTATCATTTCGTTGACACCGGTATAATCGGTTACGACAAAACCACCGAATTTCCATTGTTTTCTCAAAACATCATTTATCAACCATTTGTTTGCAGTGGCCGGAACACCATCTACTTCATTGAACGACATCATCACCGAGCCAACACCGGCATCAACCGCTGCTTTATAAGGCGGGAAATATTCGTTGTACATTCTGATGTGACTCATATCAACCGTGTTATAATCTCTTCCGCCTTCAGGAGCACCATATAAGGCAAAGTGTTTTACGCAGGCAAGCATTGAGTTTTGGCCTTTTAAATTGTTATTTTGGTAACCGTTAACCATCGCTTTCGCTATTTCACTTCCTAAATAGGCATCTTCTCCACTACCTTCAGAAACCCTTCCCCAACGTGGCTCTCTGGACAAATCAACCATAGGCGAGAATGTCCAATTGATGCCATCGGCAGTTGCTTCATTAGCGGCTACCCTGGCAGTTTGTTGAATCAAAGGCATATCCCAAGAACATGAAAGTCCTAAGGGAATCGGAAAAATAGTCTCATAGCCGTGAATCACATCCATCCCGAAAATCAACGGAATTTTTAAACGACTTTTTTCAACTGCTATTTTTTGAACTTCTTTTATTTTTTGCACGGATTTGATATTGAACAATCCTCCTACTTTACCTTCTTCAATTTTTTTGGCAATGTTAGAACTGTTGGCCTGACCGGTTACAATATCTCCGGAAGTCGGCAAATTTAATTGTCCCAGTTTTTCTTCAAGGGTCATTTTAGACAATAATTCGGCAACAAATATTTCTTTTGGGGCTATGGTGACAGGTTTTTCTTTTTTTGCTTTTTGGGCAAAAGTGAAACTTGATAGTAATAATAAGAGTATGCTAAACTTAATTTTCATTTTGGGCGGTATTATTTTTTATATTGTTGCAACATCCAATCGTAAATTTCTTGATGATCGTAAACTTTTGACCAACTGTCGTGGTTGGCATCCTAAAAAACCGTTAGTTTGATATCTGCATTGCATTCTTTTAGTTTTTTATAAACTTCGGTTACTGTTTCCAAACTCACTACATCGTCTTGCAAACCATGAAAAGCTCTAATGGGAATGTCTTTTAATTTACAAGCCTCATCTTCCTGCATAAGATTTACAAAGCTGGCAATAGGAACTAAAGCCGCAAAAAAATCAGGATGTGCCAATGCTAAATCCCAAGCGCCCCATCCACCCATACTCAATCCGGTTAGGCAAACTCTGTTTAAATCGATGTTGTTTTCTTTCCCTATCTTCTGTATGAGTTGGTATAATGACTCCGCTTCCCAATTACCGTTTTCAACGCATTGCGGTGCCAAAATTATTATCAGCAATATATTTAAATGGCCCATGAACTTTTAATTTTTCCAAATCAGTTCCTCGTTCGCCAGAACCGTGTAAAAAAACAATCAAAGGTTTTTTAGATTTCAAATCTTCCGGTTTATGCAGCAAATAACCATAAGAATAATCGGTTGTAATTTTAGTGTTAAAACTTCCTGTCGTTTCTTGTGAAACCGTATTTACTGTAAATCCTAAACAGCCGATTAAAAGAATTTTAAAAAAAAACTTCATCTTAGAACCCGTGTTGTGTTGAGGTAAAACCTAAATTTTGGAGTCCGGTTTGAACTTCCGGTGCTTGCATAAATAAATTCCAAAGCAAACCGGTTCTGAAATTTTCTATCATTGGAACAATGGTTCCTTGATCAATAGCCAAGTATCTTTTGGTTACCCAATCATGATGAGGTGAAAAAGCATCATAAGGTCCGGCAACCCCTATTAATCTTGCTTTCCAGTCTTCATTTTCATAAAAGAATCGCAAAGCTCTCATGGATTCTTCGGGCGTATATGGAAAAGAAGACAACGCTGCTGTTGGTGAGATGACACCTTTATCATTTCCCGGGCGATGATCTGTATAGCCAACAGTGCCATTCGGATTTCGAGTATAACTTGCGGTTAATCCCCAGCAATCTTCACTGTAGCCAATCCAACCCACAGGATTGGTTGCACAATAAGTGTACATAATTCTGGCGTGATTTTTGGTAAGGTCCCAATAATTAGCATATTGGTCTGTTAATCCTCTAGGATCAAGTCCTAAGTAAGAATAATGCGCCCAAAACATTGGTCCGACTGAAGTAGTGCCGTTGTATTTAAATATCAACGGAATATCATAAACTGATGCCGGGTTCACTATAGCGCCATTTCTGGCCCAACCTTGATGATAAGCCTCATTTTGTATAGGATATGTCGGAGATGAAGCTGCCATTACATAAGTGATTAAACACTCGTTATAACCTTCCAATTTGAAATTTTTTATCCATTCAAAATTGGGAGACCAATGCCAATACATTACATTTTCCCCACCTTTGGTATACCAGCTCCATTCAACGCCTTTCCATAAATCATCGGCTTTAGTCGCCAGGGCTTGTTCTTCGGGAGAACCATTTTTAAAATACTCTCTGACGCATATCAAACCTTGACACAAAAAGGAGGTTTCTACTATATCTCCACCGTTATCATCAGCTCCGAAAGGTACAACATTACCGTTAGTCCCGTTTATCCAATGAGGCCATGCACCGTGAAATCGGTCCGCATTTTCAAGAAAAGTAAGGGCTGTATTTAGGCGAGCCACTGCTTCACTTCTGGTTACAAAACCACGCTCAATACCTACGAGTATAGTCATTAATCCAAATCCTGAACCACCTGTGGTCACAAGATTTGCATCAACGAATGGTTCGTCAACATGGTATCTTTCACGTGCTAATTTTGAATTAGTCTCTGCATAATCCCAAAAGTATTTAAAAGCATCTTGTTGGGCTAAATTGAGTAATTCTTCATCGGTTAAAGTAATAGGCGGATCGGTTTGTGCTGAAGATTTATCTGAGCAAGAATAGAAAACGAGCAAAAAGGACGATATAAAAAGTATTTTGAGAAAGTATTTCATGATTGATGTGGGATGATTAGTTTTTGAATTAAAAAGTCCGGCAGTTGAACCACCGGACTTGTTTAAATAATCCAGGAATTATCTGCCTGCTAATTCTAATTCGTAAAGCGCTCCGATTTCGGATGGTGTCAAGGCTTTGTCATAAACTCTTAACTCATCAACCTGACCTTTAAGTGCTGCATTCCAAGCATCTGTATTGGTTCCGTTGGCTACCGTTTCAAGTGCTCCGATTACCGGTCTTGTTGGCAAGAAGTGATTTAAAAGTTTTGGATTTCCTCCGTTTCTTACTTCCCAAGCAGAATTGGATATTTTCACACCGTTTACATAAAGCTTATTAGTTCCTGAAGGACCGTCAAAAATGTAAACCACATGAGCCCATTGTCCGCCAATTTTATTAGCAGCCCAAGTGTGAGTAGCATCCATCCACGGTTCTTGTTTGATCATGTTCACAGCATCACCGCCAAATTCAGAGCCATCATCATTTTTAATTCTGAAAACGCCTTTCATTTGAATTGAATCACTGGTAACCAAACCGTGAGTTTCTCCTAACAGGTTTAAGTTTCCGAAAGTTTCTCCTGTTCTTGTTAGAGAAAAGATTGGAGAAATATTACTTGGTCCGCCGGCCACTAACTTAGTATTAGAAACTTTAATCCAAGCACTGATGGAAGCACTCCCTGAAGTAGTGTTTAAAGCTGTAATGGCTGGATAAGCCATAAAACCGGTATTGAAATCAGCTCCTTGACCTTTAATTCCACTTACATAAGAAGTATTTACGGTATTAGAAGGTGAAGTA
The DNA here is from genome assembly GCF_946482535.1 of uncultured Flavobacterium sp. The sequence continues at coordinate 21,762 of NZ_CAMLRU010000006.1, forward strand.
TTTGAAATGGATTCTTTTCCATTTCCGTTCAATGGCCAATATGCCTTTAAAGAAGACGCAGCCACTTCATCGGCACTATTGTAACCACCAATCGGAGGTAATGAACTAGAGTCATCACTACTACAGCTTGCTACAAAAGCCAATCCTGAAGCTAATACTAAAGAATAAAATAATCTGTTTGTTTTCATAATAAAATATTTAATTTAAGGTTAATTACTAAGTTTAATATCCCGGGTTTTGACTTAATCTACCGCCACTCGCGGTAATTTGATCACTTGGAATTGGAAATAATTCGTGTTTACCCGGTACAAAAGTTTTTCCGTCTAAAGCCATAGCTGATTGAGCGGTTCCGGTTCGAACCAAATCAAACCATCGATCATGTTCCATGGCCATTTCCCATCTTCTTTCGTTGAGGATTATCGGTAAGGTAACACTGGATAAAGCATCTAAACCAGCTCTGACTCTAACTTCATTGACTCTATCTCTGGCTTCATCAGCTAAACCTAATTGGAAAGCAGCTTCCGCTCTGATAAGCAAAATATCACTGTATTTGAGGATTCTCAAATTTTTAGCGGTATTTCCTTTATCTCCGTTCCAAGGTTCTGCGATTGAACTCTGATAGGCTTTGTAGTTGTATCTCGGATTGGTCCAAGATGTAGGAGCTACGAATCCGTCCCAAAGGATTGAAGGTACAAAAAGTACCGTTCCGTCTTTACGCAAATCGCCGGCTTGATAAGAATTCACCAAGTTTACGGAAGGTGTATTGAAACCCCAACCTAAATCAGGTGTTCCTCTTGGTCCTTGAACGTTGGTGTAATCCCGTAGTCCATTGGTGAGTGAAGCTTGAACTTCGTATATAGACTCGGTGCCGTTTTCTCCGGCTTCTCTCCAAACATTAGCATAGTTTGACAGTAAAGAATATTGGCTTGATGTAATTACATTTCCGGACATATCAAAAGCCAATTGCCATTTGGTTTGGTACAAGTAAGCTTTAGCTAATAAAGCCTGAGCTGCGCCTTTAGTGGCTCGACCTAAGTCATTTGAAGTGTACTGAGATTTCAGCGGTAAACGATCAATGGCATCTAACAAATCAGCCTCAATTTGAGCATAAGTTTCTTCTTTGCTTTTTCTGTTAAACACTATATTGTTGATCGTTTCCGTATCATTAATATCAATTTTAGAAGTAACTAATGGTACACCTCCAAAGCATCTTACTAAATCAAAGTAAAACAAGGCTCTTAAAAATTTGACTTCACCAATCAATCTGTTTTTTAAAGTTTCGTCAATGGTCAATTGTTCCAGATAGAACAAGGCATTATTAGCTCTGTAGATTCCGTCATACCTACCTTTCCAAACATCATTGAATGAAATATCCGAAGGGACAAAGGTGAGATTGTCCATTTTGTGTTTGTCAGTTCCTGTATCTGTAGGAGTTGACCCTTTGTCTGCATCATCTGAAGTGATGCTGGTCATGCCTATCCAAGAAAAAGAATACATATTGTAATCTAATTGCTTGTTGTAAACACCGTTAACTAATTTAACCGCATTATCAGGATTATTCAAAAAATCGAATTCTGTTAGTGCCGTATTGGGTTCTACATTCAAATCATCTTCACATGAAGCAAATGAGATTGCCAAAATTGATAAAAGAAATACTTTATATTTTAATATACTTTTCATAGTGTACATTTTAGAAACTAACATTTAAACCTATTAAGAATGTTTTATTGGTTGGGTAAGCATCTAATTCGATACCGGCGCTTCCCAGAGGATCAGCGTTATTGTTTCCTGACAATTCAGGGGAATAACCTGTGAATTTTGTAAAAATGAAAGGGTTAATCGCAGTAGCATAAAACCTTACTTTGTCTAATTGGCTTAAAAATTTCGGGAAAGTATATCCTAGGGTGATGTTGTTGATTCTCAAGTAAGCTCCGTCTTCAATGTAATAAGTAGAAGAACGCGGTACTTCATTGAAAGGCTTCGGGTTAGAAGCATTTGGATTTGATGGTGTCCAAAAATCATTCAACACTTCATATTCTACATTTTCTCCACCGAAACGTTGGGCTTTTTTCCCGTTGTATAATTTGTTTCCGCCAACACCATATGCATCCACTGAGAAATCAAACTTTTTGTAATTCAGTGAAAAATTAAGTCCGTAAGTATAAGTCGGTAAATAAGAACCGGCTACTACTCTTTCATCACTATAGGTGAAATTTCCGTCTCCATCTATTCCTGTAACTTCATATACATAGAAACTACCCAAGGCTTCACCCACCAAAACTTGTTTGGTCCATTGTCCATTGTTGATACTTCCTCCGATAAAGTTTGAGAAGTAAGCGTTGTCAACTTCCGTTAACTCATTTTTATTGAAAGAAATATTTCCTGACACAGAATAATTCCAATTTTCATTGATTTCTTTGTTCCATTTTAAGGATAATTCTAATCCTTTATTGGCGACTGTACCGGTATTTAAAGTAACTAAATCAGGTGATAACACAGAAGGCAATGCTACCGGAAGAATTACGTTTTCAGATTTTCTGTCGTATAAATCAATGGAACCTGAAAGTTTATTGCCCAGAAATTTAAAATCAATTCCAAAGTCAAACTCTTTCATGGTTTCCCAAGTTAAGTTGGGATCCACTTGATAAGGTTGGTTACTACCCGGATAAATGGTTTGAGAATCACCGAAAGTATAATTGAAATCTGAGGCAAAAACAGGAATATTTAAAGCATATAAGCTATTACCATTACCTACTTCACCATAACCACCTCTGACTTTCAAATAAGAAATAAAAGATATATTCTTCATGAATTCTTCGTTAGAAACTATCCAACCTCCAGAAAACGCCGGAAATAAGGCCCATCTTTTAGATTCTAAAAAAGTACTGATTCCTTCTCTTCTGAGAGAGGCGCTAAAAAGATATTTATCATTGTATTCATAATCAACTCTACCAAAATAAGCTAAAGAAACCAAAGGTGTTTCTCTTCTGTTACTCACTACAGAACCCGGAGAAACTTCATTATTATAAGACGATAAATCCAAAGACCAATAATTGGATTGTTCAGGTACATTCCATCTTGTCCCGGAAAGGTTTTCGGTGATGTTGGAAGTACTTCTGTTCATTCCCAAAGTCGCTTTTAGATCATGCTTGCCGAAAAGTTTGGTGTAGGTAAAATAATTATCCCAATTCCATCGGTAACTGTCGCCTCTTCTTTGTTGCAAAGTATTAATGGGTTGCGATGCAGGATAATCACTTGCTTCTTGGGTTGGGTTTTGAGACAACCAAATGTCTCTGCTTGGCGTGTAAGTATAACCTTTAGACCAATCAAATGTGGCTCCGAAATTAGTATTGAATTTTAAATCTTTAATCAATTGTAATTCGGCTCCAATGTTCCCGAATAGTACCAAATTTTTATTTTTTTCATTAGTGTAATACAATTGAGCGGCAGGGTTTCCAACATTATTAAAACGATCGCTTCCATTTATATCAACTTGCCCTGTGGCGGGATCGCGCAAAGGCACACCCCATCTTCCGTTATCAAATTGAACCGGAACTATTGGTGCTTGTTTGTAAGCATTGGTAAAAGCGCTAAGCGGTTTTGGAGTATTTCTCACTATGGAGATATTAACCGATTGAGAAACTTTAAGACGTTTGTCAAAAAAACTATATTCATTTCTTGAATTCAAATTGGTTCTCTCAAATTCAGTTCCGTTTAAGATTCCTTTTTCTTTTAAATTGGTTGCACCAAAATAAAAGATTGCATTTTCAGAACCACCCGAAAGTGCTATATTTTGACTTTGCACTTCTCCATTACTGGTAATGGCATTCAACCAATTGGTATTGTGAGGTTGGGTAAAGTTAAAATAAGAAGAAGAACCCAACGCAGAATTATTGTAGTAAACATAGCGGTAGGCATCAGACATTTCTACTTCACGTTGAATCATTTTAACACCATAGTAAGTATTGTAATTGATTTTTAACTTACCGCTTTTACCCTTTTTGGTAGAAATTACGACAACTCCGTTAGAACCTTTCTGACCGTAGATGGCTAAAGAAGAAGCGTCCTTTAATATATCAATGGTTTCTATTTCATTCGGACTCAAACCGTTCAAGCTGGAAGCTTCTAATCCATCTATGATGTAAAGTGGATCTCTACCTCCCAAAACAGTTCCTAATCCTCTGATTCTGATAGAAGGATTTGCTCCGGGTTCGTCATTGGTAACAATATTTATCCCTGCCGCTTTCCCTTGTATAGCTTGAATAGCAGATTGTGCGGGAGTTTTGGTAATATCCTGTGCTTTGATTTGAGCCACTGAACCGGTAATCGATCCGGCTTTTTTGGAGCCATAACCAACTACGACCACTTCTTTTAACAATTGGTTGCTTTCTTTTAAAGTAACAACCATGTTAGATTGAGCCTTTTGCGTTACTTTGTCATAACCAATCATTGAAAACTCTAAGGAATCTCCAAGTTCAGCTTTGATGACAAAATTCCCGTCAAAATCGGTTTTGGAATTGATGTTTTTACCTTTAACAACGATGTTCGTTTCCGGAATTGGTAACCCATTTTCGTCAACTACTTTTCCTTTAATTTCTTGTGCATAAGTAATACTACTAAGAGTGAGCAACAAAAAACAAATTAAGAAATTTTTCATTTGGATGATATTGATTTTGTTTTAGTAAATATAGGAAACTAAAACGTTATAGTAAAACACCTTATTTCACTACATCAATACATCATTTTTAAAAAATAATTTTTTAAAACAATGATATTCAATAATTTAAAATATTTTTTTAACACGAAAAACTCATCGAAAGAAATCAGCTATGATGTAGTATTGATGAGTTAATTATTGCTAAAATACTTTAGATAAAAATAGAAGATTGCTAAAAATATAGCCAAATTTATATGTTTATCATAAACTTAGTTAAGCTGGCATCTGAGGTTAGGCCAAGTTTTTTTCTCAATCGGTAACGGTGAAGCTCTACTCCTCTGAATGAAATATTCATTAAAGGAGCTATTTCTTTGGAGGAAAGATTCATCTTAAGATAAATACAAAGCTTAATATCCTTTGAGGTTAATTCCGGATATTTTTTGGACAAACGCTGCACAAATTCTTCATTACTTTGATGCAAATTCTTTTCAAAGCTTTCCCACTCATTTTTATTGATTGCGTTAATCTTAATAGATTTTTTTATACTACTCTTTAAATTACTTATTTCATTTTCTGATTCTAATGCTTTCAATATGCTCTCAATCATTTCTGATTGTTTGGCAATAGAGAGTGATTTACCGGCTACTTCAGAGGCTTTGGCTTGGATTTGCACTTCAAGGATATGCTTTTCATACTCCTGCAATTTTAACTTGCTTTGGGCTTCCATTTCTAAATGAAGAATTTCTTTTTGGTGTTTAAGTTCCTCTTCTTTTAGTTTGAGCTTTTCGATGTAACGGATTTTATTCCACTTATAATACAAATAAAAAGCACCGACTAAAATAGACAAGTAAATCATAATCATCCAAAACGAAAAATACCACGGCATTGCAACACTAAAATTAAATGATGCCAGCTGAACATAATGATCACCATCATGATAATACACTATACATTCATGATCACCACTGGATAAATTATTTAATACTATGTTGGAATCTTTAAGTGAAGTGTGTTTTTTATTGTCATCGAGAGTAAAAAACAACTCTTGCTTGTTATATCCGTAATATTCAGACAAGACATCCAAGGTAATTGAACTGTTATGAGCAATTGTCGCAGATTTTTCAACAAATCTTCCGTTTACGAAAGCTTCCAGCTTGATGCTGTTTTTATGCGGAATTGGTTTTGGTTTTTGAAGCTTGAAGGCAAAAAAACCGTCGTCTAGATTCAATAAAAACTCGTCATTCTTTTGAAAAACTTTGGTGTCTTGATTGATGATTTTTCCCTCATAATATTTTTCAGGAATCAATTTCCAGACAAATTTATTCTTGACTCTATTGATTACATAAAGTGACTTGTCTTTTAACACCATGAAATTGCTGTCATCAATCGGAATTAACTCGGAGATTTTTGAAAATGATTGATTAAAAAAAGCATTCAGTTCTAACTTATCACTTAATGCATTGAAATTATACCATTTAGAATTAATATAAAACAAAACTTCTCCGTTAAAATTCACCATTTTAACCCCATAATCATTGAGTATCTTATTCTTTTGCGTAATATTTTCTATTTTCTTTACGTTGAATTTTTCATCAAATATCAACCGGTACAAACTCCTGTAGTTGTCAACTGCCCAAAGTTCATTAGGTTTGGTTTGTATGATATTTTTTATCGGCTTTGTTAAGTTTGAAAAATACTTGTACGCATTTAAATCATTGGTGTTTTCATAAATAACAATCCCGGAATAATTAGCTAAAAAGTAACTGTTTTGATAATTGTTTTTTAAAAATTTCCATCCGCCATTGACTTCATTAACCTTTTTTAGATTATCATTTTCAAAAACATAAGTGCCATCGTTATGTCCAATCAAATAGCGATTATCGGTTTGAATGATGTCCCAAACTTGACCTTGAGAATTAGGCAAAAGAGTTAAAGACTTGTTGACGTATTTAAAAACGCCGTGATTTGAACCTAATAACAATCCGTCTTTTAAAGAAGCCATAGCATAGACTGATCCTAAAACACCGGTATTATCCGAGAAGATTTTGTAAGGAGAATTTATTTCAATATGAGAAATTCCGTTATCCAAGCCTAGCCATAAATCATTTTCTTTATCCAGACCAATGCTCAGAATGGAGTTGTTTTTTAATGCGTTCTTTCTACAAACATTGTTATAGCTATTGTCTTTTAAATCAACTATGTATACCCCTTGAAAAGCCGTTCCAATTACTAACCTATTGTTAGAAATTGCCTTAGCAGTAATAATTATCTCTTTTTTCAGAACCTCATTTAACGGATTTGACCATGGTTTTAAACCACCGGCTTCCTCTACAAAAACACCTTTTTTTTGAGTAAAAAAATACATTTTCCCATTGGCCTTATCAATGGCATGCACAATATTATTTTCCAGCAAACTCCATTTATCAATTTTTTTGAAGCGATTATTTTCAAAAAGATACACTCCGTCTTTAACTGAAGCAGCGTAAATCTTATTTTCAACTAAAAAACAATAAGAAATTTGAAACGGAATCCGGATTTTCCGAATTGCATTGTTTTCCAAAACATACAATTCATTAAAGGATTGAAAATAAATTTTACGGTCATGCTTAAAAATCTTCCAAATCTCTTCGTTGATTGACGAACCGGTAAAGTAATTTTTGTTTTTGGAAAGTGAAGTATAAGCTAAAACGCCATTTTGTCTTTTCCAATAACCAAATTCATTATAAGAACCTGAATATATTTTATCACCATCTGAAAAAACTGATCTTATGATGGTTTTATTGGGCAAACTGTACTTCTCCCAACGAACACCATTAAAACGAAGTAAGTAATGATTATTGGCAAAATAAAATGCATTGTCATTGCCTTGGGTTACACTCCAAACCTGATTGTCTCCGTTATAATTGCTTTTGGTGAAATTTTCCACAAAGGGAAGCAACTCCTGTCCATTGACCAAAGAACAGAGTAACAAAACGAAAAAAGCTAATTTGTTTTTCACTTAAGGCAGATTAATAACCAAAAATAAAAAAACTTATGCCTTTTGGTACTAATTTGGAATTAATTTACTTAAACCAAGTTTTACAGGTTGCCAAAATGTGCGATGTTTAACCTGTTTTACAAGCTATTAATAAAGAATATTAGCCAGTTGCTTTATTGAGTTTCTTTCAATAATATTATTTCAAAAAAAGTCCTGATTATCTCAGAACTTTTTTCATAATCTAACATTAAATATAGTTATTCTATTCTTTCATAAATTTCTTTGTTACTATTCCACTCGAAGTTTCAACTTTAATTAAATACATCCCAAAAGGTAATTCAGAAATGTTGATTTCACTATTTTCAGAGATTAATTCTTCTCTAAGTAATAATTGCCCATTAAGATTGTAAATCGACACTTTGTCTCCTATACTCAATGCAATGTCCTGAATAGCAATAAAATCATGTGCAGGATTAGGAGAAAGTGTAAAATCATTAGTCGATAATAATTGTCCGAACGCATACTTGCTGGCATTTAAAGTATAGGTTGTCGTACCATCTTTTCTGTAGATTAAGGCGATTAGTTCCAAATTATTAACATTCCAAGTACTTGGAATCACAAAAGAATAGGAACTAGTGTAATCTGTATTAAGAACAGGAGTATTCGGAATAATACCTCCGGTTCCTATTGAGCCGCCCATCATTTTTCGAACTATATCGTTATGGGTATAAGGATTTGTGGCATTTACTTGCGTTCCTACTACTCCATTTTCAATGATATAAACATTGGTATAGTATTCACTTGTTTCAATATACTTAAAGTTTGTAGTAACACTTACATTGAGCTGCCTGGTTGTAGTATTGTAAGTAGGCGACATGGATATCTGTACCGGTGAAATACTATTCGCCCTATCATTCATTTCCTGAAGCCAAGCACTATAGTTAGAGTTTATGGAATATCTACCGTTTTCAGACATATTAAACATCGCACCCGGAGTGAATATAGTCCCTGGGGAAATAATTGAAAAAATAGTTGTCTCCTTCAGTAGTTGAATAAATATCGGAACGATGAAAAAGAGCAATAGCTGTCTTTGGCAAAGCTTTAATCGAAGCTATTTCAACCTCGGAAGCAGGACAATATTGACACCAAGTACCCGAAGAAGCCTCCAAAAGATTTGTTTTATCAACATAATTACTTAATGCCGTAAAATTAAATGTAAGTGTATCGTTTGAAGGATTTGTATCACCTGTGGCCTTTACCCATACTTTTATAACATGAGGACCGGGTGTATTAACAACCAAACCGGCTATACTAGTAAAATTAATATAGGATGCCCCGGGAGCCAAACCGGCACCACCGATATTGGTTTGCATATCATTGTTGACAGTCCCGTTATCTAACCTCCAACCTGTTCGATACGAGGTAATGTTGGTTCCTGAAACGTTATATATTCTTGCTTTTATAAATTTATAACTATTTGTGGCAATATAGGAATTGAGTGTCAGGTTACTAACTTTTCCATCTCCTGCAAAAGCCGGTAGAAAAGATAATAATAAGACACCAAAAAGAATAACTTTTTTCAGAGTAATACCCATGATTATAAATTGATTAGATTAAACAAAAACCAAAAATAAAGATTTTACTGTATTTTCAAACAAATCTTTAATAAATTATTGTTTAATAATCAATTACTTGCCATCTACATAGTCTTGCAGATAAGCAAAACGCGGCGTGAGTTGTCCATTTTCCGTAATTTTTGCACGCTGTAA
>NZ_CAMLRU010000007.1 GCF_946482535.1 uncultured Flavobacterium sp.
GGTTTTTGGTCCCAAAACTTTCCGAACCCGAAATGTCTACCATCAGCATCATCGTCAATTCTCTTTCTTCTTCAAAAACTTTGACGTACGGTTCGTTATAGCGAGCGGTCACATTCCAGTCGATGGCGCGAATGTCATCGCCAAACTGGTATTGACGCACTTCCGAAAACGTCATTCCACGGCCTTTGAAAGACGTGTGGTATTCGCCCGAAAAGATGTGATCACTTAATCTTCGGGTTTTGATTTCGATTTTACGAACTTTTTTGAGAAGGTCTTTGGTTTCCATTTTTTAGCTATTAGCTATCAGCTGTTAGCTATTAGCTATCAGTGTCTATCTGAGAGCTAAACGCTAAACGCTAAACGCTTTTTAAGGCACTTCGATTTCGTTCACAATTTTGTTGATGATGTCAACTGAGGTGATGTTTTCCGCTTCCGCTTCATAAGTCACTCCAATTCTGTGACGCAATACATCGTGAACCACGGCGCGAACGTCTTCCGGAATTACGTAACCACGGCGTTTGATAAAGGCGTAACATTTGGCGGCAGTAGCCAGGTTAATACTTCCACGAGGAGAAGCACCAAAACCGATTAGCGGTTTTAAACTTTCCAATTTGTATTTTTCCGGAGTACGGGTAGCAAAGATGATGTCTAGAATATATTTTTCAATTTTTTCATCCATGTACACTTCGCGAACCGCTTCTTGTGCACGAAGAATTTGCTCAACGGTAACCACCGGATTTACTTTTTCATAAGCGCCTTTTAAGTTTTGGCGAATCACCATTCGCTCTTCTTCAATTTTCGGATAATCGATAACGGTTTTCAGCATAAAACGGTCGACTTGCGCTTCCGGTAACGGATAAGTTCCTTCTTGTTCAATGGGGTTTTGGGTAGCCAATACTAAAAACGGCTTGTCTAATTTAAAAGTGGTATCGCCAATAGTTACTTGTTTTTCCTGCATCGCTTCTAACAAAGCCGATTGCACTTTGGCCGGCGCACGGTTGATCTCGTCGGCTAAGACGAAATTGGCAAAAATAGGTCCTTTTTTTATCGAGAAGTCATTGGCTTTGATATTGTAAATCATGGTTCCGATCACATCAGCCGGTAATAAATCGGGAGTAAACTGTATGCGACTGAAACTTCCGTGAACCGCTTGAGACAAGGTGTTGATGGCTAGGGTTTTGGCTAATCCGGGAACACCTTCCAAAAGAATATGGCCTTGTCCTAAAAGCCCAATTAACAATCGCTCTACCATGTGCTTTTGGCCCACAATGACCTTATTCATCTCCATCGTCAATAACTCGATAAAAGCACTTTCATGTTCAATTTTAGCATTGATTGCTCTGATATCTAAAGCAGTACCATTTTCTTCCATAGTAATTGGTTTATTCTAGTGTGTGTTCATTATAATTTTAACATTTCAAAAGTGAAAATTTATTAGGTTACGCGATGTTAATAATGCGTTAAAACTTTAGAAAACATCCTAATTTTAAGGACGATTTATGATTTTCTTTTTATAATTTTAAGACCTAATCCGTTTTCTTGATTTTAGGCGGCAAAATAAGAAATTTTTCCAAAGGGCAAAAAACCAAAAACGGCAACAAAACACCACTAAAAAAGTACAAAAATGCAGACCAAACTTTCACCTATCATTGCCGGAACCATGAATTGGGGTATTTGGGATAAAAACCTGAATACTTCCGAAATGGAACACTTGATACAGCTTTGCATCGAAAACCAAATTACCACTTTTGACCATGCCGATATTTATGGTGATTATACCACCGAAGCAGATTTTGGCAAGGCTTTCGCCCAAAGTAAAATCGATCGAAAAAAACTCCAATTGATTTCCAAATGCGGGATTCAACATGTCAAAGGCAGAAATAACAAAATCAAGCATTACGATTATTCCAAAGACTACATTATTTGGTCGGTAGAAAATTCACTCAAAAACCTGCAAACCGATTATTTAGACGTACTCTTGTTGCATCGCCCAAGTCCTTTGATGGTGGCTGATGAAATTGCCGAAGCCATTGAAAAACTCAAAAAGGAAGGCAAGATTATAGATTTCGGTCTCTCGAATTTCACGGCTTGGCAAACCGAATTGATTCGACAAAAAACGGAAGTAAGCTATAACCAGGTTCAATTTTCGGCTACGCATCATGAAGCCATGTTAGACGGTAGTTTTGATTATATGCAGTTGCACAACATTCGTCCGATGAGTTGGAATCCGCTCGGAACGGTTTTCAGAGAAGACATTGAACAAACCAGAAGATTAAAAAAATTGCTGGCCGAATTGGTGCAAAAGTATCATTTGGGTTCTGATACGATTTTATTAGCTTGGATTTTAAAACATCCGGCCAAAGTTATTCCGGTAGCCGGAACAGTGAATATAGCACGAATTCAAGCTTTGATGAAAGCAACAGAGTTACAATTGGACCAACAAGATTGGTTTGCCATTTGGACGGAAAGTATGGGGAATAAAGTGCCGTAAAAAATACGAAGTCAGAAGTACGAAGTCAGAAGTGGGTTTTACTTCGTACTTTGTACTTTGTAAATCGTACTTAAAATATGATCAACAAACGCCTTTTAATCAAAAACCTGCTGGCTCACAATGATGAGAGTAGTTTTTATGACAAAAAGCGTCAGTTGAATTTGCATACCAAAGAAGGAAAAGCCAAGTTTTTAAAACACATTTGTGCTTTATCCAATTCTAATCCTTCCAACAATTCTTATATAGTCGTTGGCGTTGAAGATCAGGAAAATGAAATCGTTGGTGACGACTTTTTTGACGATAGCAGAATTCAAAACTTAGTGAATGCTTATTTGGAAAATCCGCCCAAAATTCAATACGAAAATGTTCCGTTTCCTAATCTTCCAAAGGACAAAGTTGTAGGTTTGGTTACCATTAAACCGAAGCACAAAACGTCTTTTTTCAAGAAAAATATCCATACCATTTTGGCCAATACCGTTTTTGTTAGGGTTGGCAGTAATTCGATGCCGACGGAAGATAAAATTCCGTATTCTAAGCAAAATATTGAAACGGTCATCAGTATTGAAAACAGTTCAAGAAACAGCATTGCCCATACGCTTGACGGCGTGATGGATTTTATGAATGTGCGACATGGCGACATGCCTTCAAAATACAAGGTTTTCAAAGAATTGTTTGTGATTTGTTGGGCCGGAATTCCCAAAAAAATCCGCGATACTACTTATCTTTCTCGCGTTGATATCGAATTGATTAACGAGCAGGTAAAGCTGTTTTATTCGGCTTTGGACGTGGTTTCTATTCAATATGATGAGCATAGTTTTACCATCATTGAACATGTGCCTCTTGGGCTTAATGACAAAACCAGTTTTTACCCTTTGGAACAACTGACGATTCATTTTTTTGACAACGGTTATTACAAAATGGAAACCCAAATGCTCTTTGAACCGCCGGCTTACAATAAAAAAATGCTGCATCACATTTACAATTCTAATTTGGCATTGATTAATAAATTGCAAAAAAGCATTACTTTGTCACCGCGAGAAGAAAAGGATTTAGAGTTTTTGTCTTCCACTTTGATGATTTGTTATTTGAATGGTTTTGAAGAGGCTAAGCAAAAATTAATCGACGCCAAGCCTTTTTTAAAAGCACAAAAGAAAGCCAATGTTTATTTGAGTTTTAAAGAAGCGATGCGCATTTTAAGAAAAATGAAATACAACGAAACGCATGGGTAGAATATTAGTAATGGGCGATATTCACGGTGGTTTGAGAGCACTGCACCAAATTGTGGAACGGGCCAAAGTAACTCGAGAAGACACTTTGATTTTTTTGGGGGATTATGTAGACGGTTGGAGCGAATCGCCTCAGGTAATTGACTATTTGATAGGTTTAAACAAAAAGCAAAACTGTATTTTTATCAAAGGCAATCACGACGAGTTGTTGTTGGATTGGCTCGAAGGCAATACCAAGAATTTCGACGAAAAAATGTGGTTCAAACACGGTGGTGAAGCCACAGTTTTGGCTTATGAGAAGGTATCAGATGCTGTCAAAGCGCAACATATTGCATTTCTGAAAGCCTTGCAGAATTATTATCATGATGACCAAAACCGGTTGTTTATCCATGCCGGATTTACCAATATGAACGGGATTAATTTTGAGTATTTTCCCAAATTGTTTTATTGGGATAGAACGCTATGGGAAACCGCTTTGTCGTTGGATGAAACCATTCCTAAAGACAGTTGGCTGTATCCTCGAAGGTTGACTTTATATGATGAGGTTTACATTGGTCACACACCGGTAACGCGTATAGGTGAAACCATTCCTGTTCAAAAAGCTTGCGTTTGGAATGTAGATACCGGAGCCGCTTTCAAAGGACCTTTGACCATAATGGATGTGAATACTAAAGAATTTTGGCAAAGCGAACCTTTGAACGAATTGTATTTTAATGAAAAAGGCAGGAATTAGATTTTTTGCTTTTAAGAATAGCGATTTATGATTCCGGCGTTTTGAATTTCTATATTTGTACCTAAATTAAACTAACATGAAAAAAATCATCACAGTAATAGCCATACTGACCATTAGTTTAGTCAATGCACAAGGTTATAAAGGCAAAGGCGATATCAAAGGACAAGTGGGTTGGAACATCCAAGATCGGGGTAATGGCATTAACCTGTCGGCTGATTTTGGTTTGGGCGAAAATATGTCATACGGGTTTGTAGCTTCTTATTTGCTTTCGGTTGAAAAACCGGGTGGCATCAAACCTGATTTTGAGGACAGAGCAGATTTTAAAGTGCGTTTCAATGCCAATTTGGGCAATGTAATTGGACTTGACAAAAAAATGGATGTTTATCCCGGATTGAATTTAGGAACCAGAAATTTTGGAGCCCATTTGGGTTTTAGGTATTTCTTCAGTGAAGGATTTGGTCTCTATGCTGAAGGTGGAGTGCCTTTGGCCAAATATGATTCTAATGTGGAAGGCTTTGAAAAATACAACAACCAATTTGTATTCAATATCGGAGCTTCCTTTAACCTATAAATAATTTTAAGCCAAACCTAATGAGTATTGTTACAGAAAAAAGATTAAAAGACAGAAGCGGTTCCCAATGTGAAATCAGCGGAAGTGATGAAAATTTGGTGGTTTACTTGGTTGAACCTAAAACCGAAGCCACACCTGAAAATTGTATCTTAATTACCAAATCACTAAAAGACCAAATAGAACATCCCGAAACCATGAATCCCAATGATTGGCGTGGTTTAAGTGACAGCATGTGGAATGAAAACTTACCCGTTCAAATTGTTTCTTGGAGAATGCTGGCGCGTTTGAAAAATCACGATTTGTTAGACATGATGTATTTGGATGATGAAGCTTTAGAATGGGCCAAAGCCACAGGAGAAGGTGAAGACGAAGAAGGCAAAATCGTGCACAAAGACAGCAATGGCAATCTTTTATTCGATGGCGATTCGGTGGTTTTAATTAAAGACCTGGATGTAAAAGGAGCCAACTTCACAGCCAAACGTGGCGCAGCAGTTCACAACATTAAAGTCGTTTGGGACAATGCCGAGCAAATAGAAGGCCGAGTAGAAGGACAGCATATCGTGATTTTGACGCAGTATGTGAAGAAAACGAAATAGTATATTCTGAAAATAAAAAGTCCCTAAAATTTTAGGGACTTTTTTTATGGTTTATTTTTGACTACAAATCAAATTTAATCCCTTGTGCCAATGGCAAGCTAGTCGTATAATTAATCGTATTGGTTTGTCTTCTCATGTATACTTTCCAAGCATCTGAACCTGATTCGCGGCCACCACCGGTTTCTTTTTCACCGCCAAAAGCACCACCAATTTCCGCTCCGGAAGTTCCGATGTTGACATTAGCAATCCCGCAATCCGAACCTGCCACCGAAAGGAAAGCTTCCGCTTCACGCAAGTTGTTGGTCATTATGGCCGAAGATAAACCTTGGGCTACGCCGTTTTGAATAGCAATGGCGTCATGCACATCGCCTGAATATTTTAATAAGTATAACACCGGGGCAAAAGTTTCGTGTTGCACGATTTCAAAATGATTCTGAGCTTCAGCTATCGCCGGTTTTACGTAACAACCGCTTTCATAACCTTCACCGGATAAAACGCCGCCTTCCACTAAAATTTTTCCGCCTTCGGCTACTACTTGTGTTAAAGCTTTTTGGTACATTTCTACAGCGTGCGTATCAATAAGCGGTCCGACATGGTTGTTTTGGTCTAACGGATTTCCGATTCTTAATTGGCCGTAAGCACCGACAATGGCATCTCTTACTTTGTCATAAATACTTTCGTGGATGATTAATCTACGGGTAGAAGTACAACGTTGTCCTGCAGTTCCAACGGCTCCGAAAACCGCACCGATTACCGTCATTTTGATATCGGCATCAGGCGTTACGATGATGGCGTTGTTGCCGCCTAATTCTAAAAGTGAATTTCCTAAACGCGCTGCACAAGCTTGGGCTACAATTTTACCCATACGAGTTGAACCGGTAGCCGAAACCAAAGGCACGCGTTTGTCGTGAGTCATCATTTCGCCTACTTTGTAATCGCCGTTGATTAAGCATGAAATTCCTTCCGGTAAATTGTTTTCTTTTAAGACTTCGGCGATGATGTTTTGACAAGCAATACCGCACAAAGGGGTTTTTTCAGATGGTTTCCAAACACAAACGTCTCCGCAAATCCAAGCCAAAGCCGTGTTCCAAGACCAAACGGCCACCGGGAAGTTGAACGCCGAAATAATTCCGACAATTCCCAGCGGATGGTATTGTTCGTACATGCGGTGACCCGGACGTTCCGAGTGCATGGTTAAACCGTGTAATTGTCTTGAAAGACCTACGGCAAAGTCGCAAATGTCAATCATTTCCTGAACTTCTCCGTAACCTTCTTGGAGTGATTTTCCCATTTCGTAGGAAACTAATTTGCCTAGCGGCTCTTTGTATTTTCTAAGTTTTTCACCAAACTGACGCACGATTTCTCCACGTTTCGGTGCCGGCATTAAACGAAACGTTTTGAAAGCTTCAGAAGCGGTTTGCATTACTTTTTCGTAATCGGCGGCGGTTGTGGTTTTTACTTTTCCGATTAATTGTCCATCGACCGGAGAGTAACTTTCAATGATATCTCCATTTGAAAAATGGTTGTTTCCGGTGGATGTACCTTCGTTGATGGCTTTTACACCTAATATTTCTAAGGCTTCGGTCATGCCGAATTGTTGTGCAATTGTTGACATTGTATTTTTAGTTTGAATGTTTAAAATTTTCAGCAAAAGTAATCGTTTATTTTGAATTTAGCCCGGATAGGAATGGCATCCTTTTTATGATTTTTTAATCATAAAAAGATAGAATGGATAGCCGGATTAGCTTCTAAAAATTATTTTGAAGTAAATCTCGAATCGGCTTCCATCACGGTGCCGCATTTTTCGCAGGTTCTGAGTTTCTCTGAATTATAAAAGTGATTGAAATGTTCGAGAAAGTCTTTTTCGATGTCGTTTAGTTCGAAGTAAACTTCGTAAAGTTTGTGGTTGCAATTGTCGCAGAACCAAAGTAATCCATCGGGAATGTCTCTTCCGTTTCGTTTGCGTTCTACTACTAATCCGATGGAGTTTTCGGTTCGTGACGGAGAGTGCGGCACTTTGGCCGGAAGTAAAAACATATCGCCTGCGGTAAGTTTCATGGCTTTTTTTTCGCCGTCTTCTTGGATGTAAACGGTGATTTCGCCTTCGAGTTGGTAGAACAATTCCTCGGTTTCGTTGTAGTGGTAATCTTTTCGGGCATTGGGTCCGGCCACTATCATTACGATATAATCGCCTGAATCAACATAGAGATTTTTGTTGCCAACGGGTGGTTTCAACAAATGACGGTTGTCGTTAATCCATTGGTTGAGGTTGAAAGGTTTTGCAACGGGCATGATTTAATTTTTGAGTAAAGTTAAAATAAAAAAGTCCCGATTGGCTCGAGACTTTTAAAATTATTTGACTTCTTTAATCAGATAGATATAAACCGGGAAGTGGTCGCTATAGCCAATCTCGTTCATTCCATGGCGAAGCGGATAGCCTTTATATTGCCCGGTTGTGGTAATCATATAAGGTTTGTTGTAAATTCCGGCTTTCCAGTAGCGGAAAGAGGAATAATCTTTTTGGATTAAAGCTTCTGAGACCATTATTTGATCAAAGATATCGCCGGCGTCACGGTAGAATAAGGTTGCGTGACCTTTATAAAACATTTCTTCAAACGGATTGTAGATACCGAATTGTTTTACTTCTTCTTTTTTGCGTTTGGCACCGATGCCTTCTTTTACACTTTTGTTGTAAGAACCATCATTTAAATCTCCCATGGTAATGATTTTGGCATTAGGGTTGATTTTATAAATGGAGTCCATGATTTGTCTATTCAGTCTTCCGGCTGCTTCTCTGAACGGAGAACTTTTCTTTTCTCCTCCGGAACGTGACGGCCAGTGGTTGACAATGATATTTACTTCTTCACCGTCCAAAAATCCGGTTACTAAAAGTTGGTCGCGAGTGTAAACCCTGTCGTCTTTACCGGCTTCAGCTTTATCATCTGTTACTTCTTCGGTGTCTTTTTTCTCTGCTTTTCCTTCTTGACTTCTGTAAATCAAGAGCGGAATATTTTTAAAACTGGTAGGTTTGAAATGTTTCTTTTGGTATAAAAGAGCCACATCAATACCTCTTTTATCAGGAGAATCAAAATGAACAATTCCGTAGTCTTTATTAATAAGGAGCTGTTCTTTTACTAAATCTTCCAGAACACCTCTGTTTTCAATTTCGCATCCTCCTATTAAAGTAGGAGAATTGCTGGTGTTTTCACCTGTTCCGATTTCAGAAAGAACTCTGGCAAGATTGTGTAACTTTTGTTTGTATTTTTTAGGAGTCCAATTTTGTGCTCCGTTAGGCAACCATTCTTCATCATTATTTGGGCCGTTAATGGTGTCGAATAAATTTTCAAAATTGTAAAATGCCACGGTGTGAATATTATACTTTTTTCCTTGTGCATTGGCAACCGAAATTGCGAATAAGACAAAGAAAAGCGGCAATAGGTTTTTAATTCTCATAAAGGGTGTATTAATTTAATATCAAGTTTTTTACAAACTTTGGGCCAAAAGTAGATAATATTATTAAAAGATGTACATTTGTCGGCTGTTAAGTTTTCATTAAGGGCTTAACAGGGATAAAAATTAATTTTATTTTATTTATGAAAAAACTTGTTATTAGTACTTTATTTGTGATGCAAGTGTTTTTTGTATTTGCGCAATCCACCACGGGTATTACAGGAAAAGTTGTAGATTCAAAAACACAAAAACCTTTACAAAATGTGGTTGCTTCCATTGAAAACACCAGTTTAACTGTTTTAACAGACGGTACCGGTGTTTTTGTTTTTAAAGAAGTGCCAAGCGGTAGACAATTACTGCAAATTAAGAGTGCCGGTTATAAAGACCAATTGTTGTCAGTTGAGGTAGAAACCGGGAAAATGTTAGATTTAGGCGTTATTGTTTTTGAGGAAGACATTACTACTGAACAACAATTGAGTTTGATTACCATTACCGAAAATGACTTAGGAGACGACAACAGTGGCTCTGAGAGTACTTCAGGATTGTTACAAGCTTCACGAGATATTTACCAACAGGCGGCTGCTTTCAATTGGGGTCAAGCCCGATTCAGAATCAGAGGTTTGGATAATGAATATGGGACTACCATGATTAATGGTATTTCTATGAATAAAATTTATGACGGAAGACCACAATGGAGCAATTGGGGCGGATTAAATGACGCAACCAGAAACCAAGAATTTACTATGGGTTCAGCACCTTCTGATTATACTTTCGGAGGAATTTTAGGAACTCAGGAAATCAATACCAGAGCATCCATTTATCGTAAAGGTTCGAGAATCTCTTTCTCCGGAACCAATACCAATTACAGTTGGAGAACCATGGCTACTCATGCTTCCGGAATGAACAATGACGGTTGGGCTTTTGTGGTATCGGCTTCCAGAAGATGGGCCAATGAAGGTTACTTTGAAGGAACAAATTACTCGGCTAATTCTTTATTTGCCAGTGTAGAAAAGAAAATTAATGAGAATCACTCCATTAACTTTACCTCAATTTTTGCCCAAAACAAAAGAGGCAAAAGTTCTCCGAATACAGATGAGGTAACTCGTTTAAAAGGAGTTGAGTATAACTCCTATTGGGGTTGGCAAGAAGGCGAAAAAAGAAATTCAAGATACAAAGAAATTGAAGAGCCTATCAATATGTTGAGCCATTTTTGGAAAATCAACAATAAAACCAACTTAAATACTAATGTAGCTTACCAAGTAGGATTTGTTGGAAACAGTCGTTTAGACTTCCAATTGGCTAACAATCCTGACCCAACTTACTACAAAAATTTACCAAGTTACTACTTGAATGATCAGACTTATTATGTGCCGACGTATGCTCCGGATAACGTGACGATTATTGGGTATACTAATCCAAGTGCGGATCAGGCTGCCGCTAATTTCACCAACGATGGTCAAATTAATTGGACTGATATTTATTACACTAATATGGTGGTTAACGGAGGTCAAAGAAGCGCCTATGTTTTATACGAAGACCGTGTAGATGACAAACAATGGAGTGCGAATTCTTATTTGAATTCTTCCATAGCCGACAACATCATTATGAATGCCGGAGTAAATTTCAAAAAATTAAAATCAAGAAATTACCAAAAACTAATTGACCTTTTAGGAGGAAGTTATTTCAATGACGTAGATCCGTTCTTTACGGGAGATGCTACCCAAACAGATTTGAATAATCCTGACAGACAAGTGGTTGAAGGAGATGCTTATGGGTATAACTATGATTTGAACGCTATTACTTTTGACGGATTTACGCAATTTAAGTTCAATTACAAGAAGATTGACTTTTACTTGGGTCAAACTTTCTCCAGATCACAATACCAAAGAGAAGGAAATTACAGAAACGGAATTTACGCTAACAATTCCTATGGTAAAAGCTCTAAAGCCATTTTTGAAAACTTCGGATTCAAAGGAGGATTGACTTATAAAATCAGCGGAAAACAGTTTATCGATATCAATGGGGTGTACATGACCAAAGCACCGAATTTGAGAAATACTTTTTCTAATGCCCGTTTGAACAACAACATCACACCGGATTTAACCAGTGAGTCTATAATGGGTTCTGATATCAGTTATATTATTAAAGCACCAAAATTCAAAGCCAGATTAACCGGATTCTACAACAAAATTTCAGATGCTACTCAGATATCATTCTTCTACGGAGAAGGAATTTTTGATGCCGGTGAAGACGGAGATACTGATACCGATTCTTTCATCAGTGAAATTGTAACAGGAATCAATAAAAAACACGTTGGTGCGGAGTTTGGTTTTGAATATCAAATTACTTCTACGATTAAAGCAACCGGTTCGGCTTCTTACGGACAATATACTTACGACAACAATCCTAACCTAAAAGTCAATGACGATGCTTTGGCTACAAGTACTAACTCAAACCCTGTGTTTGACTTTGGAAAAGCATATTTAAAAGGATACAGATTGCCTGGTATGCCGCAACAAGCTTACTCATTCGGATTAGAATACAGAGATCCTAAATTCTGGTGGATTGGAGCCAATATCAACTATTTGGCCGACAGCTATATCAGCATCTCAAACATTTTGAGAACAGAAAACTTTGTGGCAGATGCCAGTGGTTTAGGTTTTGAAGGCGCGACAGAGGAATCAGTTAGAGCCTTATTAAAACAAGAAAAGTTCGACCCTATTACTTTGTTGAATTTGGTTGGAGGAAAATCTTGGAAAGTTGGGAATGATACTTTCGGTTTCTTCGCATCTATCAATAACGTGTTAGACTTTGAATACAAAACCGGAGGTTTTGAGCAATCAAGAAAAGCAACTTTCCCTGATATGCAAGCAGATTATGCCAATGGAACTCCTTCATTCGGACCAAAATATTTCTATGGTTACGGAAGAACTTATTTCTTAAATTTATACATTAACTTCTAATACTATAGCACTGTGAAAAATATATTTAAATCATTATTGGCAATAGTAACTGTTAGTATTGCCGTAAGTTGTTCGGATGATACCGATATTGCGCCATTCAGACCGTTGATTTTCTCTGAAGATTTTCCGGAAGCGGAAATTGATTATAATGCGACATTTGACTTTGAAGGTTGGACCAACTTCGCTGAAACCGGAACCAAACTTTGGATAGAAAGAGATTTTAATAACGACGGTTACATCCAGTTTAGTCCTTTTGGAAGCGGTCAAGCTTCTAATATCGGTTGGGCCATTACACCGGCTATTAATATTGCCGAAGGTGCTAACGCTGTTTTCTCTTTTTCATCAGCGTCTAATTTCGTAGACAATCCCGATAATAAATTAGAGGTTTTCATCTCTACCAATTATGACGGAACCAATGTATTAGCAGCAACATGGACACAGCTAGACGCAGTTGTTGCCGATAATACAACCAATAATTACACTTATATTCCATCAGGTGAAATCGACTTGTCCTCTTATTCAGGAACGGTTCATATTGCCTTCAAAGTAACCGGGAACGGCTCAACTTTAGACGGATTATTTCAAGTAGATAAAATAAAAGTTTACTCTAATAACTAAAAAAGACTATGAAAAATTTAAAATTTTTAGCATTAGCATTTGCAACAGCCACTTTTGTAGGTTGTGTAAATGATGATTTCAAAGACCCCGATTTTAGTGGGACTTGTACAGACTTGACCCCTACTAAAACCGTTCAGGAAATCGCAGCATTAGCTACCGCTTCTTATGTAAAATATGAAAATGAAGACATTATTGAAGCCTATGTTACTTCAAGTGACGAAGGTGGAAACTTCTACAAGTCATTGTCTTTAGTTTCTGTTGACGGTCAACAAGGATTCAGTATTCCAATTGATGATTATAATTTGTATACCAAATACGAACCGGGAAGAAAAGTATTTGTGGATATGAAAAACAGATACATCGTTAGAGAGTTCGGTTCTCCTGTAATTGGTAATTTATACAACAACGGAACACCGGACATTACTACAGATGACGAAGTAGGAAGAATTTCTCCGGTAGAATACCAAAGCGTTTTAACCCGTTCTTGTACCAAAGTAGACGAAAGCGAAATCATCAACAACATCACCATCAATCAAGCGTTGAATGATTCTTATTTGAATAAATTGATTGAGTTTGATAACGTTCAGTTTACAGATGCTTCTTTAGGTAAAACCTATTACGATGCTACGTTAAACGATTTAGGAGGTTCAACCAATCACTTAATTACTAATGAATTCGGAAATACCATCATTGTTAGAATCAGTTCTTATGCCACATTTGCAGGTAAATCAGTACCTAATAAAAGCGGAAAAATCAGAGGAGTTTTAACCAAATACAATTCTGATTACCAGTTTATGGTAAGAACAGAAAGCGACATCAACTTAACCAACGATCGTTTGGCCATTGATTTTTTCCCGCCAATCGGAGGAACAGCGCTTAATTATTCAGGTTCTTTAAATGAGCCGTTTACCGCTTATACCGCAACCAACCAACAAGTTTTCCCTGCATACATCAATGATGCTGTGGTAGGAAGCAGATACTGGCAAATTAAAACATTTGGCGGTAACCGTTACATCCAAATGACGTCATTCGGCGGAACACCGGAAACCAACAGAACTTTATTCTTTGTGCCGGTTGATTTTACTACAGCCAGTAACTTCTCGTTCAAAACAAAAGCAGGTTTCGCTAACGGTAACTGTTTAAAAGTGTATTACACTACAGATTATGTACCGGGAACCAATGCTACTAATGCAACTTATACCGATATTACTTCAAGTTTTACAATTTCTCCGGGATTGTCTTCAGGATACCCGACCAACTTTACCAATAGCGGCAACTACGCCATTCCGGGAACTTTAACCGGAAACGGATTCTTTGTATTTGAATACACAGGAAGCGGAACAGGTGTTACCACCACTATGCAAATTGACGATGTCCTTATAAACTAATTTATAAAAGCATTAATTCTAAGAAAGCCATCCCATAAGGGTGGCTTTTTTTATGAATATTATTTACTATTTTTAAGCCTTTAAATAACAAACAGCATCATGAAAAAAATCTTTTCTGTAATCATCTGTACAATGGGTATAACAGCATCCGCACAAGAAGTGCTTTCTCCCGAAACGATGTGGAAACTCGGTCGAGTAACCGCAATGGGAATTTCCAAAGACGGCAAATCAGTAGTCTATAAAGTAGCCACGCCGTCCGTAGCCGATAATAAATCGAACTCAAAATTTTATACTGTTCCCGTAACCGGAGGAGCACCTACAGAAGTGGCAGACACCAAAGAGTTACTAAACGATAAAAATGTCTCTCCCGACGGAATTCATATCCTTTCTCATCAAGAAGTAAAAACAGAAAACGTTTTAGGCAAAGACATTTATTCTGATTTAAGCAAAGCCGATGCACAAGTCTATAATGGTTTAGATTACCGCCATTGGGATACTTGGAATAACGGAACGCACAATCACGTTTTTTATGCTCTTAATAAAGGAGCCAAAGCCAAGCCTGTCGACATCATGCCTAACGAACCTTACGACAGTCCGCAAAAACCTTTCGGCGGCGATGAAGATTATATTTGGTCACCTGATAGCAAAAGCATCATCTATGTTTGTAAAAAGAAAGCGGGAACCGAGTATGCGGTTTCAACCAACACCGATTTATACGAATACAACCTCGAAACCAAAACCACCAAAAACCTAACCGAAAACAACCCGGGTTACGACATGAATCCCGTGTTTTCACCAACCGGAAACCTAACGTGGTTGCAAATGAAACGCGATGGTTACGAAGCCGATAAAAACGATTTGATTGTTCGTTTCAAAGGCATCGACATGAACCTAACCGCCAACTGGGACGGAAGTGTGGATAATTTCCTTTGGAGCGCCGATGGCAAAAAAATCTATTTCACCGCAGCGGTTGATGGTGCCAAGCATTTATTCGAAGTCAATTTCCCGGGCTTGACTAAAATTGCCGTGACAGTAAAACAAATCACTTCGGGCGATTTCGACGTGAATGATTTAGTAGGTTTCTCAGGCGATAACATCATCGTGACCCGAACCGATATGAACCACGCAGCCGAAATTTATTCGTATAACTTCAAGAAAAAAACTTGGTTGCAACTCACCAAAACCAATGACGAAACCTACGCCAAATTGGCTTTGCCCAAATACGAAAGACGTTATGTAACGACTACCGATGGAAAGAAAATGTTGGTTTGGGTAATCTTGCCACCCAATTTTGACAAAACCAAAAAATACCCGGCACTTTTGTATTGTCAAGGTGGACCGCAATCACCGTTAACCCAAAGCTATTCCTTCCGTTGGAACTTTTCTTTAATGGCTTCACAAGGCTATGTAATCGTGGCACCAAACCGTCGCGGTATGTATGGTCACGGCCAAGCTTGGAACGAACAAATCTCTAAAGATTGGGGCGGACAAGTAATGGATGACTATTTATCAGCCATCGATGATGTGGCCAAAGAAAGTTATGTCGACAAAACGCGTTTAGGCGCTGTTGGAGCGAGTTATGGAGGTTATTCGGTATTCTATCTTGCCGGCATCCATAACAACCGTTTTAAAACCTTTATTTCGCATTGCGGCGTTTTCAATTTAGAAAGCATGTACGGCACTACCGAAGAAGTCTTCTTTAACAATTGGGACCACGGCGGCGCGTATTGGGAAAAAGACAATGCCGATGCCCAAAAAGCCTACACCAAATTCAATCCCATCAAAATGGTTGACAAATGGAATACGCCGATTTTAATCATCCAAGGCGGAAAAGACTACCGCGTGCCCATCGGACAAGGACAAGAAGCTTTCCAAGCCGCCCAATTGCGAGGCATCAAAAGCAGATTCATGTTATTCCCAGAAGAAAACCACTGGGTGTTAAAACCACAAAACGCCTTAGTATGGCAACGTGAGTTTTACAAATGGTTAAAGGAAACGTTATAGAAATAAAAAGCCCAACTTGAGAGAGTTGGGTTTTGTTTTTTTAATCAGGAGCGATTGGTTCGGGCATTTTTGGCGTCCATATTCCCGCTTTCCGCGCTACATGGTAGCTAGCTACAATCGGGGCTAAAGGAAAAACCTTTTTAACTTTTGGAAATTAGTTATAGAACGAATTTATTACAAAGTAAATTTATTTAACAATATAAAAATCCCTATAATAATTGCGCAAACTCCACCTAAATATCCTTTCCAGTCAGCACTTGACAATTGCGAATCTGGGTTTTTGTATGTGAAAACTAATGACCATACACCTAAAATTATAAAGCCAATACCAATAAGGAAATTCATATTATTCAACTTTTAGCCAAACAAATCTAAACAAAAAACCCAACTCTCTCAAGTTGGGTTTTTTTATCTATTCCGGATCGTTCATTTTAAAACTCTCCATAAACTTCGTAGTGTAATTTCCGGCTACATAATCCGGTTCTTCCATCAACTGACGGTGGAACGGAATCGTGGTTTTGATGCCTTCAATATAAAACTCATCCAAAGCGCGTTTCATTTTGCTGATGGCTTCTTCGCGAGTTTGCGCGGTTGTAATCAACTTAGCAATCATCGAGTCATAATTCGGCGGAATGGTGTAACCTGCGTAAACGTGAGTGTCTAAGCGCACTCCATGTCCACCCGGCGCATGTAAAACGGTAATTTTACCCGGTGACGGACGGAAATCATTATAAGGATCTTCCGCATTGATACGACATTCTATTGAGTGCAACTGCGGTAAATAGTTTTTACCAGAAATCGGCACACCGGCCGCTACTAAAATTTGCTCACGAATCAAATCGTAATCAATAACTTGTTCCGTAATTGGGTGCTCTACTTGGATACGGGTATTCATTTCCATGAAGTAGAAATTGCGGTGTTTGTCTACCAAAAATTCTACCGTTCCGGCGCCTTCGTATTTGATAAATTCGGCTGCTTTAACTGCGGCTTCACCCATTTTAGTTCTTAATTCGTCGGTCATAAACGGAGAAGGTGTTTCTTCCGTTAATTTTTGGTGACGACGTTGAACGGAACAATCTCTTTCTGATAAGTGACAAGCTTTTCCGTAAGAATCACCAACTACTTGAATTTCTATGTGGCGTGGTTCTTCAATCAATTTCTCCATGTACATACCGTCATTTCCAAACGCTGCCGCTGATTCTTGACGAGCACCTTCCCAAGCTTTTAATAAATCTTCCGGTTTCCAAACGGCACGCATTCCTTTTCCACCACCACCGGCAGTAGCTTTCAACATAACCGGGTAACCCATTTCTTTGGCTAATCTTTGCGCTTCTTCAAAAGACTCCAACAAACCGTCTGATCCGGGAACACAAGGAACGCCGGCCGCTTTCATGGTAGCTTTTGCGGTAGCTTTATCACCCATTTTGTCAATCATTTCCGGAGATGCCCCAATAAATTTGATCCCGTGTTCCTGACAAATTTTAGAGAATTTAGCATTTTCAGACAAGAAACCATAACCCGGGTGAATCGCATCGGCATTAGTAATTTCGGCAGCCGCAATGATGTTCGACATCTTTAAGTAAGACAAATTACTTGGCGGTGGACCAATACAAACCGCTTCATCAGCAAACTTTACGTGTAAACTTTCCGCGTCGGCTGTTGAGTAAACCGCCACGGTCTTGATGCCCATTTCTCTACAAGTTCTGATTACGCGTAGCGCAATTTCCCCTCGATTGGCAATTAATATTTTTTTAAACATCCTTTTTAATTTGAAAATTATACAATTTGAAAATTTGAAAATTAGTGAAGCATGTGAAAATTATTTTCAAATTAACACATCTTCAAATCTTCAAATTAAGAAGGGTCAACTAAGAATAACGGTTGGTCAAATTCTACCGGAGACATATCATCTACTAAAATCTTAACGATTTTACCCGATACTTCTGCTTCAATTTCGTTGAATAACTTCATTGCTTCAACCACACAAAGTACATCACCTTTTTGGATAGCACTTCCCACTTCTACAAATACCGGTTTGTCCGGAGAAGGTTTGCGGTAGAACGTTCCAATCATAGGTGATTTTATAGTAACATATTTTGAATTGTCCTCAGCAGCAGGAGCAGCGGCAGCAGGAGCGGCAGCTACAGGCGCAGCAGCAACCGGTGCGGCAATAGCTTGTTGCATAGGTGCTTGTTGCACGTAAGTGATATCAGGTGTGTTTCCTTCTAGAGTGGTTCTGATAGTAATTTTTACATCACCTGTTTCTAATTTCACTTCGGCAACCCCGGAATTGGATACAAATTTGATTAAGTTTTGAATTTCTTTTAAATCCATAATTAGTTAGTTTTAGAATTAGTTTTATTGTTTTTTTCCGCTGCGCTCCAAACAGTTCGGCTGCGCCTCGAGTGTTAGTATGCCCATTTTAGATAGATAGAACCCCAAGTGAATCCACCTCCAAATGCTGCAAAAATTAAATTATCTCCTTTTTTAAATTGATTTTCGAAATCACTCAACAACAAAGGTAAAGTTGCCGAAGTAGTGTTTCCGTATTTTTGAATGTTAACCAATACTTTGTCTTCCTCTAAGCCCATTCTGCTGGCAGTAGCATCGATGATTCTCTTATTGGCTTGGTGCGCAATTAACCAGTTTACATCATCCTTAGTTAAATTATTGCGCTCCATAATTTTTTCGCTCACATCGGCCATACCGGAAACGGCGTATTTGAAAACAGTTTTTCCGTCCTGAAACACAAAGTGTTGGCCATTGGCAACAGTCTCGGCGGTTGGAGGGAGGATAGAACCACCGGCGTCAATTTTTAAATATTCTCTTCCGATGCCATCACTTCTTAAAAACTCGTCTTGCAATCCTAAACCTTCGTAATTTGGTTCGAATAAAACAGCTCCGGCACCATCACCAAAGATGATACAAGTAGCTCTGTCAGTATAATCGATGATCGAAGACATTTTATCGGCACCGATTAACAATACTTTTTTGTATCTACCTGATTGGATGTAAGCTGCAGCATTTGACATTCCGAATAAAAAACTAGAACAAGCGGCTTGTAAATCGTAAGCAAAAGCATTTACGGCCCCAATTTGAGTAGCCACATAAACGCCGGTAGAAGCCACAGGCATATCCGGTGTAGCGGTTGCCATAATGACTAAATCGATGTCTTGAGGATTGATATTGGCTTTAGAAATTAGATCTTGTGCGGCTTTGATGGCCATATAAGAAGTGCCTTTTCCTTTTTCTTTTAAAAGCCTTCTTTCTTTGATTCCTGTGCGGGTGGTAATCCATTCGTCATTGGTATCCACCATGGTTTCCAGTACTTGATTTGAGAGTACAAATTCCGGAACATAAGCTCCAACTGCGGTTATTGCGGCTGTTATTGTAGTCATAAAAATGGTATTTTTCCAATCGATTTTTTGAAATCGAAAAGTTGTGGAAATTACAAAAAAAAATTATACCTAAGCGGTTTAGGAAGGGATATTTGCTAAAATAATTAAAACAAAAAACTCCCACATAGTGAGAGTTTGTTTTGTAAAAAAACCTTACTTAAGCAACAGCCACTGATTTATCAATAACTACTTGTCCTCTGTAGTACATTTTACCTTCGTGCCAGTAAGCTCTGTGGTATAAATGCGCTTCACCGGTTACCGGGCAAGTTGCGATTTGGGCAACAGTTGCTTTATAGTGAGTTCTTCTTTTATCTCTTCTTGTTTTCGAGGTTTTTCTCTTAGGATGTGCCATTGTACTATATTATTTATCCGTTAATAGTTGTTTTAATTTGTCCCAACGCGGGTCAATATCATCTTCTTTTTTTTCTTCTTTGGTGTCTTTAACTTGTAATTCATTTAGTTTTTGCAAAGCTTCTGTTTGTAAAGTGCCGTCTTTAACGCCGGGATGAACCCTTTTTTGCGGAATAGATAAGACAATCATTTCATAAACATATTGCGATAAATCAATTTGATGTTCGCCGTGAGGCAATATCAATAATTCATCATTATCATTGTTGAATTCGTCACCAAACTGAACCACCAATTTAATTTTTCCTTTGATAGGCAAATCAAATGGTTCTCCGGTTAGATCACAGGGAACGTTAACGGTTCCTTTGTGTTTGAAGTTGATTTCCAACATGGTAGTCTTTTTTTCTAAGACTACGTCTGCAGTTATATCGCAACTTTCGAATTCATCAAAACTAAATTCGTCAAAGAACTTTTTGTTTATTTTAAATTCAAATTGATGCTTTCCTAATTTTAACCCTACAAAAGGAATTAAATATTCATTTGTACTTTTCATCTAAACAACAATTTGACCCAACATTTCGGGAGTGCAAAGATATAAAATTATTGGAATTCCAATAACCTTATGAACATTTTTTTGTTTATAACTGTTTTTCTTTTGTTTTCAAGGGATTCTTGCTGATTTCCTGGTGCTGAAATCTCGAATTGTAAATATCAATGGCCGTATAAACAGCTTCTTTGAACGAATTGTGGTCGGCAATTCCTTTTCCGGCAATTTCGTAGGCTGTGCCGTGATCGGGAGAAGTTCTGATTTTATTCAATCCGGCAGTATAATTAACGCCATTTCCAAAAGAAAGGGTTTTGAACGGAATTAATCCTTGGTCATGATAAGTAGCCACTACTGCATCATATTTCTCATATTGGTTACTGCCAAAAAAACCGTCTGCAGCAAAAGGGCCAAAAACCATAGTGCCTTTGTCAAATAATTTTTTCAACGTAGGTTTTATAAGTTCGTCATCTTCTTTGCCGATAACGCCATTATCTCCGGCATGAGGATTCAAAGCCAAAACAGCTATTTTTGGTTTGTTGATGCCAAAATCTTGTATCAGAGACTGTTTGATGGTTTCAATTTTTTGAATGATTAATTTTTCAGTCAAATGTTTGGCGACCTCATTCACCGGAATATGATCGGTTAATAATCCTACTCTTAAGTTATCCTGAACCATCAACATCAAAGCATTTCCTTCGAGTTCTTGGTCTAAATAATCCGTATGTCCCGGAAATTTAAATTCCTCAGATTGAATATTGTATTTGTTGATTGGCGCAGTGATCAAAACATCAATTTGATTTTCTTTCAAAGCTTTAGTTGCCGCAACAAACGATTTTATGGCATACTTGCCGACGTTTTCATCGTTTTTTCCGAAGTTCAAATCAACACCTTCTCTCCAAATGTTCATTACATTGATTTTGCCAATTACTAATTGGTCTAGTTTGTCAATGCCGTGTAAAGGAGCAGTAAGCTCTAAAGTTTTTTTGATGAAGGACAACACTTTTACATTGGCAAAAATAACCGGCGTGCAAAGCTCCAACATTCTGGAGTCTTCAAAGGTCTTTAGGATTACTTCGCTTCCAATACCGTTTAAATCTCCGACGGATATTCCAACGATTATATTTTCTGCTTTTTTCATAAGAAGGACTGGTTATTTATTGCTAATTTTGAAGTGCAAATTTAGTAAAATAAAACCATAATGTTTACAGGAATAATTGAATCCCTCGGAATAATAAAAGAAATCAAAAAAGATCAAGATAACATTCATGTTACGGTTTCATCAACCCTAACGCCTGAACTGAAGATTGACCAAAGTGTTGCGCACAATGGGGTTTGTCTTACGGTGGTAGCTATAAATAATGATGAATATACGGTAACGGCCATTAGAGAAACCATAGAAAAAACAAATTTAGGCGATTGGAAAACCGGTGATTTGATTAATTTGGAGCGAGCCATGAAGTTGGGCGACAGACTCGATGGGCATATTGTTCAAGGGCATGTAGACCAAACAGGAGTTTGCAAATTTATTGAAGAGGCTAACGGGAGTTGGTATTTTACCTTTGAATATGATTCTAATTTAAATAATGTTACCATTGAAAAAGGCTCTATCACAGTTAACGGAGTGAGTCTAACGGTGGTCAATTCTAAGATAAACGAATTTAGTGTAGCTATTATTCCTTATACGTATGAGCACACTAATTTTAAATCGTTCCAAATTGGAAAAAAAATCAATTTAGAGTTTGATGTTGTGGGAAAATACGTTGCTAGGTTGTATTCTTTGCGTCAATAATTTTAAAAATGCACGAATTTTTAAAAAGAAAAAAGCATCCTTTTCACTAGGATGCTTTTTTTATGTTTGCTTGGTAAATTTTATAACAGCCGAATAGTAATGAAATAGCCATCAATAGCAACAAACCCCCGTCCAACGGTAGACCCGGCGGCGGCGGCGGCGTAGATGGCGGCGGTGGTCCGGGTGCTGCCAAAACAGTTGTCAATGGCAACAATAACACGGCCAGAATGGTGATAATTCTATTCGGGACAATTTTCATAGTGCGTAAAAGTATAAAAAAAATCTAATCACCAAAATAAATTAATTAAGTTAATCGAAATTTAATGTGCAAAAATATAGATAATAGGGCAAAATAGTAATGCTAATGTGAAATATATAACAAAAACTTTGAACTATTTACGATTTTTTAAACCAGTGAGTTTTGTATTCAATAAAAAAGACCTCCATTGAGGTCTTTTTTTGGAAGTGGTCCCACTTGGGCTCGAACCAAGGACCACCTGATTATGAGTCAGGTGCTCTAACCAACTGAGCTATAGGACCGGTTAAGAGGATGCAATATTACTACTAATTTTGTTTCGTTGCAACTATTTTTAGCGGATTTCTTGGCAAAGTTCTACCAGAACACCGTTAGTGCCTTTTGGATGAAGAAAGACTACCAGTTTATTGTCGGCTCCTTTTTTCGGGGTTTCATTTAATACAATGAAGCCTTCATTTTTTAAGCGCTCTATCTCACTAAGAATATCTTCTACATCAAACGCAATGTGGTGAATGCCTTCGCCTTTCTTCTCGAGGAATTTGGCAATGGGGCTTTCGGGGTTGGTGGCTTCTAAAAGTTCAATTTTGTTCGGGCCATTCATAAAGAAGGAAGTTTTTACCCCTTCGCTGGCGACTTCCTCTTCTTTGTAAGGTGGATTTCCGAAGAGTTTTTCAAAAAGCAAGTTGGAAGTCTCTAAATTTTTTACGGCGATGCCTATGTGTTCTATTTTTCTCATTTTTTTTTTCAAGTTACTGAGTTGCAAAGTTACAAAGTTACAGAGTTCAAAAAAGCAAAAAATAAAGTTTCAAAAGAACAAGAGTGCGTGTCTTATAGCCCCGATAGGAGCTGGCTACCATGTAGCGCGGATAGCGGGAGGATGCGTCTTGATAAATCGGGTATTGTGCTCCTAAAACTTTGCTAGTTTGTAACTTTGTAGCTTTGCAACTTAAAAGTTGTATTTTTGCCCTATGGAAACGAACAGACAAAAAAAAATAGGCAGTGTGTTGCAAAAGGATTTGGTAGATATTCTTCAAGGGGAAGTGCGTAAAAACGGGATTTCTAACTTGGTGATTTCAGTTTCAAAAGTGAGCGTGACGACAGATTTGTCTATTGCCAAAGTTTACTTGAGTGTTTTTCCGCAAGACAAAGCCAAGGATTTATTGGAAGCTGTAAAAACCAATGCTCCTTTGATTAAACATGATTTGTCGCAACGCGTAAAATTGCAATTGCGCAAAGTGCCGAATTTGTCTTTCTACATAGACGATTCTTTGGATTATATTGAAAAAATTGACAATGCTTTGGCCGGTAAAGAAAATCCGATTGAAAACAGAGACCTTTTAGACAAACGCAAGAAGTTTTAAGTGAACTTTTCCCTTTACATAGCCAAGCGATACCTTTTTAGCAAAAGCAGCAACAATGCGATCAATATTATAACGGCTATTGCCTCGGTGAGTATTATTGTCGGTACCATGGCCTTGTTTGTGGTGCTTTCTGTTTTTAGCGGATTACGGGTTTTTAGTTTGTCCTTCTCCAATGACTTCGACCCGGATTTAAAAGTCAATCCTATTTCAGGAAAATCTTTTGTTATTTCACCCGAACAAGAAGCCCAACTCAAGGACATTGAGGGTATTGCGTCTTTTAGTAAAGTGTTGGAAGAACGAGTGCTTTTCTTTTTTGACGGCAAAGAGCAAGTGACTTATTTAAAAGGTGTTGATGCCAATTTTACCAAGACCAATGTGGTCAATCAAAGTTTGGTTAACGGAAAATGGTTGGAACCCAATACAATTCAGGTTGTTATTGGTTACGGTATTTCTGAAAAGTTGTCGTTGGGTCTTTTCGATTTCAACAATCCTTTTGAAGTTTATGTCCCGAGAAAAGGCAAAGGTGTTATTGAAAGTGAAGCCGAAGCGTTCAACAAGGCCAAATTGATTCCAACCGGAATTTATGCCGTTAGTGAGGACTTAGACAGTAAGTATGTGTTTTGTGACTTGAATTTGGCGCAATATTTATTAGAATTGAAAACCAATCAGGTTTCCGGAATAGAGATTAAATTAAAATCGGAAGCAGATGAGGCTGCGGTTTCGGAAAAACTCCATACCCTTTTTAAAAATAAAGTTGACATTAAAAACCGAGCACAGCAAAATGCCACTTTATACAAAATGTTGAATACCGAGAATATTGCAGTGTATTTGATTTTTACTTTGGTGATTATCATTGCGCTTTTCAACTTAATCGGGGCATTGATTATGATGGTTTTGGATAAAAAAGCCAATTTGAAAACACTTTATAATTTGGGTTCCGAAATCAAAGATTTGAAGAAAATATTTTTGTTACAAGGCACTTTGTTGAGTGTTTTTGGGGGAATTATAGGTTTGCTTTTAGGGATTATTATTGTTGTCCTCCAGCAACAGTTCAGCTTAATCATGATAACCGAGACTTTACCTTATCCGGTGGTTTTCAGCATTCAAAATGTGATGATTGTTTTCTTGACGATTGTTTCCCTGGGCTTTATTTCCAGTTGGATTGCCGGTAGCCGTGTCAGCAAGAAGTTACTCGACTAAACAAATTGAAACCCGGAATAAGTTTCCTCAATTTCTTCTAAAGCTTTGTATAAAGCTTCGGCAGATTCCAGAGTCACTAATTTTAAACGATGCTCTTTAAAGTTGGGAATGCCTTTGAAATAATTGGTGTAGTGGCGGCGCATTTCTACAATACCAACACGTTCTCCTTTCCAATCCATAGACCAAGTCAAATGATTTCTGGCGGCTTCGACTCTATCGGTCATAGTAGGTTGGGCCAAATGTTCTCCGGTTTTGAAATAATGTTTGATTTCGTTAAAAATCCACGGATAACCAATCGCGGCGCGACCAATCATCATGCCGTCGAGTCCGTATTTGTTTTTGTATTCCAAAGCTTTTTCGGGCGAATCGATGTCGCCGTTGCCAAAGATTGGCATAGTGATACGCGGATTTTCTTTGATGCGTTGAATATGTGACCAATCCGAATGGCCTTTGTACATCTGAGCGCGAGTACGGGCATGAACGGTCAAAGCTTGAACACCAACATCTTGCAAACGCTCGGCTACTTCATCAATGTTGATGGAATTCTCGTCCCAACCCAATCGCGTTTTTACGGTTACGGGAAGCGAAGTGCCTTTGATAACCGCTTTGGTTAGTCGTACCATTAAATCTACATCTTTTAAAACACCGGCACCGGCGCCTTTGCATACCACTTTTTTCACCGGGCAACCAAAATTAATATCAACCAAATCAGGTTGCACTGCGTCGACAATTCTTGATGATATTTCCATAGCTTCTTCATCACCGCCGAAAATTTGGATTCCCACCGGACGTTCGTAATCGAAAATATCTAGTTTTTGACGGCTTTTGATTGCATCGCGAATGAGTCCTTCCGATGAGATGAATTCGGAGTACATCAAATCGGCTCCGTGCAACTTACACAGCCTGCGGAAAGGCGGATCGCTCACGTCTTCCATGGGCGCGAGTAACAACGGAAAGTCGGGTAATTCTATGTTGCCTATTTTGGGCATGTTCCAAATTTTTGGCAAAAATACAATTTTTAAAAGAAAAGTTGACGGTAGATACTTCAAAGACTGCTTTTCGGCTTTGAAAGTGATGAATTTAGCCTATATTTGCCGATTAAAAGCATTAGGGATTGCAGCAAGTGCCGTGCACTGCGGAAAGCCCGACCGCCTTGGCGGGAATGCCATACTTTGACAAGCTCAGTATGACAAATTGATAGAGAAAGAAATGAAGCACATTAGAAATTTTTGCATTATTGCACACATTGACCACGGAAAAAGTACCTTGGCTGACCGATTGCTTGGTGCCACTCAAACCGTTACGGCACGAGAAGAAAAAGCACAGTTGCTAGACAACATGGACTTGGAGCGCGAGCGTGGGATTACGATTAAGAGTCACGCCATTCAGATGGAATACAAATACAAAGGCGAAGATTATATCTTGAATTTGATTGATACTCCAGGGCACGTTGATTTTTCGTATGAAGTTTCCCGTTCGATCGCAGCTTGTGAAGGAGCACTTTTAATTGTTGATGCGGCGCAGAGTATTCAAGCGCAGACGATTTCTAACTTGTATTTGGCTTTAGAAAACGACTTGGAGATTATTCCTGTACTGAACAAAGTGGATTTGCCTAGTGCGAATCCGGAAGAAGTGAGTGATGACATTATAGATTTGTTAGGCTGTAAGTTAGAAGACATTATCCACGCTTCGGGTAAAACCGGTTATGGCGTTGAAAATATATTGGCTGCTATTATCGAAAAGATTCCTGCACCAAAAGGCTCTAAAGATGAACCTTTGCAAGCGTTGATTTTTGACAGTGTTTACAATCCGTTTCGCGGGATTGAAGTTATTTTCCGTGTGAAAAACGGCGAAATTAAGAAAGGCCAAAAGATTAAGTTCATGGCTACCGGAAATGAATATTTTGCGGATGAAGTCGGGACGCTCAAATTAAACCAAGTGCCGAAGAATGTAATTTCTACCGGTGATGTGGGTTATTTGATTTCGGGAATTAAAGAAGCGAAGGAAGTAAAAGTAGGAGATACTATTACTGATGCCAAAATACCGACTACCAATATGATTGTTGGTTTTGAAGATGTAAAACCAATGGTTTTTGCCGGAATTTATCCGGTAGACACCGAAGATTATGAAGATTTGCGCTCTTCTATGGAAAAGTTGCAATTGAACGATGCTTCCTTGGTTTTTGCGCCTGAAAGTTCGGCCGCTTTAGGATTTGGTTTCCGTTGCGGGTTTTTGGGAATGTTGCACTTGGAAATCATTCAGGAAAGATTGGAACGCGAGTTTGATATGACCGTGATTACTACCGTACCGAACGTTTCCTATTTGGCTTATACCAAAAAAGAACCGGATACGCCAATAGTGGTGAACAATCCTTCGGACTTACCGGAACCGTCTAAATTAGACCGAGTTGAAGAACCGTTTATCAAAGCTACGATTATAACCAAGGCTGATTTCGTAGGAAACGTGATGAGTTTGTGTATCGAAAAGCGCGGAATTATCACCAACCAAACTTATTTAACCACGGAGCGTGTTGAATTAAACTTTGATATGCCGTTGGCAGAGATTGTATTCGATTTTTATGACCGATTAAAAACGGTTTCCAAAGGATATGCGTCGTTTGACTATTCGCCGATTGGTATGCGAGCTTCTAAATTGGTGAAATTGGATGTGTTGTTGAATGCCAATTCGGTGGATGCTTTATCGGCTTTAATTCACGAAGACAACGCGTATAACATTGGTAAAAAAATGTGTGAAAAACTGCGCGAATTAATCCCGAGACAACAATTTGACATTCCGATTCAAGCAGCGATTGGAGCCAAAATCATCGCACGTGAAACGATTAAAGCTTTGAGAAAAGACGTTACAGCCAAATGTTATGGTGGAGATATTTCGCGTAAGCGTAAATTGTTAGAAAAACAGAAGAAAGGGAAAAAGAGAATGCGTCAGGTAGGAAATGTAGAAATTCCGCAGGAAGCATTTATGGCGGTTTTGAAGTTGAATGATTAATCATTAGGCGCTAAGGTTCTAAGGTGCTTAGGTACTAAGGAATTATATTATAAGAAGAGCCCGGTTGTGAAAGCAATCGGGTTTTTTATTGGAATAAACCTTAGAACCTTAGTATCTTTGTGCCTTAGAATCTTAGAAAAAATGTTAGAAGATAAAACTCCGCAACGCACTTCCTTGTCACAATTGGGCGAATTTCGTTTGATTGAGCATTTGACCAAAAACTTTGATGTAAAACAGCCGTCCACTTTAAAAAGTATAGGCGATGATGCCGCCGTTTTAGATTTTAAGGAAAAAAAAGCGGTGGTTTCTACCGATTTATTGATTGAAGGCGTGCATTTTGATTTGTCCTATATGCCGTTGCGCCATTTGGGTTATAAAGCGGTTGTAGTCAATGTTTCTGACATTTGCGCCATGAATGCTAAGCCGACTCAGATAACAGTTTCAGTAGCGGTTTCTAATCGTTTTCCGCTGGAAGCTTTGGAAGAACTGTTTGACGGGATTGCTTTGGCGGCCAAATTTTATAATGTGGATGTAATTGGTGGCGATACAACTTCGTCACAAAAAGGATTGATTATCTCGATTACGGCTATTGGCGAAGCGAATGCAGAGGATATTGTTTACAGAAATGGCGCCAATAATGGTGATTTATTAGTGGTAACCGGAGATTTGGGATCGGCTTATATGGGATTGCAGGTTTTGGAGCGCGAAAAGCAAGTGTTTCAGGTGAATCCGAATAACCAGCCGGATTTAGACGCCTATACTTATTTAATTGAACGACAATTAAAGCCGGAAGCCAGAACCGACATCCGAGAACTTTTAGAAAAACTGGAAGTAAAACCCACTTCGATGATTGATATCTCGGACGGCTTGTCTTCGGAGATT
The DNA here is from genome assembly GCF_946482535.1 of uncultured Flavobacterium sp. The sequence goes on from NZ_CAMLRU010000007.1 coordinate 28,828, forward strand.
ATTCATATTTGTAAACAAAGTAAAGTGGGTTGTAATTTATACGAAGAAAAAATTCCGGTTGACCCACAGTTCATCAATGTGTGTGAAGAATTCAATATCGATTCGACAACTGTGGCTATCAATGGTGGCGAAGATTATGAGCTTTTGTTTACAATAGCTTTAGAGGATTTTGACAAGATTAAAGCCAATCCTAACTTTACGGTGATTGGCCATTTGACCCAAGAAAGCGAAGGCGTTCATTTGATTACCAGAGCCAATACTAAAATTCCGTTGAAAGCTCGTGGTTGGGATGCTTTAAGCGAATAAAAAAAGCGATACCCGAAAGTATCGCTTCCCCCTAAGTCTTGTAAATTAAGCAGTAGTTTGAAGTTTTGTACTACTTACATTATTCTACAAATACTAACCCTGAAATCATGCAGCTAAGGTAGTTATTGTAGTGATGTGGTTAATTACGGTTTCCCGCATATTTAGTTACGGTTTCCCGTATAATCGTTAAATGACACCTTTATTTTTGGCTTCTCTGATTAAATCAACATCAGTTCCGCCGGCAACTTCGAGGATTTCTCTTATGTTTAATTTTCTTTTTTCGATAGCGCTAAGAGAAAGTGGAATATAAGTAGGCAAATCTTTTGTTTTTACTCCTTTTGAGAGATGAAACAGGATTTGTTTATCGAATACGTCCAATTCTATATTGTTGTATTGGGCTTGACCGACTAATTTGATTACCGTTTGACTGTAATAACTTTCGTTATTGATGATTTTGTCAAATGCAAAAAGCAATTCGTCAAAGGTCAAATCATTTTTAATGATCAGACCACTTGGGTTGATGTTTTTGATGATGTTGTTGATTTTCAGAAGCTCCGTATGCATGGTCAAAAGGATGATTTTGCAATTGGGCATTTCTGTTTTCATCAGCATAGCGAGGTCTTCACCGGAATAAATTCCTTTTTCGGCATATTCGGGCATGCTGATATCAAAAAAGGCGATGTCAAAACTATTGGATTTATCGACAATGTTTTCGTATCCCGACTTACAGTTATTGGCTTGGGTAACTACAAATTCAAAGCCGTTTTGACTGTATTTGTTGATGGCATTTTTGTAGGCTTCAATAATAAACGGATGGTCGTCTACGATTAAAATTTGGATAGGGGTTTTCATTCTTGTTCTACAGTTATGGGTTTGGTTTCTATAGGTATAGTAATTACAATTTTGGTTCCTTGGTCTTTTTTAGAATTGATGTCTATGATTCCTTTACAATCATGGGTTCGGGAAATCATATTTTGCATTCCGATTCCTCTTTTCTTTTTAGAAGATTTTGAATCGAAACCAATTCCATTATCCGCGTAAAAACAAGTGTCCTTATTATTTTTCAATACAAATTTAATTGAAATTTCAGTTGCTTTTCCATGGCGCAGCGAATTATTTAGCAATTCTTGTAAAATTCTAAAAATATGTAATTGATTATTCACTTCTAGTTGACTGAAATCTAATTCATTAACATAATTAATTTTTACATTTTTAGCAGAAGAAAATTCTAAAACTAATTCTTCAACTGCAGCATGTAAACCGAATTTCTCAAAAACTGGCGGCAACAAATCGTGCGCAATTCGACGCGAATTTTCTAAAGCTTTAGCCGTAAGATTTACGACATTATCTATAATTTCATTAAATTCCGTTTCCGATAAATTGGGCGTTTTTAGCAAATGAGTGTTTAATGAAACAATGTTTAATTTCGAACTAATATCATCATGTAAATCTTGTGCAATACGCATACGTTCTTCTTCCTGAGTTTGGATTACAGATTGAAGTATTTCTTTTT
>NZ_CAMLRU010000008.1 GCF_946482535.1 uncultured Flavobacterium sp.
CGAAGCGCCAAATTCCAAATAAATTTCAATTCCGAAACTTCAAATTTCAAAAGGTTTAACATTGTGATTTGATTCTTGAAGCTTTTTTGTAATTTTATTTTTAGGATGTCCATGAAAATTGAAGACAAACTAAAAAACTAGCGTTTTTCAAATTCTAAATTCGAAGCGCCAAATTCCAAATAAATTTCAATTCCGAAACTTCAAATTTCAAAAGGTCTAACTTTGTGATTTGATTCTTGAAGCTTTTTTGTAATTTGGGGTTTAATATTTGTAATTTTCTTTACTATGTATGATGTTTTGATTATTGGTGGCGGAGTTTCAGGCATGTCTTGTGCTTTGATTTTGGGTTCGGCCCATCACAAACCTTTTGTAACTGATAAAAAAATTGGCATCATTGCCCATCAAAAATCTTCTTCGTTGCAAGACGCTCTTTTCAATAATGCCTACGGAATTCCGGCAGGGAAATTAGGCGCTGAACTATTAACAGAAAGTGTTAATCATTTAGAAGAATTATATCCGCATATTGAGCAAATTTCCGGCGAAAAAGTAATGAAGATTGAAGGCAAAGCGGGAAATTTTTCCGTTATCACCAATAAGCAAACTTACCAAACCAAGATTGTCGTTATAGGCATCGGTGCGGGAAATCCTTTTACTATTGAAGGTTTGGAAGAATTCGTAATGCCGCATCAAAAAGTGATTCCCGAGAAAAACAGAATTCAACTCAAAAACACAGACCACAAAGTAACCGAAGGCATCTACGTTACCGGAACTTTAGCCGGTTGGCGCAGTCAACTGTCCATAGCTGCCGGAAGTGGCGCAGCAGTAGCTACCGATATCTTAACGTTATGGAATAATGGTGTTCATGTGCAAGTACATGACAGTATTAGAAAGTAAAATTTACTTCAAAATCGCTTTCAACATCGCATCATCTTTTAAAATGATTTGATAGTATTGGTTTTCCCCAAAAAGTTGTCGGGCATATTCGGCGGTGAGGTATTTTTTTACCAAATTTTTGTTATTCGCCAAAGACATTTCCAAACCGGCATCTTTCAAATAAGTCTCAAATTTTGATACGGTAGTGTTGTCTTGCAGCATTTTGGAATAGAAAGCTTCAAATTTCATTCCTTTAAAAGAGTCCCGATTTTTGTCTAATTGTTCAAAAACAAAATGACTCACCAAACCCGAACTTAAAATATAGGCCAAACTCTCTTCGCCTTTTTTCACTTCCAAAGGCACAAAAATATCCGGAACGATACCGCCGCCGCCATAAACGGTTCGCCCTTTTTTGGTTTTAAATTTTAAAGAATCGGCCACTTTGATTTTGTCTTTGGCGTACAATTCTCCGTTTTCAAATCGGGCTTCGTAATCATGGCTGTATTCTTCTCCATGGCCTTTTACATAAGGTTTTTGAATCGATCGACCACTAGGCGTATAATATCTGGAAGTGGTTAAACGAACAGCCGAACCGTCTTCAAAATCCATTTCGCGTTGTACCAATCCTTTGCCAAAAGAACGTCTGCCCACGACAGTGCCTCGATCGTTATCCTGAATCGCGCCGGCTAAAATTTCACTAGCAGAAGCTGAGTTTTCATCTATTAAAACATATACTCGACCGGTTTCAAAAATACCTTCTTCGGTAGCAAAAGTTTTATTGATTTCACCACTTTTGTTTTTGGTAAAAACGATAAGTTCTTTGTCTTTTAATAATTCGTCTGCAATTTCAACTGCTTTTTCCAAATATCCGCCGCCATTGTCTCGCAAGTCAATCACCAAAGTTTTCATGCCTTGTTTTTTCAACTGTTCTAATCCGACGCGGAATTCGTCATAAGTGCTTTCGGCAAAGCGATTGATTTTGATGTAACCGGTAGTGGCGTTGAGCTTTAAATAGGTATCGACACTCTTAATCGGAACCACATCGCGAATCACCGGAATTTTTAGTTTTTGGTTGCTGCTTTTTCGGTAAATGGTCAATAAAACTTTGGAACCTTCTTCGCCTTTCAATTTGTTGAACAAACTGTCGGTTGGCAATTTTCTTCCGAAAAGTTTGTCTTTATCAGCATATAAAATGCGGTCACCGGCTAAAATACCGGCTTTTTCGGCCGGACCGTTTTCCAAAGGTTTTACAATGGTAACCGTATCATTAAACATGTAGAAATTCACGCCAATTCCAACAAAATCACCTTTCATTAATTCGGCTTCCGAGGATTGTTCGCTCGGCGGAATGTAAACGGAATGCGGATCGAGATTGGCTAAAATGCTGTTCACCGTTAAATCGACTATAGAATCTGAGTTGACTTCGTCGACATATTCTTCGTTGATGAAATCAATCAATTTTTCAATTTTGGCTTTGCTGGCGTTTTGTTTGGAAAGCGTTCGTTTGGGAAAATTGAGCATACCGCCGATAACAATTCCCATGGCGACGCAAGAGAACAGCAATAAAGGCAAGTATTTTTCATTAGATTTCATACGACTAACAATTACAATAAAATTAGTCTAAATTTTCGATTTGTGTAACTTCAATTCCGGCTTTTCTCAGGAAGTCTAAACCCGATTCGTCACGATAACCGTTTTTAAAAACTACCCGTTTGATGCCCGATTGGTGAATGAGTTTGCTGCATTCTTTGCAAGGCGAAAGCGTGATGTATAAAGTGGCATTTTCGCAACTTTGGGTGGAACGCGCCACTTTTGAAATGGCATTGGCTTCGGCGTGTAAGACATACCATTTGGTTAAGCCTTCGTCGTCTTCGCAACAGTTTTCAAATCCCGATGGCGTTCCATTGTAGCCGTCGGAAATGATCATTTTATCGCGAACGATAATGGCGCCGACTTGTTTGCGTTTGCAATAAGACAATTTGCTCCATTCGGCAGCGATTCTCAGGTAGGCAACGTCGTATTTTTTTTGTTTGGCTTCTTTCATAACAGAAATTCAAATGGTTTCCCGTTTAACCCCGATTGGAGCGGCTACCATGTAGCGTGGAAAGCGGGAATATGGAAGGCAAATATACCCAAACCTTTCGTTTCAGAGCAATTATTTAACCCAAATTTCACTTTGTAAAATCATCGGAATAACGACACCAACGATAAAGGCAGAAATGATAAGAATCCAGTCGCGTTTGGAGAATTTTAAAAGCGTTTGTACCACATAAGCCAAAAGTAAGGCCGCCAAAACTACGATGATTTGAGCTACTTCAATGCCGAGGGCAAATTCGAATAGCGGTAAAAGTTTGTCAGTAGGTTTGCCTGATAAAATGCTGTTGAAATAATTGGAAAAACCCAAGCCGTGAATCACACCGAAGAAGACTGTTACAATGCCAATGAAAGTAATGCCGTTTTGTTTGCTCGATTTTCCGGAAACAATAATATTGTATAAAGCCGCTATCAAAATGGTAATCGGAATGAGCAACTCGAGAATTTCAGACTTGATGGTGATGATGTTAAAAACCGAGAGAAAAAGAGCTAAAGTATGGCCTAAAGTAAAAAGCGAAACGAGAATTAAAATTCTTTTCCACGATTTGAATTCGTAAGGAACGGTTAAGGCTAAAAGGAATAAAACATGGTCGTAGGCAAAGAGATCAAGTACATGTTTTAATCCGATATTGAAGTATATCCAGAAATCTGACATTGTAGTTTGGTTGTTTGGTTTAGTGGTTTGGAACGTAAACTTACAATTAATTTTAATTGCGGCTTAAAAATTAATCCTAAAATCGATGAAAAACATTTTGGAAATTGGTTTTCTAAAAAGGGAAATTGGCTTATATTTGCAGTACTAAAACCAGTATAATTATGTCAATTTCAGATTTATTTGATAGCGAGTTTAAAAGCAGAAACAAAGGTCATTTTTCGGCGATTGTTCGTGTGGCTACTGCCGATGGCGATATGAGCAAAGAAGAGAAAGAGTTCTTGGATAAATTGGCCGTTCGCTTAGAAATATCCGCTGCAGAATACGAAGAGATTTTAGAAAATCCTTTAAAATACCCAATCAATCCGCCGTATTTACACGTGCAACGTTTAGAGCGTTTGTATGATTTGTCGCGTATGGTTTATGCCGATCACGTACTTGGCCCAAAACAAAAAGAAATTTTAACCAAGTTTGCCTTGGCGTTAGGATTTACACCGGGCAATGTACCTTATATTGTTGACAAAGCATTGTCGTTGTTGGTGATCAATGTAGATTCGGATACTTTTGTTTACGAAATGACGCATATGAATAAATAGTGGCATTGTGACCAAGTAACGGAGTAACAATGTAACATTAAATAGAAAAGCCTGAATCATAAATTCAGGCTTTTCTATTTTAAATCTTGAACTTTCGTCACTTGGTCACTTGGTCACCTCGTTACATCGTCACTTAAACATACTTTGCCATAAACTCTTCCGCTTTTTCTACCATATTATAGCTGCCGCAGAAGAACGGCACGCGTTGGTGCAATTCGGTGGGTTGGATTTCCATGATTCTTCCAAAACCATCGGAGGCTTTTCCGCCAGCTTGTTCGGCAATAAAGGCCATTGGGTTGCATTCGTATAGCAAACGCAATTTCCCGTTAGGCGATTTCATGCTGGTTGGGTAAATATAAATTCCGCCTTTAATCATGTTGCGGTGAATATCGGAAACCAAACTGCCGATGTAACGAGAAGTATAGGGTCGGTCGCCTTCTTCGAGCTGACAGTATTTGATATAGTCTTTTACGCCTTGCGGAAAATGCACATAATTGCCTTCGTTGATGGAGTAAATGTTGCCGTCTTTGGAAAACTGCATGTTCGGATGCGACAAATAAAACGTACCAATCGCCGGATTCAAAGTAAAGCCGTTCACGCCGTGACCTGTTGTATAAACCAACATCGTTGAAGTACCGTAAATCACATAACCGGCGGCCACTTGCTGTGTTCCGGGTTGCAAGAAATCGGCTGAGGTAACCGGTGTGCCAACAGGCGTTACTCTTCTGAACACCGAAAAAATAGTTCCTACCGATACATTCACATCGATATTTGAAGAACCATCTAACGGATCCATCAAAACCACGTATTTATTGCTGTGGGTTTTATCAGAACCGGCTACGGTGATGAAATCGTCGTTTTCTTCGGAAGCAATTCCGCACACAATTTCGCGGTTGATTAGCGTTTGGATAAAAATTTCATTGGCATACACATCCAATTTTTGTTGGTCTTCGCCTTGGATGTTTTGGTCTCCGGCCGCACCGACTATATCTACTAAACCGGCTTTGTTGACTTTGTAATTCACCACTTTAGCGGCCAATCGGATGGAGTTGATGATTCGGGATAATTCTCCGGAGGAATACTTAAATTCTTCCTGTTTTTCGATGATAAATTCACCGAGGGTTTTGTTGCGTTCTTCCATTACGAAATCGTTGTAGTTGTGGTGCAAATATCGCTAAATTTGCCCAAGAAAAAATGTATTTCGCAAAGAAATTATTAATTGTATTTTTGCAAAAAAATTAAACCGAATGAATATCCGAAAAGGAACCAAAGCTGATATGCCGGCGGTACTCGATTTGATTCGAGAATTGGCTGTTTTTGAAAAAGAGCCCGATGCTGTGGTGGTTACTGTAGCCGATTTAGAACGAGACGGTTTTGGGAACAATCCTTTGTTTTACACTTTTGTAGCAGAAGTTGATGGTGAGATTGTTGGGATGGCGTTGTATTATTATCGATACTCGACATGGAAAGGAAAAACCATTCATTTGGAAGATTTAATTGTCAAAGAAAAAATGCGCGGTACCGGTTTGGGCTTCGCTTTGTATACCAAAATCATGGAGCAAGGTAAAGCCGACAACGTTCGAAGAATCGAATGGAATGTCTTAGATTGGAATACACCGGCCATAGAATTTTATAAAAAATCGGGGGCGAAAATCTTAGCCGATTGGGATGTGGTTCAAATGGATGAACAAGGCATTTCAGATTTTTTGCAAAATCTGAAAGCCTAAATATCAAAAATAAAATCCCAAATTCCAAAAAGGCAAAAGGTGGAATTTGGGATTTCAATAATTGGAATTTTTAAAAAATTGAAGGATGAGAATTTTTAAGTTTGGTGGTGCATCAGTAAAAGATGCTGATGGTATTAAAAATGTATTTAGTGTATTGGAAAAAGTAGGTCATGAAGACACACTTTTGGTGATTTCCGCTATGGGAAAAACCACGAATGCTTTAGAAGTAGTGATAAAGAATTACTTCGAGAAGTCAAATGAACTGCATTCATCTTTACAAGAAGTCAAGAAGTACCACTACCAAATTTTGATGGATTTATTCGAAGACGAAGAACACGACGTATACTTTGCGGTGAACAATCATTTTGCCGATTTAGAGTATTTTATCCGAAGCAATAAATCGCCCAATTATAACTTTGTTTATGACCAAGTGGTAAGTTACGGAGAGATAATTTCGACAACCATTGTAAGTCATTATTTTGCGCAAGCCGGCTTAAAAAACAATTGGATCGACGTCAGAAATTTTATCAAAACCGACAATACTTACCGCGATGCGAATGTAGATTGGGAAAAAACCCAACAATACATCTCCAAAGGCGTAAAGAAAAAAGCGTTAAACATTACCCAAGGATTTTTAGGTTCTGATGAGAACAATTTCACCACCACTTTAGGTCGTGAAGGTTCCGATTATACGGCAGCGATTTTTGCCTATTGTTTAAATGCCGAAAGCGTAACCATCTGGAAAGACGTTCCGGGTGTGATGAATGCCGATCCGCGTTATTTTGAAAATGCTATTTTGTTGAACCAAATTTCGTATCGCGAAGCCATTGAGTTGGCGTTTTACGGTGCTACCGTTATTCACCCGAAAACCTTGCAACCTTTACAAAAAAAGGAAATCCCGTTGCATGTAAAATCTTTTATCAATCCGTTATTGCCCGGAACCAGCGTTTCTAAAGGGAAAGATTTAGAGCCGCAAACGCCTTGTTATATTGTAAAAAGAGACCAATTGTTGATTTCGTTATCGTCTATCGATTTCTCTTTTATCATGGAAGAAAACATCAGCGAAATTTTTGCCTTGTTCCACCAATACAAGATGAAAGTGAGTTTGATCCAGAACTCAGCCATCAGTTTTTCAGTAAGTGTGGAAGATAAATTTGGTAACTTCAACGAACTCAAAGCTATACTGTCTAAAAAATTCAAAGTAGCTTACAACGAAAATGTGTCATTATATACCATTCGCCATTTCACCAAAGAAGCCGCCGAAATGGTAGAAAAAGGCAAAACGGTTTTATTAAAACAAATCTCCAGGGAAACCTTGCAAGTGGTAACCAAAGAGTAACCTACAACCGCGACTACTGAAAATATAAAGTGTTCGCGGTTTTTTATATTAAATCGCCTATTTTTACGTTATAAAGGATATGTTTAAAAAAGGGCTATTATTATTGGTACTACTCGGTTTTTCCGGTCTTTCGGCTCAGGAAATCAAATCGTTGTACCAAACTAAAAAAATAGTGGTTTCAACGGATACCATTGCTATTGAAAAAGTCAGCATTAGCCCGAGTTTCTTCAAATTGCTAACGCGCGATGGAAAGGAAATCGATTCCACCTTCTACAAAGTAGATTTTAAAACCGGGAAATTATTTTTCAAAAATGGTTTTACGGCCACAGACAGTTTGACCATACGGTATTTCAAATATCCGGAGCATCTTACCAAAACCTACAGCATTTATGACCAAAGTAAAGTAGTGCCCAATGAAGCCGGCAATCTTTACAAAATTGATCGTTCCATCAAAAAATTTGTTCCGTTTGAAGGCTTAAATACTTCCGGTAGTATTACCCGCGGCGTAACCATCGGTAACAACCAAAATGCTTCGGTGACGTCTAACCTCGATTTGCAAATCACAGGGAAAATCTCGGATAAGGTATCGCTTCGTGCGTCGATTCAGGATGCTAATATTCCGCTGCAAGACAATGGGTATTCACAGAAATTGGATGAGTTTGACCAAATTTTCATCGAATTGTTTACCGATAAATGGAACATCCGCGCCGGCGATTTATTCCTCGAAAACCGACAGTCGCGCTTTCTCAATTTTAATAAAAAGGTACAAGGCTTGTCCACGCGTTTTACTTTTGGCGGAGAAGAAAACAAAACCGAAATCTTTGCCGCAGCAGCACTCGTTCGCGGACAATATGCCAAAAGCGCTTTTACCGGACAAGAAGGCAATCAAGGGCCTTATAAACTTCGTGGGAACAATGGCGAATTGTACGTTTTGGTGATTTCCGGTTCCGAAAGAGTTTATGTCAACGGAATTCTGAAAAAACGCGGAGAGAATAACGATTATACCATCGATTACAATGCCGGTGAAATTACGTTTACGTCTTTGTTTCCCATTACTTCCGAAATGCGAATTGTCATCGAATACCAATATTCGGAAAGAAGTTATACCCGATTTGTAACTTATGGTGGTGCCAATTACACTTCGAAAAATTGGAGCATAGGCGGCTATTTGTACTCGGAAAACGATGTCAAAAATCAACCGTTGCAGCAAAGTTTGTCACCCGAACAAGTAGCTGTTTTGGCCGATGCCGGAGACAATGTCAACCTCATGAATGCGCCGTCAGCTTACTTAGATTCCTATTCTGAGAATAAAATTTTGTACAAAAAAGTCTTTGTCAATGCCGTTGAGGTCTTTGAATATTCCAATAATCCTGATGATGAATTATACAATGTAAGATTCACTTTGGTAGGCAACAATCAAGGGCATTATATTTTGACCAATACCGGAGCCATAGGCAAAATTTATCAGTATGTTGAACCGGTTGCCGGTGTACCACAAGGGAATTATGAACCCATTACACGCCTAGTCGCACCAACTAAAATTCAAATTGCCACCGTGTTGGGAAAATACAATCCGAATGAAAAAACAGTAGTGGATTTTGAAATTGGAATGAGCAATAACGATCAAAATTTATTTTCTTCCATTGATGACGCCAATAATAAAGGTGTTGCCGGAAAATTGAATTTCAAACAAAGGTTGTTCAGCAAAAAATGGCAAGTGGATGCTTTTGGTAATTACCAATATGTTCAAGAAGATTTCAGAACGATTGAGCGTTTGTTCAATATTGAATTCAACCGCGATTGGAATTTGACCACTTTCTCAGGCAACCAAAGCCTATTAATTAACGGTTTAGATTTTACGTTGCCCGAAAAAGGCAAGCTGACCTATCAATTTGAAAAGTTGGATTTTTCCAAAAGTTTTACCGGTAACCGCCATTTGGTGAATGGATTTTTCAAACTCAAAAATTGGAACTTATTGCAAAACACCAGTGCTTTAAACAGCGATGGCAATTATGCCAAATCTACTTTTATCCGAAACCAATCGCAAGCACGATATCATTTTAAGAAGAATTGGATTGGCGGTACTTTGCGTTTGGAAGACAATAAAGAAAGATTGGCTGCTACCAATCAATTATCGGCTTTGAGCCAAAGATTTACCGAGTATGGTGCTTTCGTTGGTCGAGGCGACAGCACCAAGGTTTTTGTTGAGGTTGGCTATTTGCAACGCGTGAATGACAGTTTGCAAAACGGTTTTCTGCAAAAAGTAAACACCTCACAATCTTATTATTTGAAATCGAGATTGGTTCAAACCGAGAAGTCCAATTTGGCTTTGTTTGTCAATTACCGAAATCTGAAGTTTGAAGATGCCACGCGCCAAAACGAACCGTCACTCAATTCCCGATTGTTATACAATGACCAATATTTCAATCAGCTGGCGCAAGTGACCACCGCTTATGAAACCACTTCGGGAACGATTGCCCAACAAGAATTCACTTATCTCGAAGTCGAGCCCGGACAAGGCGTGTATACTTGGAACGATTACAATGGCAACGGCATTCAGGAACTGCAAGAATTTGAAATCGCTCCGTTTCCCGACCAAGCCAAATATGTCAGAGTGTTTCTGCCTAATCAAGTTTTTGTCAAAACCCATCAAAATAAGTTTTCGCAGTCGCTGACTTTAAATCCGGCGCAATGGCAAAATGCCAAAGGGGTTAAAAAAATGTTGTCACATTTTTACAACCAAACCTCTTATTTAATAGAACGAAAAATCCAACGCAACGGCGATAATTTCGACCTGAATCCGTTTTCAACCGATGACCATAATTTATTAGGATTGAATACGAGTATCCGCAACAGTTTGTTTTACAATCGAGGCAGGCAAAAGCATTCCACTACTTATACTTTTACCCGGAACGAGTTGAAAAGCTTGTTGTCAGTTGGTTCACAAGAAAGTGAAAGCCAATCCCATCAATGGCAGTACACGCATTTGGTTCAAAAAACTTGGTTGTTTAATTTGGGGACCAAAATCAATAAGACTTCCCTTTTTTCGGAAAATTATGAGGCCAAAAATTTTGAAGTCAAGGCCTATCAAATTAACCCTAAAATCTCCTATTTGTTTAATAAAAATGCGAGTTGGGATATTTTTTACGAATACCAAAACAAGGAAAACCAAATTGGAAACGCCGAGCAATTGAAACAAAGTCGATTTGGGACTTCATTTTCCTTTGCCGGTGAAAAGAAGTTTACCATGAACGGAGAATTCTCTTTGTATGATAATAAATTTACAGGCGATGCCTTGTTGCCGGTGGCTTTTCAGATGTTGGAAGGATTACAACCAGGGAAAAATTTAACCTGGCGATTGTTATTGCAAAAGAATTTGACCCAATTTTTAGACATCAACATCAATTACCAAGGCAGAAAAACCGAAACCAGCCAAACCATCCATACCGGAAATGTACAGTTAAGAGCCTATTTTTAATGTTAAAATAATACGTCACATTTATTTTTTTCTTAATTTTAGTCTTCTTAAAACTTCTAAATTAATCACCATGAAAAAATTATTTTTAATGTGTTTTCTTTTGGCATTTGTGTTCAATACCGGTGCTCAAGAAAAAATGACAGATCAGATGAAAAAGGCCAAAGCCACTTCTGAAAAAACCATAAAAGAAAAAGTGCCTTTAAAAAAGGACGGAACGCCGGATAAGCGATACAAAACAGAATCAAAAGTGCCTTTGAAAAAAGACGGCACACCGGACAAACGTTATAAATCAAAAGAAAACAATGCTTCTGCAACCGGACAAGCAAGATCTGCGGAAGGAAAAGCCAAAGCAGCCGCCAATAAATCGGAATCCAAAGCTAAAAAAGAAGTAAAAGAAAGAGTGTCTAATGAAAAGGCAGATAAAAAGACCAAAGACAAAGTAACCGGAACTTATAAAGGTAAAAAAGTGTACACCGGGCCAAGAGGAGGAAAGTATTACATCAACTCTAATGGTAATAAAACCTATATTTCGGAAGACAAATAAGAAATAAAAGTACACTTTACAGAGAGCGGTTTTTTCAAAGGGAAAACCGCTCTTTTTTTGTGGGTAAAAATGGCCGCTCAGAAGATTCAAAAATGTTAAAATTCAGGCATCAGTAAATTCTTAACTCCCTTTGTTTTAGGGCTTTTTGACGATTTTAAAAAAAATAAACAACTGAAAATCAATTAGTTAAAAATAGTTCAAAAAAGTTAAACAAATCTGTAGTTTGTTAAAAACTAGAGCCGATTGTGAATAAGTTTGGCTTTCATTTTCCGTTTCGTTTGACAATCTTTGTAACAGACAGATTTTATTAAAAATTCGCCCAAATAATCAAAATATAAATTCAAAATGGCAGCTATCGAACCAATTTTACAAGAAAACAAAAACCGCTTCGTGATTTTCCCCATCAAACATCATGATATTTGGGATTGGTATAAAAAAATGGAAGCCAGTTTTTGGACTGCGGAAGAAATCGATTTACACCAAGATTTATCCGATTGGAATAACAAATTAAATAATGATGAAAAATATTTCATCAAGCATATTTTGGCTTTTTTCGCCGCTTCTGACGGAATTGTAAATGAAAATTTAGCCGAAAACTTCGTCAACGAAGTACAATATCCGGAAGCCAAGTTTTTCTACGGTTTCCAAATCATGATGGAAAACATCCACAGCGAAACTTATTCGTTGTTGATTGATACTTATGTAAAAGATGAAGCCGAAAAAGCACAACTTTTCAACGCTTTAGAAGTATTTCCGGCTATCGGTAAAAAAGCCGAATGGGCTTTGAAATGGATTGGTTCCGATTCGTTCGCTGAAAGACTGATTGCTTTTGCTGCGGTAGAAGGGATTTTCTTCTCGGGTGCTTTCTGCTCTATTTACTGGTTGAAAAAACGTGGTTTAATGCCGGGATTGACTTTCTCTAACGAATTAATTTCTCGTGACGAAGGTGTACACTGCGATTTTGCCGTGCATTTACACAACCACCATTTGGTGAACAAAGTGTCCAAAGCCAGAATTACGGAAATCATTACCGATGCCTTGAATATCGAACGCGAATTCATTACCGAGTCGCTTCCCGTAAGTTTGATTGGAATGAACGCCGCTTTAATGACACAATATTTAGAGTTTGTAGCCGACAGATTATTAGTGGAATTGGGTTGTAAAAAAGTATATAACTCGACCAATCCTTTCGATTTCATGGACATGATTTCGCTACAAGGAAAAACCAATTTCTTTGAAAAACGCGTGGCCGAATACCAAAAAGCCGGCGTAATGTCAAAAGATACCGAAGACCAAAAAATCAGCTTCGACGCTGACTTCTAAGATGTGCAGTAGCCTAGCCCGGATGGTCCCGAAGCCTCGGGAGCTTCCTTTTTCTCTCGTTGCTAAACGAGAGAAAAAGATATAACGGACAGCCGGATTAGCTTCTCATAAAACCGCAGAAGATTCTTCTGCAAGTTAAGGGATTAACAAAACAAAACAAGTAACTCGAAGTAGCGAAGGGATTCTCTATTTCACAAAACCTAACAAGTATGTACGTAGTAAAAAGAGACGGTCACAAAGAACCGGTAATGTTTGACAAAATCACGGATAGAATTAAAAAACTATGCTATGGTTTAAATGAATTGGTAGACGCTGTAAAAGTAGCGATGAAAGTTATCGAAGGATTATACGATGGCGTAACCACTTCCGAACTCGACAATCTGGCTGCTGAAACTGCCGCATCCATGACAGTTACTCACCCGGATTATGCCCAATTAGCCGCTCGTATTGCTATTTCTAACTTGCATAAAAACACCAACAAATCGTTCTCGGAAACCATGAACGAAATGTACCATTACGTTAATCCAAGAACCAACCAAGCGGCACCGCTACTTTCTGAAGAAGTGCACCAGGTTATCCAAGACAATGCCGAGTTCTTAAACTCGCACATCATATACAACCGCGATTTCAATTACGATTATTTCGGTTTCAAAACCTTAGAGCGTTCATATTTGCTAAAAATCAACGGTAAAATCGTAGAGCGTCCGCAACACATGTTAATGCGTGTTTCTGTTGGGATTCACTTGAACGATTTGGATGCGGTAATTGAAACCTACGACTTAATGTCGAAGAAGTTCTTTACGCACGCAACGCCAACCTTATTCAATGCCGGAACACCAAAACCGCAAATGTCGTCTTGTTTCTTATTGAGCATGAAAGACGACAGCATCGACGGTATTTACGATACGTTGAAAAACACCGCGAAAATCTCGCAATCTGCCGGAGGAATCGGTTTGTCTATACACAATGTGCGCGCTACCGGTTCGTACATCAGAGGAACCAACGGAACGTCTAACGGTATCGTGCCAATGCTACGTGTATTTAACGACACCGCGCGTTACGTAGACCAAGGTGGCGGAAAAAGAAAAGGAAGTTTCGCTATCTATTTAGAAACTTGGCATGCCGATATCTTTGAATTCCTCGACTTGAAAAAGAACACCGGAAAAGAAGAAATGCGTGCGCGTGACTTATTCTTCGCCATGTGGACCTCAGATTTGTTCATGAAACGCGTAGAAGAAGATGCCCATTGGACGTTAATGTGTCCTAATGAATGTCCGGGCTTATACGATGTTTACGGTGACGAGTTCGAAGCTTTATATACTTCTTACGAAGCACAAAACAAAGGAAGAAAAACGGTTAAAGCGCGTGAACTTTGGGAAAAAATCCTCGAGTCGCAAATCGAAACCGGAACACCATACATGTTGTACAAAGACGCTGCAAACCGCAAATCGAACCAAAAGAATTTGGGAACCATTCGCTCGTCTAACTTGTGTACCGAAATCATGGAGTACACTTCCGAAGACGAAATTGCGGTATGTAACTTGGCTTCTATTTCGTTGCCAATGTTTGTGGAAAACGGGAAGTTCAACCACGAATTGTTATACAACGTAACCAAACGCGTAACCCGTAACCTAAACAAAGTTATCGACCGCAATTACTATCCGGTAAAAGAAGCCGAAAATTCTAATATGCGTCACCGTCCGGTAGGATTGGGCGTACAAGGTTTGGCCGACGCTTTCATCTTATTGAGAATGCCGTTCACCAGTGATGAAGCCAAACAATTGAACCAAGAAATCTTTGAAACGATCTACTTTGCCGCCGTAACTGCATCTATGGAAATGGCCAAAGAAGAAGGACCATACTCAAGCTTTAAAGGCTCGCCAATCTCCGAAGGTTTATTCCAACACAACCTTTGGAACATCAAAGACGAAGAATTATCCGGTCGTTGGGATTGGGCTGCTTTGCGCAAAGAGGTAGTAAAACACGGAGTGAGAAACTCCTTGTTGATGGCACCAATGCCAACCGCTTCTACTTCGCAAATCCTTGGAAACAACGAAGCTTTCGAACCATATACTTCTAATATCTACACGCGTCGCGTATTGTCGGGTGAGTTCATCGTAGTAAACAAACACTTGTTGGAAGACTTAGTAAAACGCGGCTTGTGGAACGAAGACTTGAAACAAGAAATCATGCGCCACAACGGTTCGGTACAAAATATCGAACGTATTCCGGCCGACTTAAAAGAGCTGTACAAAACTGTTTGGGAAATGTCTATGAAAGACATCATCGACATGTCAAGACACAGAGGTTACTTTATCGACCAATCGCAATCATTGAACTTGTTCATGCAAGACGCCAACTATGCGAAGCTTACATCAATGCATTTCTACGCTTGGAAAAGCGGCTTAAAAACCGGTATGTATTACTTGAGAACTAAAGCTGCCGTAGACGCTATCAAGTTCACGTTGAACAACGATAAAAAAGCAGAGCCAACCATTGCCGAAAAACCGGAAGCAGTAGCCGTAGAAGTCATAGTGCCAACCGAAAACGGAGAAATGACCGCCGAAGATTTTGCCGCTATGGTAGAAAGAGCACGCAACGCCGCCGGAAACGGTGGTGACGATTGCGAAATGTGCGGATCGTAATTAAAATATAGAATAAAGAATTTAGAAAACAGCTGTCGTCAGATGGCTGTTTTTTGATTAATTTTAGGAGCTATTTCCCGCTTTCCGCAGTATCTTTTTTGTCACATCGAGCGCAGTCGAGATGCTGGGTTATAAAAAAGGATACTTGCTGCAATCGGGGCTAGGGCCAATCCCGTTAGGGATTTAATATCGGTAAAACCATGTCAAAACAAAAAAAAGGAGTCTACACCGGCATCATCGAAAAAGACGAAAACGGCAATTATTTCTGCGGGGAATACCTGTTGGATTATAAATATACCGAAGCCAATTTTAAAGTTGGTGACGAAATCAACATCAAATCGGTCATCGCCAATCCAAGTGATAAAAGCTACAATCAGTATCCAAAGAAATCCAGAAATTTCTTTTTGGCCAACGAAAAAGAATAACGATATGGAGAACCTCAATAAAAGGCAATACATAGTCGATGAATATGCCGCCGCTTCCATCGGACAACGATTTTTAAACTATCTTATTGATACGATAATGCAACTAATCTTAATGTTTGCATTAGCCATAATTTCGTTTATTATCGGAGATTTATTGGGCACCAAAAAACCGGTTGAATTTGTTTCAAAACTCGATCAAAACCGAATCGCACTGTATACCGTTACCTATACCATCACGTTGCTCTATTACAATGTATTTGAAATTTTAACCGCTCGAACCATCGGAAAATTTATCACGGGAACCACAGTGGTCAATGAATATGGTGAAAAACCAAGTCATGAAAATATTTTGATTCGTTCCCTTTGTCGTTTAATTCCTTTCAACCCGTTATCTGTTTTGATATTTGGCGGAAGAGGTTGGCACGACAGCATTTCTAAAACTTATGTAGTAGATAACAAAGCTTTGGAACAAGAAAAACGCGAATTTTATAAATCAACAACAACGCCTAACGAGGAATAAAGTGAGAGCCATCGTCAGAACTACTTCCGATAACCAAGATTTTGGAAATCTAGTCCACCAACTTGATGCTTATTTAAGAGTTTTGGACGGCGATGACCACGAATTTTACGCCCAATTCAACAAAACCAATTTGCTCAAAAATGCACTGATTGCTTATGAAAACGGAAGAGCTGTCGGCATCGGCGCCTACAAAGAATATGATACCGAAACCGTTGAAATCAAACGCATGTACACTTTGCCCGAATACCGAGGCCAAGGCATCGCCAAAGCCATTTTAACCGAATTAGAACTTTGGGCTAAAGAAGAAGGTTATAAAATCGCCATCCTCGAAACCGGTTATTTGCAAAAAGACGCCATCGGTTTGTACCAAAAACTGGGCTATCAAATCACCGAGAATTTCGGGCAATACATAGGCGTAGAAAACAGCGTTTGCCTAAAGAAAAGTCTAAATTAAAATGTATTTTTGGTTAAAACTAAATTGTCACCCAACACCCAACCTCTAACATCCAACATCAAGCATTATGACCTGGGAACAACTTTTATCTCTAAAACGCCAAGGCGACACCGGCAAAAGGTTGCGCATCGAACAAGACGACACAAGACTTGGCTTTGAAGTCGATTATGACCGTATTATCTTTTCGTCGGCTTTCCGCAGTTTGCAAGACAAAACCCAAGTCATTCCATTATCTAAAACCGATTTTGTCCACACAAGATTAACACACAGTTTGGAAGTGTCGGTTGTAGGTCGTTCCATAGGAAGATTGGTTGGCAAAAAAATCATCGAGAAATATCCGTATTTAAAGGAAGTTCATGGCTATCACATGAACGATTTCGGAGCGATAGTGGCTGCTGCGGCATTGGCTCATGATATCGGCAATCCGCCATTCGGACATTCAGGCGAAAAAGCCATTGGCGAATATTTTTCGATTGGAAAAGGCCAACAATACAAAGACCAATTAACGCCCAAACAATGGCAAGATTTAATCGATTTTGAAGGCAATGCCAATGGTTTTTCGGTGCTAACGAGTTCGCGTCCCGGCATCGAAGGCAGTTTGCGTTTGTCTTATGCTACACTTGGCGCTTTTACCAAATATCCGAAAGAAAGTTTGCCTAAAAAGCCCACTAAAAACATCGCCGATAAAAAATACGGTTTCTTCCAATCCGACGTCGCTTTTTTCAAAGAAGTCGCCGAAGAATTGGGCATGATTTCCAACAAAACCGGCGAAGATGTGGGTTATGAACGCCATCCGTTAGCATTTTTAGTCGAAGCTGCCGATGATATTTGCTACACGATAATCGACTTTGAAGACGGCATTAACTTAGGTTTGGTTTCCGAAGATTACGCGTTGGAATATTTAATCAAATTGGTAAAAGACACCATTGACGCGGCCAAATACCAATCGTTAACCACCAAAGAAGACCGAATCAGTTATTTGAGAGCTTTGGCAATCGGGAATTTAATCAATGATGCGGTTCGCGTGTTTATTGAAAATGAAGAAGCCATTTTACAAGGGAAATTCCATTTTGCCCTAACCGACAAAAGCAAGTACAAAGCGCAAATGGACGATATCATTAAGTTGAGCGTAAAGAACATTTACCAAAGCCGCGAAGTCATTGAAAAAGAATTATCGGGTTACCAAATCATCAATAATTTGTTGGACAAATTCATTACCGCTTACAACAATACGTATAACGGTAACGCCACGAATTACGACAAGTTGCTAATGAAAATTCTACCCGAAAAACACCATTTGGAAAAAGAAAGTTTGTATGATAGATTGCTACACATTTGTCACTTCATCTCCATGCTAACTGATGGAAAAGCGGTGCAGCTGAACAAAATAGTAACGGCTTAATTTTGACAGCTAATTTACCATCCAAAAACTTTGTCACTCTGTTACTTTGTCACTTTTTAATCTTCCTCCAACAAAGTAGAAAAAAGCGATTTCAATCCATCCACATCAATATTGCAAAATTGTTGCAATTCATCTACCGTGCCGTGTTCGATAAAATAATCGGGCACACCGCAAAGAAAAATTTCGTTGACATAATCGTTTTTGGCGGCAAATTCCAGAATAGCACTACCAAATCCGCCTGTAGTTACTCCGTCTTCTACGGTAATGATAGTCGAAAATTTATCACAGATTTTGTGCAGTTTCTTTTCGTCTAAAGGTTTGACAAATCCAAAATGATAATGCGCAAAATGGCCGTCGTCTTCTATTTCAGCCAAAGCAGCAGTAACATTATAGGCAATAGTACCCGTAGAGAGAATCGCTACTTTTTTCCCTTTTTTTAATTTTTGTGCTTTCCGAAGTTCCACTTTTTGAAAATCAGCAGGAAATTTCCAATCGGTATTTTTGCCGCGACCGCGAGGATAACGAATCGCAATAGGATGTTTTAAGCCTAATGACGCCGTGTATAAAATGTTTTGTAAATCAATTTCATCTTTCGGCGCATAAATCATCATATTCGGAATACAGCGTAAATACGCAATATCAAAAACACCGTGATGGGTTGCGCCGTCTTCGCCTACCAATCCGGCACGGTCCAAACAAAAAATCACCGGCAGGTTTTGCAAAGCTACATCGTGGATTACTTGGTCATAAGCACGTTGCAAAAAAGTCGAATAAATGTTGCAAAAAACCACCATGCCTTGAGTCGCCATTCCGGCAGCAAGGGTTACGGCGTGTTGTTCGGCAATCCCAACATCAAAAGCGCGTTTCGGGAAAGCTTCCATCATAAATTTCATCGAACTACCACTCGGCATAGCCGGTGTAATCCCAATGATTTTCGGATTATTTTTAGCCAATTCAACTAAGGTCAGTCCAAATACATCTTGGAATTTAGGCGGTAAATGTTCTTCCGATTTTTTTAAAATTTCTCCCGTAGCCGCATCAAATTTTCCCGGCGCATGGTATTTTACTTGGTCTTCTTCGGCTTGTTGTAGTCCTTTACCTTTGGTGGTGATAATGTGTAAAAACTTTGGCCCTTTGACTTTTTTAAGGCGTTCTAATTCTTTAATCAAGGTCGGCAAATCATGACCGTCAATCGGACCCGAATAATCAAAGTTCAGCGATTTAATCATGTTGTTTTGCTTCGGGTTTTTGCCTTCTTTGACAGCGGTCAAATAATTTTTCAAAGCGCCGACACTTGGATCAATGCCGATAGCATTATCATTTAAAATCACCAACAAATCTGCATCGGTCACGCCGGCATGATTTAAGCCTTCAAACGCCATGCCGCTCGCAATCGAAGCATCGCCTATCACAGCAATATGATGCTTGTTTTCGCCTTTGAGTTGAGAAGCAATCGCCATACCCAAAGCCGCCGAAATCGAAGTGGAAGAATGGCCAACTCCAAAAGTATCATAAACACTTTCGCTGCGTTTCGGGAAACCGGAAATGCCGCCTAATTGGCGATTGGTGTCGAATTTCTTTCTGCGCTCGGTTAAAATTTTATGTCCGTAAGCTTGATGCCCAACGTCCCAAACCAGCAAATCTTCGGGCGTGTTGAATACATAATGCAAAGCAATCGTCAATTCGACTACACCCAAACTCGCGCCGAGATGTCCTTCTTTCACCGAAACAATATCAATGATAAACTCGCGCAACTCTTTCGCCACTTCAGGCAATTGGGTTACAGCTAATTTTCGCAAATCAGCGGGATTGTTCAGTTGTTCAAGCAATTTTTTTGACATGCTGCAAATGTACGAATTGAAATTGTATTTTTGTTTTATGGAAAACCCTTTCACCGACGAGTATTTTATGAAGAAAGCTTTGCAAGAAGCGGAACTGGCCTTTGAAAAAGGGGAAATTCCGGTTGGTGCCGTCATTGTAATCGATAATAAAGTCATCGCCAGAACGCACAATCTTACCGAAATGCTCAACGATGTAACCGCCCATGCCGAAATGCAAGCCATCACTTCGGCTGCGAATTTCATCGGCGGAAAATACTTAAAAGGGTGTACGCTTTACGTCACTTTAGAACCCTGCCAAATGTGTGCCGGCGCATTGTACTGGAGCCAAATTTCCAAAGTGGTTTTCGGTGCTTCGGATGAACAAAGAGGTTTTCAAAATTTGGGCACCCAATTGCACCCAAAAACCCAAGTAATCAGAGGGATTTTGGCCCAAGAAGCTTCCGATTTAATGATCAGATTTTTTGCCTCTAAACGCAAATAAAAAATTCAGAAAAATATTCCTAAAAAATATTTCTCAAGGTAAATAATATTATACTATTTTTATCGTTATAATGCTAATTGACAAGTCGGATTTTTTAAGTCCATCTCCTTTGGAGAGGGATTTAGGGTGAGGCTCTCAAGGCATAAGTTCTAACAAATAATCTCTTTTTAAACGATGAAAACCAGCAAGATTCTAGGTTTGCTTGTTGCAATTTTATTATTGCAATCCTGTTCTAAAAAATCGGCTTCCGATTTTGATTCAGATCCCTCACTCTACAAAGATTACATTACAGGATTTTCATCGGGCTTCGTCTCGGTCCACTCGGACTTTAGAGTCCAATTGGCCTTCAACAAAAGCGATTGGAAACCCAATCAGGAATTAGACGAAGATTTGTTTGATATTTCTCCCAGCGTAAGTGGTAAAGTCGTAGCGCTTTCACCCAATACCATCGCCTTTATTCCCAAAGAAAAATTGGAACAAAATACTTTGTACCAAATCACTTTGCATCTATCGGACATAACAAACAAAGTTCCCAAAGAGCTCAAGGATTTCAACTTTTCGGTTAAAACCATCAAACAGGATTTTTTGGTCAATACTCAAGATTTGCAATCCTACAACAGAGATTGGTATTACTTACACGGAAATTTGAAAACCGCTGATAACCTCAGTTTTGAAGAGGCCCAAAAAATTATAGAAGCGACTCAAAACGACAAAAATTTAAAAATTAAATTTGACAAGGCGGTTAGCACGGCCACCGATTTCAAATTCATAATCGACAGTATCCAACGCTTTGATGACGATAGTGAAATCATTATCAATTGGGATGGAGATGACGTGGATATCGACCAAAAAGGTGTGACCAGATTCCCGATTCCGGGTAAAAATCAGTTCAAAGTCTTAAAAATTGAAGTGGGTGATGCCAACAACCAATCGGTGCTCATCAATTTTTCAGACCCATTAAAAAAAGACCAGGATTTTAAAGGATTGGTAGCAATTGAAAACACTAGTAATTTGAAATTTGCTACGATGGGCAATGTCCTGAAAGTCTTTTACAACAAAGAACCCGATTCCAAAGTAGACCGAGGTAGTGCCTCTGAAGCAGTTGCTGTGGAAGAAGTTTATGATTCAACCGTTGTGGATACTGCAGCCGCAGTCGCCGTAGAAGAAATTGTGGAAGCGGTTCAGTCTGCTGAAAACGGATTTTCAGGCAGTAAGTTGGTAGAGGTTTTTCAAGGAATTGAAAACATCTATGGCTACAAAATGAAAAATAATTACTCAGAAAAATTGTTGTTCGAACAAGTAAAACCAGGCGTAAGATTGCTTAAAAGCGGGAACATTTTACCAAGTTCCAATAATTTGAAAATCAATTTTGAAGTTGCCAATTTGAATGCGGTTGATGTGAAAGTTTTCAAAATCTACAAGAACAACATCATGCAGTTTCTGCAAAACAATGAGCTCAACGGAACCCGTAATCTGAGACAAGTTGGGCAAGCGATAGCCAAAACCAAAATTGAACTAAAGCAAAACAATCTCATCGATTACACCAAGTGGAATACTTACGCTTTAGACCTCTCCAAAATCATCAAACCCGAACCGGGTGCCATTTACCGAGTGGAGTTCTCTTATAAAAAAGCCTATTCGATGTACAGATGTAATGCTTCAACTACACCTGATGAGGATGAAGACGAAGAAGGATATTACAATAGTGAAGCCGAAGAAGAAGTCGATGAAAACGACGTGAATTACAGTAGCAGCGGCTATGATTACTATTACGAAGAAGACTATGAATGGCGCGAAAGTCAAGATCCGTGTAACGATTATTATTTTTACAATACTAAAGTCGGAACCAATATTTTAGCCACAGATTTAGGGGTAATCGCCAAGCGCGGTACAGATAAATCAGTTGTTGTTGCCGTAAGCGATATCGTTTCTACCAAAGCGGTTTCGGGTGCTAAAGTAGATTTGTACAGTTTCCAACAACAAAAAATAGCTTCTTCTACCACAGACAGCGATGGAGTGGCTTCTTTCCAATTGGAAAAATATGCCTATTTCGCCATTGTCAGCGATGGTGACCAAAGCACCTATGTGAAACTGGATGATGAGTTGTCTTTATCTGTGAGTAACTTTGATGTTTCGGGGGAAACTTTACAAAAAGGTTTGAAAGGATACATCTACGGAGAACGCGGCGTTTGGCGTCCGGGCGATACAGTGTATTTGTCTTTTATTTTAAATGACAATGCTAATAAATTACCGGCTTCGCATCCTATTAAATTAAAAATGAATGACCCTAACGGGAAAACGGTTTATGAAGCGGTGCAAAAAATGAATGCGCTCAATCATTATAAATTCATCATCCCAACCGAAACCGAAGACATTACAGGAAATTGGGAAGCGGTAATCAGTATTGGCGGCGCTCGTTTTTACAAAAGCATCAAAATTGAAACCATCAAGCCGAACCGATTAAAAATCAAAAACAGTTTCAATGAAACCATACTTTCGGCGAATAAGGAGAACGTCAATAACATCCAAGTTTTATGGTTGCATGGCGCTGTAGCTAAGGATTTAAAAACCGAAGTACAAGCCAAATTCTCTCAGCAAGTAACCACTTTCAAAGGTTTTGACAAATACGTTTTCGATGACCCAACCC
Organism: uncultured Flavobacterium sp.; assembly: GCF_946482535.1. The sequence goes on from NZ_CAMLRU010000008.1 coordinate 23,042, forward strand.
GCAGTTTCTACACCGAAGAAATCAATATTTTCTCCGGAAAAGTCAATGCCCAAGGTCGCGCTTCTATTCCGATTAAACCAACCATTCAAGGACAAGCTCCCGGAATGTTGAAAGCCGCTTTTATCACTAAAGTGTACGAAAGTGGCGGCGATGTGAGTACCGATGTGGCTTCGACTTCTTATTCGCCTTACCAAACGTACGTTGGGATAAAATCACCTGAGCCGAATAAATACGGCATGATTGAAACCGGTAGAAACAATCGCTTCGACATTGTAACGGTAAGTGAAACCGGTCGTCCACGTTCGGTTAAAAACTTACAAGTGAGCGTTTACCGTTTGCAATCGCGTTGGTGGTGGGATGCGTCCAATGATAATCTGTCGAATTACAATACTTCGAATGCGACTATCGGCTATAAAAATTTCTATGTCAATACCGATGCGTCAGGAAGAGGAAGTATCTCCTTTAGTGTTCCCGATGAAGATTGGGGCAATTATTTAATCCGAGTAACTGACCCAACTGATGGTCACGCTACCGGAGTAAGAGTATATATCGATATGCCATGGTGGTCTGCCAAAAGCAGAAGTACCGATGGAGAATCGGCCACCATTTTGCGATTTACTACAGATAAAACGAATTATGCCGTTGGAGATAAAGCGAAAATCTTCTTCCCATCAAGTGAAGGCGGCAGAGCGATGATTTCCATAGAAAACGGAACCAAAGTATTGAAAACCATTTGGGCCAAAACCAAAAAAGGAGAAACCACAGTCGAGTTGCCAATCACCGGTGACATGGCACCGAATGTGTACATCAATATTTCATTATTACAACCCCATGCTTCTACTAAAAACGATTCGCCTATCAGAATGTACGGCATTGTTCCGATAGAAGTGATTGATAAAAATACAGTGTTAGAACCGGTACTTTCCATGCCTGATGTACTTCGTCCGGAACAAACCATCAACGTTAAAGTTTCTGAAAAGAAAGGCAAACGAATGACCTATACCATAGCCGTTGTTGATGAAGGTTTGCTGGATTTAACCCGCTTCAAAACACCAAATGCTTGGACGAGTTTCTACACCCGCGAAGCTTTGGGCGTAAGAACTTGGGATATTTATGATGATGTAATTGGTGCCTATGGCGGAAAAGTGAACCAAGTATTCAGCATCGGTGGAGATGCGGAAGCCGGCGGCGGTAAAGCCAAAAAAGCCAATCGTTTCAAACCGGTGGTCATGTACTTTGGTCCGTTTGAATTAAACGGCGGCACCAAAACCCACAAAATCAAATTGCCGAAATACATCGGTTCAGTTCGTACGATGGTCGTAGCGGCCGATGCTAAAACCAGCGCTTACGGGATGGCCGAAAAAGCTACGCAAGTTAAAAGTCCGTTGATGATCTTGGCCACGTTGCCGAGAAAAATTTCCCCATCTGAAAAAGTGACCATACCGGTGACACTTTTTGCCACGGAGAAACACATCAAAAATGTAACACTGCAAATCAAAACCAACAATAGTGTCAGAGTCGTTGGAAAAGCTAGTCAAATAGTGAAATTCACCGAACCTGATGAGAAAATGGCTTACTTCAATTTGGAAGTCGGTGCCACAACCGGCATTGGAAAAATAGACATCATTGCGACTTCGGGCAAAGAGAAATCGACTTATACCGTCGAAATTGATGTAACCAATCCGAATCCGGTAACGAATGCTTTTACCGATATTGTCATTCCGCCAAACAGTTCGAAAACCATTTCCTGGAAAACCTTTGGCGTAAGCGGCAGTAACAAAGCTAAGATGGAAGTGTCTTCGGTACCGACAGTTGATTTCGGCAGAAGGTTGGATTATTTGATTCAATATCCTCACGGTTGCGTTGAGCAAACCACTTCTTCGGTTTTCCCGCAATTGTATTTAACAGAAATCATGGATTTGGATGCGACCTACAAACAAAAAATCCAGAAAAATGTCACCGCCGGAATCCAGCGTTTGGGTAATTTCCAATTGGCCAACGGAGGTTTCTCTTATTGGCCGGGCAATGCCGATGCCGATGATTGGGGAACTTCTTATGCCGGACATTTCTTAATCGAAGCCGAGAAAAAAGGTTATGTGTTGCCAATTAATTTCAAAACTAAATGGATAGCCTACCAACAAAAACAAGCCAAACAATGGCGTTTCGAAAACCAATATGACAATGATTTTGCCCAAGCGTATCGCTTGTATACTCTGGCTTTAGCCGGTTCGGCCGATTTGGCTTCCATGAACAGATTGCGCGAAACCGTTGGTATTTCTAACGAAAGCAAGTTGCGTTTAGCGGCCAGTTATGCTTTGGTGAAACAAAATACAGCAGGCATGTCTTTATTGAGCAAGGCGTTTATCGATGAGCAAAACGAAACCGGATACCATTACTATTATTACGGTTCAGCCGAAAGAAACCGTGCAATGGCTTTGGAAACCTTGATCTTATTGGGCCAAAAACAAAAAGCATTTGCCATGGCAACGAAATTGGCCAAAAACCTTTCTAGCCAACAATGGATGAGCACGCAAACTACGGCTTACGGCTTGTATGCGATGGCTAAATTCGCCAAATCCAATGGTCCGAAAGGCGTTTCGATTTCCTATACCAATGCCGGAAAACCGGAAGTCATCACCACCGATAAAACCATCGCGCAACGCAATTTGGCGGTTAAAATGGGGAACAATTCGGTGACGATTAAGAACAACAAAAAGAACACCTTGTTCGTTCGCGTCTTGAATAGCGGTATTCTTCCGGTGGGAAGCGAAAAGCCAATGCAAAGTAATGTGTCGGCCAATGTGGTTTTCAAAGACCGAAAAGGAAAAGCCATAAGTGTTTCCAAAATCGCCCAAGGCACCGAATTCTATGCCGAAGTGACTTTAACCAATCGCAAAAACGAAAGGGTAGAAAACATCGCTTTGTCGCAAATTCTGCCTTCCGGATTTGAAATTGTCAACACGCGCTACACCGATTTTGGTGATGCCACCAGCAATGTCGCCGATTATATTGACATTCGCGATGACCGTGCGAATTACTATTTCAGTTTGAAAGCGGCGGAAACGCGTCAGTTTAAAATCTTGTTGAATGCCTCGTATTTGGGCAAATATTACTTGCCGGGCTTGCAATGCGAAGCCATGTACGACAACGAGTTTTTAGCGCGTACCAAAGGGCAATGGGTAGAAGTGATTAAGTAAATTAAGGAGCGAATGGTTCGGGAATTATCGGGCAACCGTGTTCCCGCTCTTCGTTCCAATCTTTGATTTCCTCTGCGATCGGGGCTAAGGAACCATTCATTTGAATTTTTGTAAACGTGAAAGCCAAACTAAGAGCGTTCCTGCAACGCTTCATTTCTTATATCAAACGCAACCCAAAGAAGTCAGCGGTATTTTTCATACTGTTGGTCGTCTATTACTTTTCGTTACCACGTGTTTTATTTGAAGCGCCTTATGCCACTGTAATCGAAAGCAGCGATGGCGAATTGTTAGCGGCCAAGATTGCCCGCGACGGCCAATGGCGTTTTCCGGCACAAGACAGTGTTCCGGAGAAGTTTAAAAAGTGTATTGTCTATTTTGAAGACGAACATTTTTACCACCATCCGGGATTCAATCCCGTGGCTATGGTCAAAGCCTTTCAGCAAAACCGAAGTGCCGGTAAAGTCGTTCGTGGCGGTAGTACTTTGACCCAACAAGTCATCCGTTTGTCGCGTAAAAACAAGAAGCGAACCTATTTTGAAAAAGGCATCGAAATGATTTTGGCCACGCGATTAGAGTTGCGCCATTCCAAAGAAAAAATCTTGGAATTATATGCGGCTCACGCACCTTATGGCGGAAATGTAGTCGGTTTGGAAATGGCGTCTTGGCGGTATTTCGGGGTGCAATCTTACCAATTGTCATGGGCGGAAAGTGCGACTTTGGCGGTCTTGCCGAATGCGCCGAGTTTGATTTATCCCGGAAAAAATCAAATCAAGTTGTTGCGAAAACGCAATACTTTGTTACTCAAACTCTACAACGAAAAAATCATCGATAAGCTCACTTATGAGTTGGCCATCAAAGAACCGTTGCCGCAGAAACCTTATAATCTGCCACAAATCGCGCCGCATTTGCTGCAAAGAATCGCCAAAACTAACGAAGGCAAACGCATCAAAACTACAGTCGATATTTCTTTGCAGAATCGCGTGAACCAAATTGCGCAACAGTATTACAATCAATACAAACAAAACGAAGTGCACAACTTGGCGATTATGGTAATCGACATTCAAAACCGCAATGTGATAAGCTATGTCGGCAATTCGCCAACGGACAAAGACCACGACAAAGATGTCGATATTATTGGTGCACCAAGAAGTACGGGCAGTATTTTGAAACCATTGTTGTTCGCCTCCATGCTCGATGAAGGCGAATTGTTACCTAATACTTTGGTAGCCGATATTCCCACTCAAATTTCGGGTTATACCCCGCAGAATTTTAATCTTACGTTTGACGGCGCGGTTCCGGCGCAGCGGGCTTTGTCGCGTTCGTTGAACATTCCTTCAGTGTTGATGCTACAGGAAAACGGGGTGAATAATTTTTATGAATTGACTCAGAAATTAAAGCTGAAAAACATCAACCAACACCCGGATCATTATGGTTTGTCGTTGATTTTGGGCGGTGCCGAAAGCAATCTGTGGGATTTGTGTCGTGCTTATGCGAATATGTCTTCTACGATTAACTATTTCAACCAATCGAGCGGAAAATACCGAAGCAATGAGTTTGCGGAGTTGAATTATGTCAACGGTTATGAACAAGACTTTGGTGGCGATTGTTTTCAGAAGAACATCTTCGGAGCCGGTTCGATTTACCTGACTTACAACGCCATGAAAGAAGTCAACCGACCGGAAGGCGACGAAGCTTGGAAGTTTTACGATTCTTCGTTGGAACTCGCTTGGAAAACGGGCACCAGTTTCGGGAACCGCGATGCTTGGGCGATTGGGACGAATTCGCGTTATGTGGTTGGCGTTTGGGTCGGCAACGCAAATGGCGAAGGCAGACCGGAATTAACCGGTGTTGGAAGTGCCGCACCGATTTTATTTGATGTCTTCAATTTGTTGCCGAGAAAAAAATGGTTCCAGCCGCCTTTGAACGATTTGGAATATGCAGAGGTTTGTAGTTTAAGCGGTCATTTGGCTCAAGACGATTGCCCGAAAACCAAACAATTAATCACAAGAAGCGGTAAGAAAACAGCGGTTTGTCCGTACCATAAGTTGGTGCATTTGGATGTTACACAACAGTTCAGAGTGAACAGCAGTTGCGAAGATGTAGATAAAATTGTTTCCAAAAAGTGGTTTGTGTTGCCGCCGGTGATGGAATGGTACTATAAGAGTTTGCATATTGATTACAAACCTTTGCCACCATTCAGGGAAGATTGTAAGCAAGACCAAAAAGCGGCGATGGATTTTATTTACCCAAAAACCAACAGCAAAATTTATTTGGCCAAAGATTTTAACAGCAATATACAACCGGTGATTGTAAAAGTGGCCCATTCTAACCGTGAGGCCAAACTGTTTTGGTATGTAGATAACGAATACAAAGGCACAACGCAAACCTTTCACGAAATGCAAATTTCCGCCGAAACCGGAATTCATTATATTACCGTGGCGGATGAATTTGGGAATGAGATTAAGAGAAGAGTGGGGATTATTAGAGACTAAAAAAGCCCTGATTTCTCAGGGCTTTTTATTTTTATTCTTTAATAAATTTACTTGATGAACTTCCTTTATCGCTGATTATTTTAATAAAATAACTGCCGCTTTGTAAGCCGGAAACGTCAATGGTTTCATTAGGATTGGTATTTACCTGAATTAGTTGTCCAAGCGTGTTGTAAATGCTTATCGAAGTCATTGTTACGGTTTCTTTAGTAGTAATAGTCAGCCAATCTTTTACCGGAACCGGAGATAAACTAAACACACTACTGAATTCAAAATCTTGATTGTTCAGTGCCTGAACCGTTGTTGAATATGTGTTGGTTACAATCGGGAAGTTATAGTCAAAATAAATACTGGCATTGTTAGAGAATGTATTCCCGACAACTAAGGTTGGTTTGGTTTTAATTTTAAAGGCTACATAACCATCGTTATTGGCATCATCAAAAGGGAGGTTAATATTCTCAAAGATAAACTCTACTTTATTGGTATTTGTAATTCTCGTTATAAATGGATGGCTGCTGCTTTGTGGAATCAAAGAAGCAATGTCAAACTTAGTGGTGTCTATCATGTCTTTTACGACAATATTCTCGGCATTGGTTGAACCAGTATTTTCAAAGCGAATGACATAATGAACATATTGACCAACCATACTAGGTGTGATAGTTGTCCCTTCGATACAAGTCTTGTCGTTAGGGTCAAAGGAATTAACCACAGTCTGGTTTAAAGTAGATGAATTGTCGTTAGGAGTTTCATCCGTTGCGCCTGTTATGGTTGCGGTATAATTTAAAACATGGCCACCATTAACTGCTGGGGTGTCTGTAGGAGAATTCACATTCACTATCATTGTAATTTCCCTTGATTCAAAGGGCAATAAATTAGTAAAAGTCCAGTTCAGGCTATCCGTTCCCTGACTTGATACGTTAGGATTGGCTGAGACCAATTGTAGAATACTATCTTCATAGGTAAAATTAATGGTGCCACTTTGAGTATCTGTCCCTTTGTTTTTGTAGATGATTTTATAGGTTGCGTCAAAACCCGGTCTGGCAGAGCTCGTTGGTATCAAAATAACCTCTAGGTCATTGTGAATACCATTGCGTTCCATGCAGAAATTCTGTGTTTGGGTGGTATTGTTATTTGTTCCAAAATTTAATGTTATCGGACTTGGACTGACAGTGAAGTAAGAAGGATTTTCAAAAGAAGGTGTTAGTGTAATATTGGGTTCTTGTACAAAAAAGAAATAACTACCGGAAATGGTTGAAAAAGTAGCACCCGATGTAAGGCCATCACTTATTCCTATACGAATACCATTAAAAGTTGGGTCAGTATGCGT